>DATLCI010000068.1:0-12860 GCA_035526435.1 Terriglobales bacterium
AGCTTCGCCGAGCGACGTGCTGGCACATCGAAACTTGGCGCGCATCCTTACCAAACAGCGGAAGTTTCCTGAAGCCGAGGCCGAATTCTTCGAAGCCATCAAGTTGGAACCGAAGCACGCGGACACTTACGGCGAGTTCGCGGTGGTGACGGCGCAAAACAAAAACTACGCACTGACAATCCGCGCTCTGGAGGAGCGAGCAAAGTTCGCACCGGAGACTGCGGCAACATATTTTTTACGGGCCACGTCCTACGATAACTTGAAGGCGTTCAAAGAGGCGGCGGAGAATTATCGGCAGTTCCTGGCCGCGGCGAATGGCAAGTTCCCGGACCAGGAATGGCAGGCCCGGCATCGGCTGATAGCCATCGAGCCGGAGGAAAAGAAGAAGTGAAGATGCGGACCCTCATCCTTTTGGCGGCGCTTACCGGGCTTGCGGCCGCGGGCCAAGACCAGTCCGGCGCAACTGCGCCTACCGAGATCGACAAGCTGAAAGCGAAAGCGGAGTCGATGAAGGAGCATGACCGCGGCAAGATCTATTCCGAAATAGCCAGGGACTTGACCGAACAGACGAACCGGGAGTTTGATGAAGGTCATCCGGAGGCCGCTTCAGAAAGTCTTAAGCAGGTACTGGAGTATGCGGAGAAAGCATCGGCATCGGCCAAGCTGAAGAACAAAAAGACCAAGGACACCGAGATCAATCTGCGCCAGATCGCGCGCCGACTGGAAGAGATTGAGAGATCACTGGCCGTGGAAGACCGTCCACCTTTGACCGCGGCGGTAGAGAAGGTCGACGCGATCCGCAAAGACTTGTTGGAATTCTTTTTGAAGCGAGGATGACGACCATGGCACGAAGATGGATGCCGCCCGTCGCGGTGGTACTGCTTTTGAGCTTCGCCGCGACGACGGCTTTTGCGGCACAGGGCCGCGGGCGGCGTGACCCGCTGACCGAGACCGAGGTGGATCAGCTCCGCGAGGTGACGCAGGAGCCGGTCAGGCGCATCAAGCTGATCATAAAATTCGCCCGCGCGCGGATGCTCGCCATCGAGCAGATGCGCGCTGACCCGAAGCTCGCCGCGACCCGGGCGAAGCAACTGCATGACCTGCTGGAGGACTTCGACGCCATTGCGGAGGAACTGGACCGCAACCTGGATATGTACTCGCGGCAAAAGACCGACCTGCGCAAGCCATTGAAGGAAGTGATCGAGGCCTACACGGAGTGGCAATTAAAGCTGAGGTCGATCAAGGGGACTGACCTGGCCGACGCAAAGGTCGCGGCCGAGATGAAGGAGATCGAGTTCCCGCTCGATTCCGCCGTGGAAACCGTTAACGCCGGTTTGGACTCCGCGCGGGAGATGATGGACGAGCAGAACCAGCGCGCTGAGGCAGGAAAGAAAAAGAAATAGTACGGTAAAGGTATGAGGGTCCGGCAGCTTGTCGAATAAGCATCCAGAGCTGGTTCAATTGTTCGAGCAATGCTACCGGGAGTTGCGGCCGCGCGCCCCGATGCCGGAGTTCCATGTAGCGTTCTATCACTTCACCAACATCAACAACACCATACGGCTGCGCCAGAACAAGATACTGGTGCGACTTTCTGACCTGATCGAGGGCGCCCCGCGACCGATCCTACATGCCATTGCGCACATTCTGGTCGCTAAGCTCTACCGGAAGCCGATCAACCCCGCGCAAGCGGCACGTTATCGCCGATACATCGCGGGCCATGACCTCACCGAGAAGGCGCACCTCATACGCCAGATACGGGGACGCAAGAAGATTGGCAGCGCCCAGGGCAAGCATTATGACCTGGAAGCGATCTTTGAGGAGCTGAATCAGAAGTTCTTCTTCGGGCTGATGGCGCGTCCGCTGATGACGTGGAGCAATCATGATTCGCGGCAAAGCCTGGGCCACTATGATCCCGCTCACAACACCATCGTGGTAAGCAAAGTCTTTGACCGCGCTTGCGTGCCCCGTTATGCGGTGGATTACCTGGTGTATCACGAGATGCTCCACCTTAAGCACCCGGTACGGCTGCGGGGCAGTCGACGCTGCGTGCACTCCAGGGAATTTGTCGCCGAAGAGAAGCTGTTCCCCCTACTGGAACGAGCCAAGTTGTTCCTCAAAACCCTCTGACGTGACCGTGCGCATTGACCCCCAAGATGCCAGGCAGTAGAATATGAAATTGAAATTGAATTTCATTTTCAATTAAGGACAGGCCATGCTACAGGCCCTGGTCGTCACGCTGCGTGAAGGCGTGGAGGCTGCGCTCATCGTCGGGATCGTGCTTACCTATCTGCGCAAGATCGGGCGCGTAGATCTGCATAAGACCGTCTATGCGGCCCTCGGAGCTTCCCTCGTGGGCAGCATCCTGGCGGCGATCGCGCTGGAGAAGACCAGCTTTAATCCGGAATTGTTTGAAGGCGTGGTGATGCTGGTGGCGGCCTTCTTCGTGGTCACCATGATCTGGTTCATGGCGCGGGCCGCCAAACACCTGAAGCGGGACATCGAGAACAAGGTCGAGCGATTTTCCAGCGCTGGATCGAAGCTGGGACTGTTCATGTTCACCTTCCTGTTAGTGCTGCGGGAAGGAGTGGAGACGGTGCTGATCCTCTCGGCGGTTTCCTTTACTACCTCGGAGCTGATGGGATTCCTGGGCACGTTGTTGGGGGTAGGCCTTTCGCTGCTTTTCGGGGTCATGTTCGTGCGCGGGAGTTTGCGCATTGACCTGGGCAAGTTCTTCCGCGTCACCACCGTCATTCTGATATTTGTTGCGATCCAGTTGGTCGTCTCGGGATTGCATGAGTTATCGGAGAGTGGGTACCTCCCTTCCAGCAAGCGGCAGATGCAGGTGATCGGCCCCATTGTGCGCAACGACATATTCTTTTTTGTTACTGTCCTGGCTTTGGCGGCATTGATGCTGCTGTTTGAGCAGCGGCGGCGGTCGGCTGCGGAGCCGGCGCCGGATGCAGTCTCGAAGGCAGAGGCGCGCAAGGCGGCCTGGAGTGCGAGCCGGGAAAAGCTCTGGGCAACTTCGGTTTATGTGTCGTCCTTCGTGTTTATCTTGCTAGTGACCGCGCAATTCATCTACGCCAAGAGCACCACGGCGCTGTCTCCGGCGACCCCGCTGGCTTTTGTGGATGGAAAGATAACGCTCTCCACCGGGGAGATGCGGGATGGTGAATTACGCAGGTATTCCCTTTCGGTAAAAGGACACGACGCGCGCTTTCTCATCTACAAGAAGCCGGACGGGAAAGTAGTCACGATCATGGATGCTTGTGCCATCTGCGGGCCGGTCGGTTTTTATAATTCCGGCACACAGGGCCTGACGTGCAAGAACTGCGATGCTCCTATCAATCCGAACACCGTGGGCGAAGGCGGCGGTTGCAATCCCATCCCGCTGGTCTCCACCATCTCCGGCGATCAAGTGACGGTCGCTGAACTTGATCTGGAAACCTCTGCCGGTCAGATAAAGGATTAACGATGTTCCCGCGGTTACTTTTCCAATCCTTTCAGCGACAGCGCCGGCGCAAGCTGCTGGCGGGGCTGGCGGTAGTGTTGGGAATGACGGTAGTCACGGCGATGATCGCGGTGCAGGTGGATGTGGGCGATAAGGTGAACCGCGAACTGCGGTCGTTAGGTGCGAACATCCTGGTGACTCCGGCCGAAGATACGCTCGACGTCGAGATCGGAGGAGTGAACCTCAAACCGGCATCCGAGGGCGCATTCATTGATGAGAACGACCTGCCCAAGCTGAAGCAGATCTTCTGGGCACACAACATTGTGGGCTTCTCGCCCATGCTGAATACGGTGGCGCCCATCGCGGGAGCCGAGGAACCAGTGCCGGTCGTCGGGACATACTTCGCCAAGGAACTACGTACTAAGAACGAGACGTTTGTTACCGGCGTGCGCACCACGCATCCTTGGTGGAAGGTCCAGGGCGAGTGGCCATCTGACGAAGGCAGCGAGGTATTGCTCGGCGAGCGCCTGGCGAAGAAGCTTGGACGAACCGGCCCTGGGTACACCTACCTCAACAATATTGAAACGAAGATCAGCGGCATCGTCACCACGGGCGGGCCTGAAGAAGATGCCGTCATCGTTCCGTTGGCAATGGCGCAGAGGATGATCGGGCGTCCGGACGCGGTGCGACGGGTGTATGTGAGCGCACTGACGAAGCCGGAAGATGACTTTGCGCGCCGGGATCCCAAGAGCATGTCGCCGGAGATGCTGGAGCGCTGGTCATGCACGCCGTATGCGAACTCGATCGCACATCAGATCGCAGCAGCAATACCCAACGTCCACGCCGAACAGATCCGGCAGGTGGCACAGAATGAAGGCGCGCTATTGGGAAAGATAGCGGGCTTGATGTTGCTGGTGACGATCGGAGCGCTGGTGGCGTCAATCCTTGCGGTATCAGCCGCCATGGCCACGACGTTATTCGAACGGCGCAAAGAGATTGGCTTGATGAAGTCGCTGGGCGCGAATAACGGCTCGGTGGTATTGCTGTTCTTGTCTGAGGCGGGAGTCCTGGGGCTGGTGGGTGGGCTCGTAGGCTTTGGCGCCGGGATCGTGATGGCCAAGCGCATCGGAATGGCGGTTTTCCAGTCCGAAGTGGCATTTCAGCCGGTACTCATGCCGTATGTGATCCTTTTGGCACTGGCAGTAACGCTGGCCGGCAGCGCGAGTTCCATCCGGCGGGCAATGAAGATCGATCCCGCCGTGGTGCTCAGGGGTGACGCCGCATGACGTTCTCCTCTTCGATGGCAACGCGCGTCATGATGCGCAGCTTTACCGTGCGCAAGGGCCGGACCTTCACCGCGCTGATGGCATTGACGACGGCGGTGGCGGTGGCAACCGCGATGTTGAACCTTTACGTTGATCTCGAGGCCAAGTTGACCCGCGAGTTCAACAAGGTTGGCGCAAATGTTGTGGTGACCAAAGTGGACGGCGGAGAGTTTTCTGCCGAAATGTTGGAATCGGTGCGTAAAAGCCTCAAACCGGAAGACGCGATGGTCCCGGTCGCATTCGCGATTGCGAAGACGCAGAGTGGGCGTCCGGTAGTGGTCGCGGGTATCAATCCAGAAGCGGCCCGCAAGGCGAATCCATGGTGGGCGGTATCGGGAGAAGGTAGCGGTGGTCTGATCGGTGCGCGAGTAGCGGAGGCGCTCAAAGAAGAAGATGATGCGAGTCTGCTTACATTCAAAGGCAAAGCGTACAAGTTAGACGCGACTGCCGTTTTGCGAACCGGTGGGCCGGAAGATAGCCGAATCTACCTGCCGCACGAACAGTTTCAGGAGTGGACGGGAGTGCGCCCGTCGCTGATAGAGCTTTCGGTGCAGGGTGGCGCGCAAGAGGTGGACGGCGCGATAAATCGCATACAGCAGGCAGCACCGCTGCTTTCGGCAAAGCCCGTCCGTCAGGTGACCGAGGCGGAGACCCGAGTGCTGGGGAAGACGAAATCGGTACTGCTTGCCAGCACGATCGTCATCGTAGTGCTGGTGGTAGTGTGCGTGATCTCCAGTTTGACGGCGTCGGTGTTGGAACGTCGGAAAGATTTCGCCGTGATGAAGGCGTTGGGGTCATCGCAAGGCGCGGTCGCGATGATGTTCCTGGCGGAATCACTGATCCTGGCATTCATCGCTTCCCTGCTGGGCTTCGCCATCGGTTCGGGGGCGGCGGCGGCGATCGGGCGGCTGAATTTCCATGCGGCGGTGGTCCCGCGATTATCGGTTTTCCCGCCCGTGATATTGGGCGCGGTCATGGTCGCGTTGATCAGCGCAGCTCTGCCGCTGCTGCGCTTGCAAAAAATCGAGCCCGCAGTGATGCTTAAGGGAGACTGATGGCGATCCTCATCAATAACGTGAGTAAGACCTATCCGGCCCGGGAAGATACGGACGCGTCCGTGGTGCGCGCGCTTGACCAGGTGACCCTCAAGGTGGAAAAGGGTGAATGGCTGGCCATTATGGGTCCGTCCGGCTCGGGAAAATCGTCGTTAGTGAATATCATCGGCTGCCTGGACCGCCCGGATTCCGGAGAAGTATTTATTGACGGTCAGGCGCTGGCGCCGCTTTCCGCGAACGAACTGAACCGCCTGCGGGCCGAGAAGATCGGATTCATCTTCCAACAATTTCACCTCATCCCATACCTCACGGCTCTGGAGAACGTGATGCTGGCGCAATACTTCCACAGCATGACGGATGAGAAAGAGGCGCGCGAGGCCCTGGCGCGGGTCGGCTTAGGGGACCGCGTACACCATCTGCCATCGCAGCTATCGGGCGGTGAGCAGCAGCGGGTCTGCATCGCGCGGGCGTTGATCAACGACCCGGCGATCATTCTGGCGGACGAACCCACGGGAAATCTCGATGCCCACAATGAAGAGATCGTACTCCGCATCCTGCGCGACCTGCACGCGCAAGGCCGAACCATCGTCATGGTGACCCACGATACGGTGGTTTCGCGCTTGGCGGACCGTCGGGTGGAGTTGCATCACGGGCACATCGCGGAGTCCGAGCTGTTTGGGATGACAGACGCGGAGCAATTTGACGAAGTTCTGGAAGAGATATGGATCCTGATGGAGAACGGGGAGCGCGCTGAACTCGGACGGATGGATGTCGATGGCGCCCTACCGCTGACGCTGGCGGTCGAGAAGATGGTGAGCATGGGGCTGATCACCCGTCGGGCGCATAGCGAAGAAGATCCCCATACCCATAAGGTGGTGTTGAACCGCTGCCACGAGATGATCCATCCGGCCACGCCGTCGCCGGAGCATGGCTTGGAGACCATTCAATTCACCGAGCGAGGCCGGCAACGCGCAGAGGATGTGATCCGCCGGCATCGACTGGCGGAGCGGTTGTTCATGCAAACGCTGCGAATATCGAATGAAGCAGTGGTGGAGCAGCAGGCGTGCAAGTTCGAGCATATTTTGTCGCCGGAAGCAACCGACAGTATCTGTACGTTTCTAAATCACCCGGAAACTTGCCCGCATGGCAGCCCCATACCGCGAGGCGCGTGCTGCCAACGCCGATCGAGTGACATGCCGGAAGAGGTCTTCGCGGCAAAAAAGTAGGAGAGGCCCGTGACAATGGCCTCTCCTCGGTTTGTCTTCCTCAGACCCAATCGGTCTTAGTACAGTCTGAAGTTGACTTCAACATTGATCTGGACGGCGACCGGCTTGCCATCTTTCGTCGCGGGATCGAACTTCCACTGCTTCACCGCTTCGACCGCCTTCTGGTCGAGACCCATACCGAGTCCGCGCTGCACCCGCATGTCACGCGGACGGCCGTCGGGGCCAACCACCAGCCAGAGAACGACTACGCCCTGATACTTGGCCTTGCGGGCCTCTTCCGAGTACTCAGGGTCAGGCGTGTACACGGGGCGCGGAGCTTGCACGCCGCCGCCTACGCGATAAGGACCGCCACCGTAGCCTTTGCCTTCGCCCGGTCCAAGTCCGCGTCCGGTACCGACGCCGATACCGCCGCCGCTGCCTGAGCCAATGCCTCCGCCCGAGCCAACGCCGTTGGAAGCCGGACCAGCCACGACCCGCGAGGTCGGATCGCCAATGGTGGGCATGTTGGCCGCGGGCCTGATATTGCTCGGCACCATGACCGTGGGCTCGACTTCAAGCTTGGGGGCCTCATTGCGAACCACGATCGCCGGAGGCGTGATCTGCTCCGTCATTGAGACCTTGGGCAGCTTGCCTTTGGGCGCTTCGATCTTGGCGCGATCGCCACCACCGCCGCCGCCGCCCATTACTGGGCCAGGCTTGGTCATGGGTAAATAATCAGAGATGTCTGGCGCGACCAGAGTTATGGTGTTCTTCTTGGTGTCCTGCACCACCTGGGCACCCATGTAGGTGGCCGCGATGATGGCGCCAATGGCCGCGGCGTGCATCATCAGCGAGACGCTGGCGGCGCGCTTCGGGTCTTTCTTCTCCCAGATGTCGCGAACTGCGACCGGGCGCGAGGTGACGTGCAACGGTGGCAGCTTCTTCGGGAACAAAAGGTCGAGCAGATTGTCTTTCAGTGAGGACAGAAGTGAAGGCTGCTCCGCGGTGATAAGCCTGGGAGCGAAGACGGGATGAACATCCTGGCGAGTGATGAACTGGTTGGTCATACTACCTGGGACCTCTGGGCCTTAGGTTCGACAAGGAGACCTTTTTCCTTTTGTGAGTTGAGAACCTATCCGTTAAGTAGAGATGAGATGGGCTCACTTCAAGTTGTATGCGCCTTAGTCCCATCCGACGCTGCCGACGCTCCACTATAATTAGTGGCGAAGACAACCTTTGGAGAATGAATGAGAGCGCCGTTGGAACTAAAAGCCACTCTGAACCTGCCTAAGACGGATTTCCCGATGAAGGCAAACCTGCCGACGAATGAGCCAAAACGGCTGGAGCGGTGGGATGAGTTGCGCATTTACGACCTCATTCGGGCGGCGCGCAAGGATGCGCCTAGCTATGTGATGCATGACGGCCCTCCCTACGCTAACGGTCCCATTCACTTGGGCCACGCGCTAAATAAGTGCCTGAAGGATTTCGTGGTGAAGTCGAAGACCATGAACGGTTTTGACGCGCCCTACGTTCCGGGATGGGATTGCCACGGGTTACCGATCGAGATCAAGGTGGATGAATCCCTCGGACGCAAAAAACTCGAGATGCAACCGATCGAGGTGCGCAAAGCGTGCCGGGAGTACGCGCAGAAATATCTGGACCTGCAGCGCGAGCAATTCAAGAGGATCGGAGTCTTCGGCCGCTTTGACCGCCCGTATTCCACAATGACCAAGGAGTATGAATCGGTCATCGTGCGGATGTTTTACGACTTCCTGGAAAACGGCTCGGTCTATAAGGGATTGAAGCCGGTGTACTGGTGCATCAACGACAAGACGGCGCTAGCCGAGGCCGAAGTCGAATATGCGATGCATACTAGCCCCAGTGTTTACGTGAAGTATGCGCTGACCAGTGACGCGGCCAAACTCGACCCCGCCCTCGCGGGGAAAAAGGTCAACACCATCATCTGGACCACCACGCCGTGGACATTGCCCGCGTCGATGG
Source organism: Terriglobales bacterium (assembly GCA_035526435.1). Classification (GTDB taxonomy): domain Bacteria; phylum Acidobacteriota; class Terriglobia; order Terriglobales; family Acidobacteriaceae; genus DATLCI01. The sequence continues at coordinate 9,038 of DATLCI010000068.1, forward strand.
CGGTGGCGTTCCACCCTGATTTTGAGTATGTCGCGCTGGAAGATGGCGGTGAGGTTTACATCGTGGCTGAAGCACTGGCTGGAGCGACGAAGCAGGCGTGCGGGCTGACCAATGCGAAGGCCGTTGCCCATTTTGCCGGAAAGAAACTGGAATATTCGGAATTCAAGCATCCTTTCCTGGAACGCAAGATCCTAGGCGTCCTGGCGGATTATGTGACGACCGAGCAAGGGACCGGTGCGGTCCATACGGCGCCGTCGCACGGGGCAGACGATTTTTACACCGGAGCGAAGTACAAGTTGGATCAGACCTGCAACGTGGATGCCAGCGGGCGAATGCGCAACGGTCTGCCGGAATATGAAGGTAAGACCGTATTCCAGGCGAATGAACCGATCACTGAATTGCTGAAAGGCCGCGGCGCGCTGATGGGTGGCGGCAAGATCGAGCACTCTTATCCGCATTGCTGGCGGTGCCACAAGCCAGTGATCTTCCGTGCTACCGAGCAATGGTTCATCAGCATGGAAGCAAAGCTGGGAGAAAGCACGCTGCGCCAGCGCGCCCTGGATGAGATCAAGCAAGTGAAATGGGACCCGGCCTGGGGCGAAGAGCGTATTTCCAACATGATCGCCACGCGTCCGGACTGGTGCATCTCGCGCCAGCGGATATGGGGCGTGCCCATCGCGGCATTCTTCTGCGCGGATGACGACTGCAACCAGTTGCTGAACTCGAAGCCGGCGAATGCGGCGGTGGTGGCGTTGTTCGCTCGCGAAGGAGCGGATGCATGGTACACCACTGATGCCAGCGCGATCCTTCCGCCGGGAACTAAGTGCGGCAAATGCGGCAAGGGCGAATTCCGCAAAGAGATGGACATCATCGACGTCTGGTTTGAGTCAGGCTCCAGTTTCGCCGCCGTCCTGGGACATGAACCCAAGCTGGACTTTCCTGCGGACCTTTACCTGGAAGGCGGCGACCAGCATCGCGGCTGGTTTCATTCCTCACTGTTGTGTTCGGTAGGCACCCGAGACCAGGCGCCGTATCGCGCGGTCGCGACCAATGGCTGGACGCTTGACCCCACTGGCCGCGCAATGTCGAAGTCGCTGGGCAATGTGGTGGACCCGGTCGACATCGCGAAACGCCTTGGTGGCGAGGTCGTTCGGCTATGGGTGGCGTCCGTGGACTTCCGCGAGGATGTCCATGCGTCAGAAGAGCTCATGCAGCGGGTAGCGGATAACTATCGGAAGATCCGGAATACCTTCAAGAACATGCTCGGCAATCTGTCTGACTTCGAGCCAGCAGAGGCGGTGCCATTCGAGAAGATGCAGCCGCTGGACCAATATATGCTGCTGCGCACTGCGGAGATGTGCGAGCGTGTGCGCAACTGGTATGACGAGATGACTTTCCATCGCGTATACCACCAATTGCACGACTTCTGCGCGGTAGACCTCAGCGCTATCTACTTTGACGTGCTTAAAGACCGCTTGTATACGGCTGCGCCGAACTCGCCGGCACGACGTTCCGCCCAGACTGCGATCTGGCATATTGCCGAAGCAATGGTGCGATTGGTAGCGCCGATCATGAGTTTCACCGCGGACGAGATCTGGGAACATCTACCCAAGGTGGGCGGAAGATCGCGGAGCGTCCATGTGGAGTTGTTCCCTTCCGCCAAAGATGTGTATGGCAGCGAGGTGTCAACCGCGGCGCTTGATGCGTTGCGCACCGATTGGACTGCCTTGATGACGGTCCGTGACGAAGCGCTCAAAGCGCTGGAACTCGCGCGGCAGGAGAAGACCATTGGCAGCGCGCTTGAGGCCAAGCTGACAATATCAGCCGCCGCGCCCTGGTTCGCGACGCTCAAGCAATATGAACAGCAGATGCGCGCCTTGCTGATCGTGTCAGGGGTAGAGGTAGAGCAGGCTACGGCGGGCAACGGCAGCGGCACGGTCAAGGTGGAAGTGCTGCGCGCCGACGGACAAAAATGCGAACGCTGCTGGAATTATTCCACTCACGTGGGCGAGAACGCAGACTATCCGACGATCTGTGAGCGATGTTCAGCCGCGATCCAGGAGATGGTGAGCGCTTGAATCTGACCGGGCCAGCCAAGCGGGACTCTCGGGAGCTCTATTTTTTTCTCGCGGCCACCATCCTGGTCATGGACCAGGTCACCAAGCTGATAGTGGCGAAGTCAATCCCCTTGCACGGCGGTGTGACGGTCATCCCCGGCTTCTTTCGCATCAGTCACGAGTTAAACCGGGGCGCTGCCTTCAGCTTATTGGCGGACAGTCGCTCGCCCTGGGCACCGATCGGGCTGATCGTCTTTTCACTCATTATTATGACGGTGATCACCGTCATTTTGGTCAAGGCCAAGCGCGACTTCAATCGGACGAACGTCGCGCTGTCGTTGATCCTGGGCGGCGCGCTGGGAAACTTCCTGGACCGGTTGTTCCTGGGGAGTGTGGTGGATTTTCTGGCGTTCCGGCTGGGAACTTATCACTGGCCGGATTTCAATCTGGCGGACAGCGCGATCGTCGCGGGCTCCGGACTATTGTTGCTGGAGGTAATCCTGCCGGCGAAAGAGACCGCGTCCGTGACCCAAGACGCGTAGCCTGTTCTAATTCGATTGAGCGATCTCGCTGGCGTAGATCCGTTTGTACAACTCCACGTTGCGGACAATGGCTTGCACATATTCCCGCGTCTCCGTGAACGGGATGGACTCGACGAATTCCGGCATGTCCTTAAAGTTGCCGCTGGCGCGCCAATCGCTTACCCGGTTCGAGCCCGCATTGTAAGCAGCCAGCGCGTATTCCACCGTGCCACCGTTCCCGTCGATCATCTGGCGAAAGTAGCGCGTACCCAAGCGGATATTGGCTTGCGGCTCCAATAACCTCGCGGTAGAGAACGGCTTGAGCTTCACTTCCTTGGCGAGCTTCTTTCCTACCGTGGGGAGCAGTTGCATCAACCCATACGCATTGGCATGGGAAACCGCCAAAGGATTGAATTCGGATTCTTGCCGTATCAGGGATGCGATCAAATAAGGATCGAGAGAGTTGGCGGCGGCGTTCACCTTTAAGTCCGGCCAGTAAGGCCGGGGAAACAGCGTCTCCAGCATAGGACGGGGCAGCGAGCCGACATCAATGGCAAAGTACGCCGGATACGCGCGCTTCAATGTTTGCAGAGCGATGTGGGGCTTCCCTGCATCCTGCTGGAGTTTCACCATCTCACCGACGACCCACTTGTTACTGCGATCTTTAGCCGCCGATTCCAATTCCTTCTGCGCCTGCTCATACATTGCAGCATTGGATAGCAGCCGGGCTTTGGACAAGCGGATGTCAGTCACATCATTGCTGGATTCAAAGATAGTGGCCGGGTCAGGCGCGGATGGGATACGGGCAAAGGTGGCGTCATCCTCGACCGGCGCGAGTTTGATCACGCGCAGGCGATCGCGCGCGAGCATGGCGTAATAGTAGTTACGGAAGCGCTCATTCAGCTTCTGGTAGCAGGAGCGGGCCTTCTGGATATCGCCTTCATTCTCTGCCAGTCGTCCGCGCCAGTAGAGGGCGTTAGGAACTTCAGCCGAGTTCGGAAAATCAGCAATGTGACGGTCGAAGCCGGCCTTTGCCTCAGCCCATTTTGCGAGACGATACTGCAGCCAGGCGGCCTTCCAATGGGCGCCGGGGCCATACCGGCCCGTGGGAAAGCGTTGCGCGAGCTCCGTATATGCCCCCGCGGCGTTGGCGTAATCATTGCGTAGCAAGAACTTATTGCCCAGGCTGAGCAGCGCCTCTTGAAACCAGCCGCTCGCGGGCGCGGAGGCGCGCATCTCTTCTAT
>DATLCI010000072.1:0-4804 GCA_035526435.1 Terriglobales bacterium
GGCCTCTTTAGCCATTCGCTCCACTTCCTCTTTGCTCAGTCCGGAAGACGACGTGATCGTGATCTTCTGGTCCTTGCCCGTGGCGCGGTCCTTTGCCGTCACGTTGAGGATACCGTTAGCATCGATATCAAAAGTGACTTCAATCTGCGGCACTCCACGCGGCGCCGGTGGGATCCCGGTCAGGTGGAACTTGCCCAGCGTTCGGTTGTCCTTGGCCATGGGGCGCTCACCCTGAAGGATGTGCACCTCCACCGAAGGCTGGCTATCGGCGGCCGTCGAAAAGACTTCCGTCTTCTTGGTCGGAATGGTCGTGTTGCGCGGGATCATTCCCGTCGCCACGCCGCCCAAAGTCTCTATCGAGAGCGTAAGCGGAGTCACGTCAAGCAGCAGCAGGTCTTTCACCTCGCCGCCCAGCACGCCCGCCTGAATGGCTGCACCGATCGCTACCACTTCATCTGGATTCACGCCCTTGTGACCTTCTTTACCGAAGAGCTCCTTCACCAGCGCCTGAATGCGGGGCATACGTGTTTGGCCGCCGACGAGCACGACCTCATCGATCTTGCCGGCATCTACGCCCGCATCCTTCATCGCCTGCTTGCACGGGCCGACCGAGCGCTGGATGATGTCCTCCACCAGCTGCTCCAACCGGGCGCGGCTCAGCTTTTTTACCAGGTGCTTGGGGCCGGAAGCGTCCGCGGTGATGAACGGCAGGTTGATCTCGGTCTCCATGGTGCTGGAAAGCTCGATCTTGGCTTTTTCCGCCGCGTCACGCAGACGCTGCAACGCCATCTCATTGCCTTTGGCGCGCAGATCGAGGCCTTCTTCCTTCTTGAACTCTTCCACCAGCCACTCGACGATCTTGTTATCGATGTTGTCGCCGCCCAGGTGCGTGTCACCATTCGTGGACTTCACTTCGATCACGCCTTCGCCCACTTCGAGGATGGAGATATCAAAGGTGCCGCCGCCGAAGTCGTACACGGCGATGGTCTCGTCCTTTTTCTTGTCCAGGCCATAGGCCATGGCCGCGGCCGTGGGCTCGTTCACGATGCGCTTCACATCGAGACCGGCGATCTTGCCGGCGTCTTTCGTAGCCTGGCGCTGCGCGTCATTGAAGTACGCGGGAACGGTGATGACGGCTTCCGTGACCGTGGTGCCAAGATGATCTTCGGCTGCCTTTTTCAGTTTCTGCAGGATCAGCGCGGAGATCTGCGGCGGGGTATGTTCCTTGCCTTGCGCCAGCACGCCGACGTGGTCGCCGGCCTTCTGAACTTTGTACGGCACCATCTTCGATTCTTCACTGACTTCGTCATAGCGACGTCCCATGAACCGCTTGATCGAATAAATGGTGTTCTCGGGGTTGGTGATGGCCTGGCGCTTGGCCACCTGCCCTACCAGCCGCTCGCCTGACTTGGTAAATGCCACGATGGAAGGAGTAGTCCGCCCGCCTTCCTCGTTCGCGATGACCTTTGGCTCGCCGCCTTCCATCACCGCCACCACCGAATTGGTGGTGCCTAAATCAATTCCTATGATCTTCCCCATAACTTCCTCCGGGTAAACTAAGCCTGCAATAAGGGCCTACAACAACCCTATTATCAGAGTTGAGTGACTTATTGTCAAGTTATTGGATGTTCTTTATAGGCAATAGGATGCGGGGATTTTTTTGGTGTCTGGGCCTAACCCGGCGCAGGATGAGCCGACCCGTCAGTCGTAGCGTTCGAAGACGATTTGTTTCTTGTCCCAGCCGAAATCAGCGAGCAGTTGGCGGTTGGCGGAGACCATCAGGTTGAGTCCGCAGATATACGCGTCCATCGAGTCTTTGCCTTTGTCCGGACGCGCCTCCAATATCCTCTGCACTTGGTCTTGCACGTAACCCGTCGCGCCTTGCCACCCTTCTGCTGGTCGGCTGAGAGTGGTCACGTAGTGGAAGTCAGGATACTTTTTCGCCGCTGCCTCGAAGTAATCGCGGTAGTAGATCTCGGTCTCGTGCCGGGTCCCATAGATCAGCCAGATCTGGCGGCCTTCATGCCGAGGCGGCCCGTCCAGCGGGAACAGCCATTCCACAAAGCCACGCATGGGCGCCACCCCCGTCCCGGTCGCAATGAAAATCGAATCCCGCAGCGGATTGCGCAGGACAAAGTGCCCATGGGGACCGTGGAACTGCACCGTGTTCCCATGGGCCATGTCGCATAGGTGATTGGAGAAAAATCCGCCCTCCACCCGGTTCAGGCACAGCTCAAAATGTTTATTGCCGCGGGGGCCACTCGCGATGGAGTACGCGCGTGTCATCTGCTTATCGCCGTTCTTTGCCAGCATGGAGACGAATTGTCCGGGCGCAAAATCAAAACTCTGCAACTGGTCGCTCTGGAGTTCGAACTCGAAATGCTTGCACTGGTTCTTCTCTGACAACATCACCGTGTTATTGAGCTTTGCCGTGTAGATCTCGCGGGCCAATCGTTCGCTCTCCTGAAAAACGTCTTTTCGATTCTACAACTAGCTTTGCGGCACCAGGTCGATCACCGTTATTTCCGGCCTTGCCAGAAAGCGCACCGGAGGCGCGCCATACGTCATTCCTATTCCGCGGTTCACATACAGCCAGGTGTTCTTCACCTTATACAGCCCGGCCTCATATTCTTTGTCGTAGATCGAATTCGTCGTGAGCGCCCCATAGAACGGCAAGGCGATCTGCCCGCCGTGCGTGTGGCCGGCCAGATAAAGGTCGATGTTCTCGTTCGCGATCTCGCGGATCCCATCGGGATAATGAAACATGAAGATACTGAACTCCGTGCGCGGGATCCCGCGCATCGACGGCCATACCTGATCGTCATGCCATTGCCCGATCCCGGCGATCCAGATGGGCGTACCTCGCACGTCTTGCTTCACATGCTTGCCCTCAAGGTAAACAACGTTGATCCCCTCGTAGAGCTTGCCCACCACTTCGGTCGCAATGTCCCAATTGCCGGCCGTGGCGTAGACGGGGGCGATCTTCGTCAGCTCAGTCATCAGTTTGCGGAATACCGGCAGCCCGGGCCCGCGAGACAACGAATCTCCCGTATAGATGATGAGGTCAGGTTTTTCCGCCGCGATCAATTGCGGCAGCCGAGGTTCCAGGCGGGCCTTGCCGACGCTGTGAATGTCGGAGATGTGGACGATGCGGACTTTACCGGTTGCGGGCGCCACCTTGGCCGTACGCAGCTCCACATGCGTGACCTCCGGCCAATCAGGTTCGATGAAATACCCGTACAAGACGCAGAGCAATCCAACCAGGGCCAGAGCGAGTCCGATGCGGGAAGTAATGAGATAGGCGCGGCTGTGGGAGGCGCGTTCACCGCGGATGCGGTGATAGATGCCGACCACAATAAAGTTGAAGGCAGTGATGAATACGTAGGCGACTACCGCAGCAAACAGGACAACGCGTAGGTCGGGGGGCAATCGGCGTCCTTACTCCACGGTCACGGACTTGGCGAGGTTTCGAGGTTGGTCCACGTCGCACCCGCGGCGAACCGCGATGTGATAGGCCAGCAATTGCAAGGGCACCACTTCGAGGATGGGGAGCAGCAATTCCGGCGCCGCAGGAACATATAAGACATGGGTCGCGGTCTCTTTTGTATCCGTGTCGCCCTCGGTGGCAATGGCGATCACCTGGCCCGAGCGCGCCGTGACCTCCTGCATGTTCGACATGGTCTTTTCATAACGCAACACCGAGCCCGGATCATTGCGGTCGCATGTCGCCAGCACTATCACCGGAAGATTTTCGTCGATGAGTGCGTTGGGACCATGCTTCATCTCGCCTGCCGGGTAGCCTTCGGCGTGGATGTAAGAGATCTCTTTGAGCTTGAGCGCGCCTTCCAGCGCAATGGGATAGTGGATCCCGCGGCCGAGGAAGAGGAAGTCCTGGACTTTCGAGTACTGCTTGGCCAGCTCTTCACATTCTTTGTCGACCGAGAGCAACGCTTCGAGCTTTCCCGGGATAAGCGTCAGCTCGTTGATGAATTCTTTCGCCTGCTCCGCTGAGATCTCTTTTCGCACCTGCGCGAGGTAGAGCGCAAAGATGAACAGTGCCGTCTGTTGCGCGGTGAAGGCCTTGGTGGAAGCCACGCCGATCTCCGGTCCTGCATGCGTGTAGATGGTCCCCGCCGATTCCCGCGCGATCATGGATCCCACCACATTGCAGATCGCCAGCGTCTTTGAACCCTTCGCTTTGGCTTCACGCTGCGCGGCAATGGTATCGGCGGTCTCACCTGACTGCGTGATCAGCAGCGTGATCTCATCCTTCGCGATGATGGGATCGCGATAGCGCCATTCGCTGGCGTAATCCACTTCCACCGGGATACGCGCCAGCCGCTCGATCATGAACTTACCGGCTTGTCCTGCGTGCCAGCTCGTGCCGCACGCCGCAATATTGATCTTGCGCGCGGCGCGCAGCTCGGCTTCCGTGATTTCCATCTCTTCGAGAAAGACTTTTCCGGAATCGAGTGAATACCGCCCCAGGGTGGTGTCGCGGACCGCGCGCGGCTGCTCGTAGATCTCTTTGAGCATGAAGTGCTTAAAGCCGCCCTTCTCCGCCATGATGGGGTCCCAGGTGATGCGCTGCGGTTTGCGCACCAGGGGCTTGGCGTCGAAATCGGTCACGCTCACGCCTCCGGGGGTCACGATGGCCATGTCCCCGTCAGCCAGGAAGAAGAGGTCGCGTGTGTGGTGCAGGATCGCCGGGACATCCGACGCTACAAAAAATTCATTCTCACCCAGCCCAATGACTGCTGGCGGGCCATTGCGTGCCGCCACGATCTTGTTCGGCTCATCCACC
>DATLCI010000100.1:0-13725 GCA_035526435.1 Terriglobales bacterium
TCACTATCAGCCGCCGGTCCCGGCCACAGGTTCGCGGCTCGGTACCGGTGCGGGTGAGCCCTCTATCGGCGTGAACTGGAAGACCGGGAATGTGATGTATCAATCCAATACCCAGACCCTGCGTATTCGCTTTGACGACGCCGTGAAACCGGCCACTGCTACCTGGGAGAATGTCGCCGCGCCGATCACCTCGGTGCGCACGCTGGATCCGATCCTCTATACCGATCTGAAGACCGGACGCACCTTTGTTTCGCAGCTCTATCTTGCGTGCAGCCTGCTGGCATTCACTGACGATGATGGGGTGAACTGGTTCCAAAATCCGGTGGGCTGCGGCCCCAATACCGTCTTTGACCATCAGACGGTGGGCGGAGGCGTCTTCGCTGCGGGCATGAGCGCCAATGATCCGCTATTCAATTACAAGAACAGCGTGATCTATTGCGCGCATGACGATGTTACGGGCGCGTGTGCCACCAGCACCGACGGCGGCGTGACCTTCCTTAATTCCTCCATCGTGTGGAACATCACGGAATGCGGCACTATCCATGGGCATGCCCGGGTGGGGCCGGACGGCTACCAGTACCTGCCGAACCACCGTTGTGGCGAAAACCAGGCGCTGGGCATCTCGGCCGACAACGGCAAGACCTGGACCATTTCGAAGATTCCGGGAAGCACACCGGGTAACTTCGATCCCTGGGTAGACATTGGCCCCAAGGGGACGATCTACTTCGGCTACACGGACGGTAACGGCCATGCGTATGTCGCGGTCTCGCGTGACCATGGCGCGAACTGGTCGGCTCCATTTGATGTCGGCGCGGCACAGAATGTGCAGAACAGCGAGTTTGCTTCGCTGGTGGTGGGCGACGACGACCGTGCAGCCATGGCGTTCCTGGGAACCACGACCGCCGGGAATGACCAAGCCAGCACCTTCACCGGCGCCTGGAACCTGTACGTGGCGATGACCTATGACGGCGGCGCCACGTGGACGACCTACAACAGCACGCCGGGAGATCCGGTGCAGCGCGGCTGCATCTGGGCCGGCGGCGGCAGCAACGCTTGTCGCAACCTGCTGGACTTCATGGGTATCACCATGGACAAGGTGGGGCGCGTGGTGGTGGGATATGCCGACGGTTGCATTGACGATCCGCAAAATGCAGCCAACCGCTGCGTGACCGCTCCCCCAGAGAATGTGAGTGACACGGTGCGCACCAAACTGGCCTCCGTGGCGCGGCAGACTGCGGGCATTGGTTTGCTCGCGCAGTATGACGGGGTGATCAGCACCGTGCCCTACAGCCCGGTGCTCAGCGGCTTGGCCGACAACAGCGTGAACCATTTGTCCTGGACGGTGCCTGCCAACGGCGGGACGCCTATCACCGGATACAAGCTCTTCCGCGGCACCGCGCCCAGCACCGAGACGGTGTTGACGACGGTGGGAGCGAATACGACCACCTACAATGACACCGGAGTCACTAACGGCACCACGTATTACTACCGCGTGGCCGCCATCAACGCCATCGGCACCGGTTCTACTTCGAACGAGTTGGCTCTTACTCCTGCGGTGAAGGCTGCACCTTCGGCGCCACGCAAGCTGAAGGCCCGCGGCTCGCATGAAGGCGTGAGCCTTACGTGGTGGACGCCGGCCTCCAGCGGCACCGCAGCGATCACGAATTACAAGGTCTATCGCGGCATCGCGCCGGGTACAGGAACATTCCTGGCCAACGCCGGCAATCAGACCCAATTTGTGGACACGGCGGCACAATCGGGCGTTACCTACTATTACAGCGTCACGGCCGTGAATGCAGTGGGCGAAAGCGCGCGTTCCAATGAGGAGTCTGCGCAGCGAAAGTAACGTTTCACCTGGTCCAAGGCCACCCTGGAAACGGGGTGGCCTTTTTTTGTGCTTATTGCGCTACAGGAACCCGTCTTTTAAGCGTGAACCTTAGACTTTTATCCCCTTAAAACGTCCCGAGCGGATTGCCTGCTACCTACATAAGCAGTCCTGCTGCCCAGAATGAGTATTTAAGTACCACCATCGCAGGGGCTGGAGGTTTAGGCTGGAGCAAAAATATTTTTTGCCTCGTAGATTCAATAACATACAAAACTTTAGCAATTTGTCCCGATTGGCATGACACCTGCATTAGTCACTATGAATCCGCCTGCACTAGCCAGCCCAGGCGCACAGACCCTTTTCAAGCAGTTGGGAGAAGCAATGCCAGAGAATGTTATGGACCACATTGTGGCCGATCTACGGAATACCGCCACAAATTATTACCCCGAACACGGTGAGTTGCGCAATGTGCGGATCGTTGGTCATACCCCGAAGACCGATCACTTCGTCTATGACCTGGTGATCGACTTTGAAAAGACCAGCGAGCGTCTGGCCGCGAAGGTCTATCGCGCCAGCAAGTCCGGCCAGCAGGCCGCCCGCAACCTCGCCCGGCTGGAGCTGGACAATCTTTCCGCCGCCCATGAGATCTTTGCCAAGAAGAGCCTCGACGGTATCCCCCGTCCCATCGGCGACTTCAGTGACGTCGGCGCGGTCGTCAGCGAAAAATTTACCGGCGTGCCCCTGCAATCCATCATCATGAAGGGCGCGCTACTGCCCGGCTACGCTGATAACGGCACCGTGGGCATGGCTGCCTCCATGGCAGGCCATTGGCTCCGCAACTTCCATAAGGCTTCGGCGGACATGCCCGAGCCCTTTGACGCTCAAGCCGTCCTCGCCGACCTGGAAACGCTTTGCGATAGCTGCCGCACCGAAGGCCTGGAAGATATGGCGATCAAGACCATCCTGGCCGGCGCCAAGAAATCACTGACGGGCACGCGCAAGACCCTGCCGTCGTCCGCGGTGCTGAACGAATTCACGCCGTTGAATATCGTGGTGAGTGAAAAAGGCATCAGCATCTGTGACTTCGTGAAGATGCGCTCACGCGGTTCCTCCTTCCATGACGTGGCGCATTTCCTGGCCTGCGTGGAAGCTCTGGAAAAGTATCCGTTCTGCAACCGCACCATCACCAGCCAGGTGCATGACAATTTCCTGGAAGCTTATGGCGCCTCGGCCTCAGACCAGGCGGTGATCCGCGTGCTCAAGATGCAGGAGCTCCTGAACATGTTCGCCAAGGGCCGCGGCGGCAAGGAAAGCGCTATCCGCAAGAAAGTAATGTGGGCCACGGTGATGAAACGCTTCATCCAGCAGGCCGCCAACCGGTCGCTGGCACCGGCCGCCTAGGCAGTCGTAAAAGTGCAGTTGTTGTCTCTCTCCTCCTGAAGAAAAGGCCACCGCGAAAGAGGTGGCCTTTTTATTTTGCTCGTGATGGACTTCGATCATTGTTGCGGATTATTTCTTGGGCACTGGTTCTTTCTTCAGCTCTTCATCCCCGTAGGTGATGCGCGTCTTGGAGCCGAATTTCTTGTAATCGCTATATTTCACAATGATGCGGATGTGCACGTCAGACCCTGCGGAATTCCTGGTGGGAGGGAAGTGCAGCACCTCGTCCGCGCGGGAATACGTCGGGAACCAGTACTTGCCATCGATCTGCTCGCGATAGGTGGTAAAAGCCGGAAACTGTTGTTCCTGGTCGCCGCTCTTGCTGGCGTAGCCCACCGGCTTGCCATGGGTCTTGACGATCTGGAAATCGCGGTCGTCCACCCAGATGCGTCCCTGGAAGTAGCGCTTGCCCTTGGCAAAAGTCTTCGGCGCAATGTCGAAGACATAGGTATCGATCTCATCCACGTGCTCGGTGCCGAGATACAGGATCTGGTATTCCGAGACCTCATCGGTCGTCAGCACGAACGGATACCGGTGCTGGATGTCCTCAAAGTCCTCGCTGGTCATCTGGATTTCCGTCAGCGTGGACTGGGGAGAGAAGATCACGTTCTCGCGGCGGCGGTCCTTATCGTCAAAGGTGACATCCACCACCTGCTGGTACTCACCGCTCACCCGGCTGCCGTCGAGCGTCTGGACTTTTACGTCCTGGCGGAAGGTGTAGTTTTCGCGGGCGTCGCGGAATTCCTTTTCGCGCGCGGCGAAGCGGCGAACGACCTCATCCTCGGTCATTCCCTTGGGCGGCGTCTTCACGATGTTCGAGGGCTCGCCCTGGGACGTGGAAGTCTGGGCATTGGCTCGGCCGGCGAGGCAAAGCATTAACAGCAAGGTCGGCAGGAAATAACCCTTGATCGCCGCTAATCTTGAGTAACTGGATGGAAGTGTTTTCATGTTTGATAAGTCAGGTTTTTTAGATGCCGGAAGGCCATCTTCAGGCTCTTTCTTAAACCCAAAAGGGTGAAAAAAGTCGTGTTTTCGAGGCTTCCAGCATAGAATAGGTTTTCCCGCACACCCCTATGAATGACACCTTCGCCAGGCTCCCCACTGTGATTCTGCTTGGCGTGCTGGTGGCCATCTTCGCCGCGCTGCTCAAACAGAATCGGACCTTCCGCTTTCGCCTGTGGTTCGTCGGCTGGGCCATTCTCTTTATCCGGTTCGTGCTGCAACTCATATGGCGCCCCCTGGGCTTTTCCCCAGGGATCTACGGCGGTATTGACCTCGCCAGCCTGCAAGTGGCCGGCATTATCTTTCTGGGCAGTGTCTCTGCCCTCGCCGACACGACCCGCCGCAATCTTTATTTCATTCTCATCAGTCTACCCCTGGTGATTTACGCGTTCTGCCTGTCTTTATCAGTAGAGGCCCTCTGGGTGTATGTGGCGATCCTCAGTCTGATCGCCGTGGTGCCCTCCACCATCGTCCTTCGCTATGCCGGGGTATCGCGCTGGAACGTGGGATTGCTCTCCACGGGGTGGGTGACATTGATCTGGAGCTTCTGGGAGGCCTATTACGGCCGGCCGGAACTCGGATTCTATGCGTTTATGACGTGGGTCTATGCGGCCTGCGCCGTTCTTTTCTATCGCCGATACCGCCGGCTGACTCCGGGCATCGTCACCACTTCGCTGGGCTTTCTCGGTTGGGCGGCCATCTCACCGCTGGGACATTTTCTGCACTACCTGCCCATGAATGCAGCCATGCAAAACAGCATGTGGAACTTGCCCAAGTTCGTAGTCGCCATCGGGATGATCGTTACCCTGCTGGAGGATGAGCGCATCTCGGCCGAAGACGCCCACGAGCGCGAGCAAATGATGTCCGAGCAGATGCGCCGCTTTGCCGATCTCACTTCGCAACTGTTCAGCGGCGGTGACGTCCGCGAGGTCTGCGGCCAGATCGCCAAGGCCATTACCGAGACCAGCAACTTCCTGCGCGCGGTCATCGTTCTGGCCGAAGGGCCGAACCGTTACGTGATCACCGGGCATGCCGGCTTCTCGGAAGCGGCTTGGCAACAGGTGAGCGGATGCGTGGCCGCGCTCACTGACGAATCCTTCCTCGGTCTGGCGCGCCCCGACTCTCGGATCGGGACCAATTCTTATCGCGCCAAGTCGGATTACAGCGTCATGAATATTTTGCCCATGGCCTGCAATGCACCGTGGAGCGACGGCCATAAGGTCGTAATCCCCATGGGCTCGCCGGGACGCGGGGTCATTGGCGCCATGGGACTGGATGAACCGCGCTCGCTGAAGCACGTCAGTGCGGAAAACCTGGCCTCGCTGGAATTGCTGGCGACCGACGTAGCCGGGGCCCTCGACAACAGCAAGCTGCAACGCCAGCTCTTCCACTCCGAAAAGCTCGCCGGCATGGGTCAACTGGTCAGCGGCGTGGCCCATGAATTAAACAATCCCTTGACCGCCATCCTCGGCTATAGCGAGATCCTTGGCGACCGCGCCATCGACTCCGCCATGAAGCGCGACCTCGACGTGATGCGCCGCGAAGCGCTAAGGATGAAGCGCATCATCGAGAACCTGCAACGCTTCTCCCGCCAGCAGCGCATGGAAAAGAAAGTCATCGGTCTCAAGCCACTGCTAGAGGACGTGCTCAAGCTTCGCGCCTATGACATGCATGCGCTGAACATCCGCGTGACCCAGGACATCCAAGCGCAGCCGTTGCTCGTCTTTGCCGATGAGACGCTTCTGCATCAGGTCTTGATGAACGTCTTGAACAATGCGATGGATGCGGTGGAGCACCTGGACGACAAGCGCATCAGCATCGCGGCCCGGGTCCAGGGCGACCGGGCGCACATCAGCATTCACGACAATGGTCCCGGTTTCGCTGAAGTCGCCCGGGTCTTTGATCCTTTCTACACCACCAAGGGGCCCGGCAAGGGCACCGGCCTGGGTCTCAGCATCTGCTATGGGATCATCCGCGAGCATGGCGGCGACATCATCGCCACCAACCTCGCCCCGCAGGGTGCATCCATCACCATCCTGTTGCCGCTCCAGGTCGAACGGGCCGAGCGCTCCCCGGTCGCCTCCGACAAGCTCGCGGATATTTAAATGAAGCTTCCGCATCTCATTTACACTCATCTGTTCGAGTCCCACCCAGGAGGCCCGTGTGCGCCGTCGCATCTGTTTGGCTATCTCTCTTATCCTCTCCTTAACCGCGTTTTCCGCCGCTCAAGGTAAGCGTCCTATTACCTTTGACGACATGATGTCGCTCAAGCGACTGGGCGATCCCGTCGTCTCTCCCGACGGCAAATGGGTCTTGTTCAGCGCGGTGGATGTGAACCTCGCGGAGAACACGCGCCGCTCCCATTTGTGGGTGGTTCCGGTGGCCGGCGGCGAGGCCAAAGTCATCACCTCGGGCGCGACCAACGAAACCCGTGGCCGTTTTTCGCCGGACGGAAAAAGTATCCTGTTCCAAAGCCCGCGCGATGGTGGCCAGCAGATATGGGTACAAGCCTTCGACGGCACCAACGGCGCGCTTTCAGGCGAGCCGCGCCGTGTGACCAATATCTCCACCGAAGCCGATGGCGCCATGTGGTCACCGGACGGCAAGAGCATCCTGTTCATTTCGGAGGTCTATGCGGATTGTCATGATGATGCCTGCAACAAGGAGCGCGATGAAGCCAAGGGCAAATCCAAGGTAAAGGCCGCGACGTTTACCCGGCTGTTCTATCGCCACTGGTCTTCCTATACCCGGTTCAAGCGCAGCCACTTGTTCATCGTCCCGGCCGATGGCGGGGTCGCAAAAGACCTGACCCCCGGCGACCATGACGTGCCTCCCTTCAGCCTGGGCGGCCAGGATTTTTATGCCTTCTCGCCCGATGGCAAAGAGGTCGCCTACACCAGCAATATCGACGAGGTGGAAGCCACCAGCACCAACAATGAAGTGTTCGTAGTCCCCGCCGCCGGCGGCTCCGCCAAGAAGATCAGCAACAGTCCGGGCAGCGACTCCACCCCGCTCTATTCGCCGGACGGAAAATATATTGCGCTACGCGTGCAGCTCCGCAACGGCTACGAGTCGGACCGATTCCGGCTTTTCCTTTATGACCGCGCCGCAGGAACGCTCAAGAACCTGACCGAGAACTTTGATCGCTGGGTGGGGACCATTGCCTGGTCGCCCGATTCCAAGCAGATCTATTTCAACGCCGACGATAAGGGTGAAGCCCCCATCTATGCCATCAATGCCAGCGGCGGCGCCGTGAGGGAAGTGGTCCGCGGGCACGATGATGACCTGCAGTTCACGCCGGATGGCAAGACGCTGGTCTTTACCCGGATGTCGGTCGATCGTCCCAATGAGATCTATAAAGTCCCGCTCGATAACGCGGGCAAGGCCGGCAAACCCGTGGCCCTCACGGACCTGAACCGCGACGTCTTCGCGCAGGTCCATACCTCGCCGCTCGAAACCTTCTGGTTCACGGGCGCGGAAAAAGCCAAGGTCCAGGGCTTCCTCATCAAGCCGCCGCAATTCGATCCGGCCAAGAAGTATCCAGTAAAGTTCCTCATCCACGGCGGCCCGCAAGGCGCCTGGGGAGACAGTTGGACTTACCGCTGGAACGCGCAGATGTTTGCGGCGGATGGCTACCTGGTGGTGCAGATCAATCCGCGCGGTTCCACCGGCTACGGGCAGAAGTTCACGGATGACATCAATGGTGACTGGGGCGGGCGTGCCTACCTCGACCTGATGACCGGTCTGGATCACGTCCAAGCTACCTATCCCTTCGTGGACAAAGACCGCGTCTGCGCCCTGGGCGCCTCCTATGGCGGATACATGGTCAACTGGATGATCGGCCATACCCACCGCTTTAAGTGCGCGGTCTCGCATGACGGCATCTTCAACACGGAATCGGCTTACGGTTCCACCGAGGAGCTGTTCTTCACCGAGTGGGAGTTCAAGGGCACGCCGTGGACGAACCGCGAAATGTACCGCAAATGGTCACCTCATCTCGCGGCGCAAAACATCAAGACGCCCACGCTGGTCGTGCACGGACAACTCGACTACCGGCTGGATGTCTCCGAAGGCTTCCAGCTCTTCACTACGCTGCAGCGCTTAAAGGTGCCGTCCAAGATGCTTTACTTCCCGGACGAGGGTCACTGGGTGTTGAAGCCGCAGAACAGCCAGCTCTGGTACAAGACGGTGAATGGCTGGGTGGATTCGTATTTGAAGCCCAAGCAATAGGTGATGAGATGAAAGGGCGGCCTTGCGCCGCCCTTTTCTTTTGGTTACTTGAACACTTGTACCTCGCCTTGCTGGGTCTGCCCGGCCCCTCCGCCCACGCTGAACAGCGTGTACACATTTACCGCGCCCCATGAGGCTTGAAGCGCCGGCGTGAAGGTGATCAAGCCATTCTCGTCACTGCTCAATGTAATAAATGACGTGAAGATCGGCCGCGCCGACGCCGAATGGCAATCGCTGTTCTGGAGATTGCAATCTTCGCTTCTTGTCCGCGCAAAGACGCTGGTTGAGACACTGACGGTTACGCTCCGCACCGGTTGGTCAGGGCTTGAATTCTGCACGCGCAGCACCATCGGCGCGGGTGATTGTCCGAAGGCGAGTATCTGCGAGCTTCCGAACAAGGGCTGCAACTGGATCGCGCTCGGAGCCACGGCCAGGATCTGGATGGCGGTGCATGGGCTCCCCGTGCTGACGCAGGCGAGGATGGTGAACGACGATCCCACGTTCGCCAGGTTGACGGTGTTGGCCGCGTCGCCCGCGGAATTCGTCACTACGCTGGGCGCGGCCAGCGTGGCTGACCCCGAGGCGGGCGATGTCCCAAAACTGAAATTCACCTGCTGACCCAGCACTGGGCTGCCCGAGCTCAACACTCGCACGCTGGTAGGCAGTGACACCGTTGCCCCGACCGGCACCCGGTGCGCCGGTGGCATCGCGGTGATGGAAGACGCGGGCGCACTGCCCACGATGGTGCCCGGAACTTGTGCGCCGTTGGCGATGGTCGCCGTGATGAAATGTTCACCCGTCGCCCGCACCGAGACGTACGCCAGGACCTCACCGCTGGCGTCCGTGGCGATGGTGCACGGGTTCGCGTTACACGCCTTAAAGAAGCTCTGCGCGGGTGTGACTGAGAAGGTCACGTTCACATTCGCTACTGGAGTCACGCCATCGGAGGTCGTCACGCGTACCCTCACCGGGTTTGGCGCATCCGCTCCGACTGGCACCGCCGGGTTTCCCGACGAAATGAGGTGTAACTGGTCATCGTTGGTCACGCCGTATTGTGCGCCGTCGTTGACCGTGGCCACATCACCATTGGATAGATCGGTCACCGTGACGGCAGCGCTTCCATTGCCCAGCGGGGGAGACTGCACCAGCAAACGTCCAGTGCTGCGCGCGAGGATCGCCGCTGGCTGCCCCCCGATCTTCACGCTGGTATTGGCGTTGAAGCCGTAGCCCTGCAATATCACCGGGCGACCGCCACCAGCGGGAATGCGGCTTGGCGCCAGTGAATCCACATAGAGTAAGCGCGCGTGGTACTGGTAGTCCGGACGCCCGTCTCCGCGAAAATCGCTGATGCCGATCATCAGGTCGGTCTCCGTGCCGGTGGTGGCGCTGATCTTCGTCTGCCCGGTCACGCTGGTGTTAAACGCATTCGCAGACAGCATAGGCGGACTATTCAGCGCCGCCGCGCGCTCCCACAAGCCAAGCGTAGGCTGCGCTTTCACCGCAGTAGAGACATGGTTCTCATCCAATGCCGTCACTCGTAGATGGAAGGTCCGGCCCGGACGCGAGTGAAAATAAAAGAAATCCGAATCGCCATACACGCCCAGGTTGCCCCACCAGCTCCCTCCCGCGGGCACGGGCGAAGGAGCGCCAAAACCATTGGGCTCCGCCGCATCGCGACGCACGCGCGCGCTGTTGGCGATCACGATGTCGCGCGTGACGTCCGCGCCGGCTACGAGGTTCACGATTGCGATCGGAGCCACACTTCCCGACGGCGCTACCGCTCCGTATCTCGCTGCGCCGAGTCCGGTATCGCTCTTATAGAGCGGATTGAGTGGCTCCAGCGTTATCTGATAGGTGGCCGATTGCGACCCTGACGGGATCTCCAGTCCCGAGAGATCAAAGAAACCTTGCCAGGCCGGATCCGCCGAGCCGTATTTCGCAAAGGGCTCGCCCTGTGCCGTTTGAAATCCGGTGATGGGATTGCCATTGTGTCCGCGAAAGCGGAACCCGGATATCGAGGTCGTCGCAAAAACATGCGAGGGCGTTCCCGTAAGGGAATCCACTCGCCGCGCGACCACGTTCACGCCCTGCATGGGCTGGCCCGCTGCGCCGCGCTCATCGGAAAAGAAAATGCTGCCGTGAATACGCGCGGTGGATGCCGTTGGCGCGGGGTAGAGATAGGCGATGGCCGCCCGGTCATCCATCCGAAGCTGGTCCGGGTTCGGCACGCACTCCGTGATGGGCCCGTTGCAGAGCGGGCCGCGCGGATGCATGAGCGGGAAGCCATTCAGGTCTTCGGACGTGGGCGCGGGCGTGCCCGTACGGACGTTGTCATTCAATTGCGACCATCCCACGCCCAGGATCCGGCCGGCCGCGCGGATCAACCGGTATTTCAACGTAGGCAGGTCGCCAGATTGCTGCGCGCAATTCCCGTTGATGACGATGAGGGCGTGCGCAAAGTTCGCATCGAGCGTGTAGCTGTCAGCGCCGCCAAAGACCGAGTTGGTGGCGCAGAAGACTGCGGACCCGGCGCCGGCACCCAGCAGCGCATCCGTGACTTGGCCGTCCTGATCATAGACCACGCCCAGCGGACGGTTCGTGGCGCTCGGCTGAATGTCCGCCGGCATGGTCAGCGTATTGCCAGTGAGAAACACGTTGCTGCCATCCACGTTCTCCGCCAGCGCGCCGGCGCGCGCCACCTGCAATGCGGCCGAGGGGACAGCGGTCCAGCGCGAAAAAGCGTCGCTCACGAAATCATTGGCCCCCGACTGCGGCAGCAGCGGGCTGAGATCGCCTTGGTCGGTGTAATAGGCGAGGGAAGCATTCGCCCAGGTAATGGGTTTGCCCACGACGCTGGGATTGAAACCGCTCGGGCCTGCGACTGCCAGCACGCCGCCAGATTGAGCTGAACGTGTGGCCAGCAGGACTACGATGGCTGCTGCCGTGATCTGTACTGATTTCCGGAACTGTTTCACCGAGCCACCCCGGCCAGCTCTCTTACGATCTGCGCGAATTGCGCATACTCACTTGAGTACTGCTCGCGTAGGCTCTGCGTGCTACCGGCGTTTTTTTGCAGTCGCAAGCTTCGCGGGAACAGCGAAGCGGCCCGCTCCGGTGACAGCACGATCCGTTGCGTGGGGGAGATATCCATCCGACCCGCATCGCCCGCCACCGGACTGGTAAAGCCCAACCGGCTCTTGGGGTAAAGAAAAAGAAAGACCGTCTCGCCGGGCTGGTAGCGGTCATGGCCCGGGGTCCAGAGCCCGCTCCATTCCTGCACTTCCACTCGTTGGCCGGTATTCGCTCCGCGAATGCCATCCAGCACCAGCAAGGTGATGCGGACGCGGTCTCCGGGCCCACCGCCCGCCGCGTGCTTCCATTCGACGCGTTCCACGCGTCCCAGGAAGATCATGCCTGCCTTCTGCGTGATCTGCTGGAGGTCAGGCCCTGAGTAGGCGCTGCCAGTTCGTGATGACGGGTCCCCGGCGTGCGCCATCGCGACTAACATTGCCAACCCGACGTAGCCGCAGCGGAGAATCGTCCTGCCCATAGCGGGGCGGATTCTAGTCGCCTTTAGCGGGAATGCCAGACCGGCGTAAATCTGTTACGAAAACCGGAAATCCAGGCTAAATATCGGGATAGAGGTCGAAAAACGCCTCCAGGCTGTGCTTCAACTGCTGCTCGATCTCTTCCTTGCTGCCTTCGAGCACGTGCATCGTCACCTTTGCCGTGTTCCCATTGCGCAATTCCACCGGCGCCTCGCCAACTTCCACAATATCTTCCGCGGGCAGTAGCCGCATGCCGTAAACCAATGTCAGGTTTGCCATAGCGCGATTCTACTTCTTTGTGCGTTGCCAGCGAGGCAGTTGCTACAATCTTGGGGTGCGCATCCAAAATCGCCTTCTCCCCCTCGCCGTGTTCTCTTTGCTCGCTCCCGTGTTTGCGCAGGACGCTCCCAAGCCGGATGACAAGCAGGGTATCCCGGTGAAGGTCAACTATCTCAACGTCTGCAACCCGACGGACGCGGAGAAGGACGAGATCAACGCCGCCCTGGACCGCATTCCCAAGCTGGCTGCTTTCGCCCAGGATTTCGAGGTCACCCGCGGGCGCTCCAGCATGCAGGACGCCGAACCCGCCCGCTACATCCGGCTGCGGCGCGAGCTAGCCAACGACCAGGTTTTCAGCAACGTGCTGTATTCGCTGAGCACGGACGCCGCCAACACCGTGGAAACGCTGGTCATCAAGGTAAAAGATCCCAAGGACTTATTTTCCATCGCGCTCGAGGACCAAATATCGTCTTCAGCGGCCACGCCCGCATCCGTGCTCGACGTGAACACGCCCGTCTCGCGCATTAAGCTCGAACGTTTTGGCAAAGCCAACCTGGTGCTTTCCCGCTGTCCCAACGCCGACCAGTCTGCCTACGACCCGCTCTTCAGCAAGGCTTCGGCATTGCTGGCCGGTTATCGCAAATCGCTGGGCCTGCTCAGCATGTTTCGTATGGACATCAACTGGCTTTCAACTCCGGCCGCGAAGCCGAAAGCCAAGTCTGGCGCCCCGAAAGCCCCCGCGCCGCCTGCCAAGCCTGCGACCAAAGCTTCCAGCACTCCCCCAAAATAAGTTGCTGATTTATCATCGTCGTAACCGATCCTGTATCGAATTCCCGGCTCCATCATCTATATCTCCATCATCTATATAGCGTCCTTATGAATAACCTTCGTGACACCGTAATACTTGGCTCCGGATGCTCCGGACTTACTGCCGCCATCTACGCTGCCCGCGCCAACCTGAAGCCGCTCGTCATTGAAGGCCACGAGCCCGGCGGACAGCTCTCGCTTACCACGCTGGTGGAAAACTTTCCCGGATTTCCAGAAGGTATTCAGGGTCCGGAACTCATCGACAACATGCGCAAGCAGGCCGCCCGCTTCGGCGCGGAGTATATGTCCGGCCACATCGTGAGTGCGGACTTGAGTAAGCGGCCTTTCGTCCTTGACTTCGGCAAGGAGAAGATCCATACGCGCACTTTGATCATTGCCAGCGGCGCCTCCGCGCGGTGGTTAGGACTACCCAGCGAACAGGCGCTGATCGGGCATGGCGTCTCCTCCTGCGCTACCTGTGATGGATTCTTTTTCAGTGGCAAGGAGATCACGGTGATCGGGGGCGGCGATTCCGCCATGGAAGAAGCGCTCTTCCTTACGCGCTTTGCCAGCAAAGTCACGCTCATTCATCGG
>DATLCI010000102.1:0-5276 GCA_035526435.1 Terriglobales bacterium
GCCGTTGGGCGTGACTACGGTGACGGTGTCGCCTTTCTTTTTGCCGACGAGGGCGCGGCCGATGGGCGACGTCGTGGAGATCAGCCCTTTCGACACGTCTGACTCTTCGCTGGTCACCAGCTTGTATTCAATCTCTTCGTCCTTGGTGTTGTCGTAGACCTTGATGGTGGAGCCGAAGGCGACGCGGTCCTTGGGGATGTTGGCCATGTTGACCATGGCGAGTTCGCCGACGCGTTTCTTGAGCTGTCCCAGGCGGGCATTTACGAAGACCTGGCGCTGCTTGGCCATGTGATACTCAGCGTTCTCGCTGAGGTCACCCATGGCGACGGCCTTCTTGATCTCTTTAGGAAGTTCGTTCGTGAGCTCGTACTCGAGCTGCTTGATCTCTTCTTCCAACTTCTTCTTGATGTGTTCCGTCATGAATGCACAACCAGCTACCGATTATATCCCCCGATGCTATGGCGACCCCTTCCCTACCCCGGCCGTCAAATGTTTGATAACAAAGGAGCGGCAAAATTGCCGCCACCTTCAAAGAGGTTTGGGACGAAATGCAATTGGCCTTTGGAATC
This sequence comes from Terriglobales bacterium, assembly GCA_035526435.1. Taxonomy (GTDB): domain Bacteria; phylum Acidobacteriota; class Terriglobia; order Terriglobales; family Acidobacteriaceae; genus DATLCI01. The sequence goes on from DATLCI010000102.1 coordinate 570, forward strand.
ATGGGGTTATCGTGGTTTTCGTCCGTAAGTAAGCCAAAACAAAGGGGATACATACTATGTAAGCGGAAAGAAAGGGGTTAGCGTTCAAACCGTTTTCTTGTATTTCTTAAAGTTAATGATACTCCACAATATTACTCTTTTAGAATCTGATCGTCAATGCGGTTCGTGGATACAGTCTACCGGGACTAAAACTGAGGTGACTGCAAAGTTTCATAAATGTTTGTGAGGCTGCCAACGGTAATATTGCCGTTCCTGCAGGCCTTAAGCTTTGTGACTGAACGCTTGATCTGTTCGTCAAGTTTTTTGATCGCTTCGACCTCCCTATCACGGTTGGAAAGTTGTTCCTGGATGCGGTCACGACTCAGCTTCCAACCGGTGGCATCGTAGCCGTAATTCACGAGGAAGCTGCCTAGATCCATGGCGGACCCGAGGGGCGCAAGGGCCTTTGAGAAGCCGAATCCGGCTGCGGTCAGGCTGAAGCCGGTCTCCTTCAATACCTGCTGCAATTCCGGATCCCGGCGCCATTCGGACAATATGGCATCCAGCGTCTCCGCATCGCGGTTGGTATTCTTCGCCCACTTCTTACCGTCATCCCAGCCGTTGATACCAGCAGTGGCGAAGGCCGACACCTTCAGGCCGTCAACGGCAGCCTCCATGCGCATACGGCTCACGCGAAACTCGCGGACTTTCTCAAGCTTGCGTTGCCAAGTCTCGCCCATGGGGGCACGTCTCTTGAAAGCGTCTTCGAGCTTGGCGAGCTTTCCTTCTCCGACTTCACCTAATTTGGCGGTCAGGGTGTCGATGAGGAAATCAGACGCATGTTTCAACGCGTCTTCTTCAGCCTTGGCGTGGGCCTTGCCCCAGCTTTCCAACTCCGCAGTGCCTTGCTGGATAGAAGCCTGCAAGCGACGCATCGCTTGTTGATCCAGTGCCAATAGTTTTTCTTGCGAAGAACAATCGGGCGAAGGGGCGGCCGGTTTTTCGTTGGATGAAGCTGCCGCTGGGAGATCGGCCAGAAGCGCGGATGATGGTGAGGCAACATCAATCGGAGCAGGCGGAGAGGCGCTGGCGGCGCTGGCGCCCTTGTTGGGGATTCCGGGTTCAGGCGATTGGCCAATCTTGATGGGGTCAGCGGTAATGCCTTGCAAGCGGAACTGGTCTTCCGCTTGTTGCTTCAACTGTTCAGGAGAGGTCCCACTTTCGGTGGTGGCCCCCAACTTCCCCGCTTCCATCGGTGTACCGCTGAGCTCCAATGACAGCCCGGCGTTGGCAGCCGGTTGTGAAGGTTCTGGCGACGCACTGGGTGCCGCAGTCTCATTCCGCTGCAATGCGGCGAGCAGTTTCTGCTGTTCTTCCGGGGAGAGCTGACTGATGGTGCGGGCGAGGTCGTCAATCTGCGTCTTGGCTTCATCCTGTTCGGCCGCGGTGGCGGGCGGAGCGGTCGCGGAATCCTTACCCTCCGAAGGTTTATCGGGGGAACCAGGAGCCGGCCCGGCGGCGGGTGGAGTTTGCAGGGAGCGTGTCGCGTCGTCACCCAGCTTCAACGTAAGCTGCGCCCGAGTGGTAGTAGGAGTTTCGTTGTCGAGGTTGATGCCGGAGAGGCCAGAGATGCCCATGCGTTTCTTGCCATCTTCGGGATGTTGATAGACCTCCATACCCAGCGGACGTTTTTCGCCGAGCTTAAGTCTCAGACCATCTGTATTGCTCATGCCCTTCAAGATGAGATCACTGTCACCCATCAGGCGCTGCATGATGGCTTCCAGCCGCTGCGCCTGAGCGACCTGCTGATTGCGACGAGCCTGTTCGCGTTGTGCAGCCAATTCACGCATCATGGCTTCTCGACGCTGCTTAGCCTGGGCAGCATTGTTGTTGGTGGAAAAGATCCACTTGAGCAGGCCATCGACCATTGGCTGATAGGGGTTGTTGGCCGGGGAGTAGGTGCTGCTGGACGACGATGATGATGACGACGAAGCCGGCATCACGCATTTGCCGCCGCCGGAGGCATAATGTTCCGGAGTGCCGCCTTTGGCGCGACATTCTCGTTCGAACTTGGCGAGCCAATCGTCGGCGCTGAGGGTGAAGGTGGATGCGAGGAGGATCGGAAATAAAAACAAGCAGCGCTTTGCGTTACGAGTCGTCATTGGACGGCTCCGGTGGTGGTGCGCGCTTTGTCTTCCCAGATGATGAGCTTTTCACGGGCAGCGGCAGCATCCGGAGCATTGGGCACCAATTCGAGATAGTGCTTCATGCTATTGGCCGCACTGGCATAGTCCTGGAGTTCACCGTAGATCAGTGCAGAGTTGAACCAAGCCTCGGGCCACAGCGGAGATATGGCGAGCCCGGCTTCATAATGCTCGATGGCGGCATTCAGGTCTTTCTCGCGGATGGAATTCTCCGCGAGGATACGTTCGCGGTCGGCGGCTTCAGGCAACGGGGGTTTCTGCGGAGTCTCGCGCCAGGTCTTGGCGGCAGAGGCGAAAAGCAAGAACCCTTCCGCGCTGTTGGGTCCGCCATGATGCGAGTGGTAGACAAGGCGGTTGAAAGCATCTGCAAACTGCTGGGCCAGTGCTTCGTTCGTCCACAGCAACTTCATCAAGTGCAGCGAAGCATCCGTCTTTTTTACGCGTTGGAAACCAACGACGTATAGGGGCTTAGGGGTGCGCATGATGGGCATCTTCACCACCACGAGATAATCCGGAGCGCGCACGAAGCTGACCTTGACGGGGATGCGATCTTCCCCTTTCAGACCGCCAGTCCACACGTAAGGTGCGGACATCTCAAAACCATTCATACGCACACGGACTTCAGAAGCCGGCTCCAATTGCGCCTTGGCGCAGATCAACAACATGCATTGGGACCACTCGCCCACATATTTCTTCTGAATGGTTTGCTCCAGCAGCTTGCGCGCTTCCGCTGGAGAAAGCTTCATGGCCATACCCGGCGGCTGCTCGCCTTGAAGGATGGCAGCGTTGACAGGAAGCGCGGGCTCGCGAGTAGCTTGCGCATGCAAGGGGGCCGAGCAGGCCGTCACGGCTAACACTAACAACAAAGTTAGGCTTTTCATTTGGCTTTTTCTTCCCATACGACGAGTTTCTCGCGGGCCGCCTTGGCCTCCGGCGCGTCCGGCGCAAGTTCGAGATAGTAGCGCATGTGCTCTGCGGCCGATGCGTAATCCTGCAACTCGGCATAGATAAGCGCGGCATTAAGCCAACCCTCCGGCCACAGGGGGGTAGCTTCCAGGGCTTCGTCGTAATGCTGCGCGGCGGAATCGAGATTGGTGGAGCGAATAGCCTCTTCCGCCAGAATGCGGTGACGATCCGCTTCAGGCGCCAGCGGAGGCTTTTGCTTCAACTGCCGCCACGCGACCGCTTTTTGACGAAAGTCCGCGAAGTCTTTATCGTCCTTACCATTTTTCGCATCCTCGATCAGCCGGTTCAAGGCACGGGCGAACTTTTCGGCGTCGGCGCGATCGCTCCAATAGAAAGTGCCGCACTTGCGGGTGCAGATATCGCCATTGCCCTCGGGTCCGGCGAAGAACGCAGTCTTGGGCAACCGAGGGCGTTCGTCACTGACTGCAACCACCGCCATCTCTTTGAAGCGATAGCTCTGTTGTTGGGTCTTCATCTGCTTCGCCGGGATGAAGCCATTGACCTCCCGGGTGTCTTCGAAAGCAAAACCATCCGTGGTGATACGAAGAGCCCGCAAAGGCTGGAGGGCCACCTTCTCCACGCGTCGCCAACTATTATTGAATTCGCCTCGATACATCTTGGGCAGGAGTTGTTTGAAGTCGCGACGAGCCTGACTGAGGGAAATCGAATCGGCCGAGTGGGCTAGTCCCCCGGTCAGAATGACAGCCGTGACCAGCGCCAAAATAGATCGCATAAATGCCGATAATCCGCTTACGGGGGAGGTGATGATTTTCCCGAGTCTCGGGCCTGATGTCAACGAGGAAAAGCCTAAGTATCGGCCTAACAGGCGGGCCTCCCGCGATGAGCCTCCCAAAACTTGCATCTAAGAGGGGGTGGGTGCGGGAACTGGCACGTTGACCTAGGCGTTATCCCCCGTTATAATCTAGTTAAGTCTTTCCCCCGCCCCAAAGTTCCTCCGGGGCCGCGACTGAACGGTCTTCCTTTATGTCCTCTATGGCCAATGACTCGGTTTTTCAGATCGGCGACAAGGTCGTATACCCCAATCATGGCGTTGGCGTGATCGAACAGATCTCCAGCCGGACCATCGGCGCGCAGGTCATGCGCTTCTACGAACTGAAGATCAAGGCCAGCAGCTTGAAAGTCACCATCCCCTGCTCCAATGCAGGACACGTAGGGCTGCGCCGGGTGGTGAAGAACGGCGAGATCACCAAGATATTCGACTTCCTGGGCGACGGCGATTGCGACAACAACGCCGACTGGAAAGACCGTTACAAGGAGAATTCCGACAAGATGCGCGGTGGCTCGCTGTTGGAATGCGCCATCGTGATGAAGAGCCTGCTGCTGCTGCACACGACGAAGCCCCTCAGCTTCCGTGAAAAGAAGATGCTCGACCGCGCCCGCTACCTCCTGGTAAGCGAATTGGCGATGGCGAAGAATGTGTCGGAAGAAGCGATGGAAGAGCTGCTGACCAAGACACTGGCGAAAGCCAAGCTGAAACTGCCGGAAGTGACGACGGAGGCGTAGTCTCCGTTTCACGTTTCGCGTTTCACGTTTCACG
>DATLCI010000103.1:0-6334 GCA_035526435.1 Terriglobales bacterium
ATGAAGTGCGATGAATTTGCCAATCTAGGGCCAGACTACCTGCAAGGCAGCTTGCCCAAGGAAGCTGCGACTGCCATGGAAGCGCATTCTAGTGCGTGCGCAACCTGCGCCGCCGATGTCGCCATGTGGCATGAGCTGGGCAAGTTGCCGGAGCTGGAACCAAGCCCGGCGCTCAAGCATCGCTTTGACGCGCTGCTCAGCGCGTATGAAGAGGGACGCTGGGAGCACAAGAAGTATCAGCCCGCAAAGGCCGCGTCACCATCATGGTTTTCCTTCGAGTGGCTGCGCGTTCCCCTGGCCCAGGCGGCGGTGCTGGCCATCGTGCTGGCGGGCGGCTTTGCCGCCGGCAAGTATTACCACACGGAGCCTGCCGTTTCGGGCGACATGGCAAGTCTCCGCCAGGAACTTCGTGAAACGCGGCAACTGGCCACGCTCTCATTGTTGCAGCAACAGTCTGCAAGTGAACGCCTGCAAGGCGTGAGTTACAGCGCGCGCTCCGAGAAACCAGACCCGGAGATCCTGGCCGCGCTGATGCACACCCTGAAATATGACAACAGCGTAGACGTGCGATTGGCGGCGCTCGATGCGCTGCGTCGTTATAACAACCAGCCGGCGGTGCGTGAGGGCATGGCGGAGTCGCTGGTCACGCAGAACTCGCCCATGGTGCAGATCGCGCTGATCGACATGCTGGTGGAGCTGAAGGAAGCGCGCGCGGCGCAACAGATCAGGAAGCTCGAACAGAATCCCAAGCTCGATCCCACGGTGCGGCAACGCGCTCGCTGGGGCCTGGCCCAACTTCAAGGATAACGACATGAAAACCTCTATACAGAAGAACCTTGCGCCGCTCGGAACCATGCTGGCCGGCACGCTGCTGCTGCTCGCCTCGCTGCAACCACAACCGGCCCTGGCAGGCCGTCATGACCGCGACTACAAACTGCAGGAGACCGAGATCATCAAGAACAGCTATCCCGTAGCCGGGGCACTCGACCAGCGCTCGATCGAAGTGGACAACGTCTTTGGCAGCGTGGAAGTAGTCGGCACCTCCGGTGATCAGATTCAGCTCGTGGTGAACAAGACCATCTATGCCGAGTCGGCGGAGAAGGTCGTCCTGGCCAAGAAAGAAGTCACGCTCGACGTCAAACAGGACGGCGACATCCTTAAGTTCTTCGTGAACGGTCCCTTCCGTTGCAACTGCGATGGCGGCTGTAACAATTGGGGCCGCGAGCCCGGCTACAGCGTGAAGATGGACTTCCAGCTTCAGGTGCCGAACCGCATGAAGTTCAAGCTGAAGACGGTGAATGACGGCAACATCAAGGTCCAGGGCGTCGCGGGCGACTTCCAGGTCCGCAACGTGAACGGGAGCATCTCGATGAGCGATGTGGCCGGCTCCGGCAGTGCAGTCACCGTAAATGGCCCGGTAACGGTCAGATTCCGCAGCAATCCGAAAGAGGACTCCGAGTTCAAGTCCATCAACGGCAACGTGGAACTGCATTTCGCCAAAGATCTAAGCGCCGACTTCCGCTTCAAGACGTTTAACGGCGGCGTTTATACCGACTTCCCCATGACGGGCCTGCCCCAGAAGCAGCCCGCCGCGGAAAAGAAGAACGGCCGCTTCGTGTATCGCAGCGATCGGTTCACCGGAGGCCGAGTTGGCTCTGGCGGACCAGAGATCAAGATTGAAAATCTGAATGGAGATATCAAGGTACTCGAACGCCATGTTTAATCTTATGACCAATCCATACCGCAAGACTGTACTCAGCACGCTCGGCATCCTCTTACTCACTACCGCCTGGGGGCAGGCGCAAGTCGCAGGCGACCGCGTGACTGTGCCCTTCAGCGATCCAACCCGTCCGGGAATGGTGAAAGCCAGCGTCCTGAACGGCGGCATCACGGTGAAGGCCTACGAAGGCAAGGACGTGATCGTGGAAGCGCACGTTCGCGACGGCGAAAAACACCGCGGCGCCAACAACATGCGGCGCATTCCGATGACTTCAACCGGCCTTTCAGTGGAAGAGGAGAACAACCAGGTCAATATCAGCACCGATTCCACCCAGCGCACCATTGACCTGACCATCTCCGTGCCCACCAACAGCTCGCTCATCCTGCGCTCGGTGAATGACGGCGACATCGTGGTCACGGGCGTGAGTGGCGAGATTGACGTGAACAACGTGAATGGCAACGTCACCCTGGCCCGGATCGCGGGCAATGCCATCGCCCACGCGCTGAACGGCAAGGTGTTAGTGACGTTTACCGGCATCAATGCCAAGCCGATGGCATTCAGCTCGATGAATGGCGATATCGATGTGACCTTTCCGGCAACCCTGAAAGCGAACATCAATCTCACCAATAACCAGGGTGACGTCTATAGCGACTTCGACGTCACCCTGCAGCCCACCGCGCCCAAGCAGATCGTGGGAGATGGGCGGACCCAGGGGGGCAAGTACCGGGTGAAGATCGATAAGACCGTCCGCGGGATGATCAATGGCGGCGGTCCGGAGATGCAGTTCAAGAACTTTAATGGCGACATCTTTATCCGCAAGGCAGGCGGCGGTACGCCGGCGGCTGCTAAAGAGTAAAGTCCTCCTGTAATAAGGAAGGCGGGCTTCGGCCCGCCTTTTTCTTTTGCCTGGACTGCTGATAAAGCTGCTACCCTCTGGCAACAATCCCCAAGTTGTGGAGTTTAAAGGTAAACCAGCCTGTAAACCCTTTGGGAGGAAGCTCGTCTCATTCAGCAGTGATGGAAGCCATTCGCACCATGGAGCAGGCCGTAAAAACGTCAACCTCAACGGTAAGCCTAAGCGGGAACGTCGGCCTGAGTCTTGAGGACTTTGACGGCCTGGTGACCGGCATGCAAATGAGGGTCTATCGCTTGCTGCTGGGCATGTTGCGCGATCAGGATGCGGCGGAGACGCTGACCCAGGATTGCTTCCTGAAGGCTTACCAGGGCCGCCGCAGCTATCGCGGTGAGGCCAGCCTGAGCACTTGGATCTCACAGATCGCCATCAACCTGGCGCGCGATCATCAGCGCAATCGCAAATCAGATTTCTGGCGCAAGCTGTTCAAGGGCAACGAGCATTTTGAAGCAGCCGCGGCGGCGATGCCGGACCGACAACCCTCCCATGAGCGCGCATTGGTCGCGCAAGAGCAAGTGGCGGCGGTGTGGGAAGCGGCCGAGGAACTCTCCCCGCAGCAGCGCGCGGTCTTCGTGCTGCGCTTTGTGGAAGACAAGACTATGGAAGAGATCGCCGAAGCAACCGGATTAAAAGTGGGCACCGTGAAGATCCACCTGTTCCGCGCCGTGCGCGCGGTGCGTGCCCGGGTTAGCGAGAGGTCTGGAGCATTTGGGAGTGGGAGCAAAGCATGAAGCACTTGAACGAAGAACAATTTATTGAGTGGGCCGGTGGCGAGCGCAATGAAGAATGCATACAGCACCTCCGGGAATGCCCGCAATGCCTGGATGAAGTCCGCGAGTTGAGCATGGCGCTCCAGGGCTTCAAAGCTGAGCTGCATGAGACCGCAAAGGCAGGTCATGTAGCCTTCACCGGGGCCGAGATTCGCGCGCGTGCGAATGCCCAGTCGGCGGCGTCGCGTTCACTTTGGAGGATGCTGCCGGTGCCGGCTCTGGCCGCTGCGGCGGTGGTGGCCTTAGTGCTTTTCAAGCCGGTGGAGCAGAAGCCGCCCGCTCCGAGCACTGATGAAGCCGACAATGCCTTACTGCTGGCGGTCAGCTATGACGTCTATCGCGCATCACCCGCGGCCTTGAATCCGGCTGGTTCCTTGAATAAAGAGCGCAACCAGATCCTTACCGCTTCCCAGAGAAAGAAGTAATAACGTAATGAATAAAAGAGGAGACGCAATGAAGATCGTGAATCTAGTAGGTACGGTGTTGTTGGGCGCCGGAATGGCCGCAGCGCAGCAGCAGCCGCAGATGAAAACTCCCGGCCCGGGCGGCCCCCCGCCCGGAGGCATGGGACAGGGACAACCTCGCATGCGCACGCCCATGGCCGATCGCGAGCAGACGGAGATGAGGATGCGCCGCCCCTTTCCCGGCGGCGGCAAGTGGTGGAAGAACTCCGAACTGGTGCAGCAAGTGGGGCTCAGCGATGACCAGGTGCAGCGCATGGAAAAGATCTTCCAGGACTACCGGCTGAAACTTATCGACCAGCACGCCGCGCTGCAGAAAGAGGAGATCCAGTTGGAACCGCTGATTGAATCCGCTACTCCCGACGAAGCCCAGGTAAGCGCGCAGATCGACCGTATTGCCAACGCGCGGGCTTCATTGGAGAAGTCGAATGCATTGATGATGCTGGGCATCCGGAAGGTGATGACCACCGAACAGTGGAAGAAGCTGCAAGAGCTGACGCCGCCTCCGCCACCCCATCCGGCGATGGCGCCACCAGCGCCAGGCGCGCCCGAGCCGCAACGGATGAAACGCCGCATGCCGGGTGGAGAGTTGGACTAGCAGTATTAAGCCGAATCGAATAACCGGATAACCTGAATCATTGTTAGAGCAATCAACCGCTCGCAGATTATTCGGTTATCCGGTTATTCATTTTTCAATTCAAGATTGTTTCGGCTCCACCACCACCGCGGTCCCATATGCCAGCACTTCGGTCACGCCTTGCATGACTTCCGTCGCATCGTAGCGGGCGCAGATGATGGCGTTGGCGCCTACTTGTCCGGCGTGCTCGATCATCAGGTTGAAAGCGTCACGACGGGTCGTCTCGCAGAGTTCGGTGAGCAGGGTGATGTTGCCGCCCACCAGCGTCTGCAGGGATGCGCCGATGAAGCCAATGATCGAGCGCGAGCGCACCACAATGCCGCGGACTACACCAAGATTTCGCGTGATGCGGTACTGATCCAATTCCAGCGCGGTAGTCACCATATCCGGTCGGACGGCCATGGGAGTTCTCCTTCTTATTCTTCTTGCGACAACATACGACCCAGGGTGGGCTTATGTTTCACTTCCTTGGCTTTGGCCTGCTTCTTGGTGTCGGGGTCGCGGCGGGTGGCGGGCGGCCGTCCCACCGCCTCGCGCGCCATGGCTTTCACCGCGGTCACCGCGCGAAATGGCTTCGGCTTCTTCTTTTTAGCCATGGTCTCCACTTCCTCCGCCCTGAAAGACGCAGCCAATTATGCAATAATTCCCTCATGGAAGAGCGCGATCTTTACGACGAAAAAGAACAGAAGAAGCCGCACACCTTGACATGTCCGCATTGCCGCCAGGAAGGCGAGTACGAGATCTCATGGCTGGTGCGCACTAAGAAGAAGCAATTGCCGCCGCGCGCCGATGACCGCGACCGCGCGAAATACGCTAAGGCCAAGTCCTACATGGTCCGCAAAGACGACATGCTCATGTGCAAGAACATGCGGTGTCGCAAGCGTTTTGATATTGCGGGAGTGCAATCCGTAGCATTTTTAGAATAGGTCCCGATAGTAGTACCCCGCTCAAAAACCGCGCAAAACCTGCCAATTTCGGTAATTCCTACATCGTTACCTTCGGACAAGACCCTCCATTAACTAGCCTATTTTCAACCACCTAGCCGCTGATTGCGGATGGCATAGGGGTTGCACCTTACAAGCTCGACCGGCCGGCGTTGTGGGTTAGGGCCTCGAGGTCGGCTGGTCGCTACACAAATAGGTTCTTAGAAGGGACACAACATGAAGATCAACAAAGTTACCTCTTATGTACTTACGATAACGGCCAGCGCCGTACTGGCCGCAGTGCCTGCCGTTGCCCAATTGGGAGGTGCTTTGGGCGGCACGCTGAACGGAGCGGGACAAGCGCAGACGAATCGCGGCGGAGTCGCCGGCGATCTCGGTTTAGGCAGCACGGCCAGCGGAACCATCAATCGCGGCAACGGGACCCTCGGTCTCGGCGGCGATGCTTCGTTGAACGGAACTCTGAGCGGCAGCCAGGAAGCCGTGGGCGGCGTGCGCGAGACCGTGAAGGACAAGGCGCACAAGGCCTCGGAGAAAACCAAGGCCACCGCGGACAAGACGAAAGACAAAGCTGTCTCCACCACTACGGAAACCAAGGCGAAGGTGGACGGCAAGGTTGACTCGGTGAAGGACGATGCCAAAGAAACGGCTGACTCCGCGTCGATCAGCAGCAGTACCGAAGCCAACAGCAACACCGAAGTCAGCTCGCAGAAGGGCGAAAAGTCGGCGAGCACGGACCTCGGATTGTCGAAGTCAGTGGACGCTTCGCTGAAGGGCAAAGAAGTAAGCGCGGACGCGAAGGCTGATGCGAGTGCCAATGGCGAGATGAAGATGAACAAGCCGGAGTCCGACCAGGGCAAGGGTAGCTCCAAGAAGTCATCCGGCAGCGCCA
>DATLCI010000112.1:0-2637 GCA_035526435.1 Terriglobales bacterium
GCGGCGGCTATGAATTCCTTTGAGCACGATGCTCCCCTGGCCGTTGAAGAAACTTCTTCGCCGGAAGCAGACATTCCAGTCCCCGTCGAAGTGCAAGAGATTCCCGCGCCGGTAGAAGTCGAAGAGATTCCTGCGCCGGTAATGATGGAAGTTCCTGCGGTGGAAGAAATCGCGCCGGAACCGGCCGTCTTTGCCAGCTCGACGGACACGCAAAAGATCCAAGCTGTAGCCGAGGAGATGGTTGCGGAAGACCTGGTGCCGGAGCCGGAGATTGCCCAATCGCAGCTTCCGCCGGACGGCATGCAAGACGCCGCCCTGGTCGAGCAGATGCAGCAGGCCTTCGCCGACCTTCCGGTCGCGTCACCCACGCCCGTCGAAGAGCCGGTCGCCCAAGGCGCGGCGGTCAGCGCCGCGCCCGCCCCCGCCGTAACCACCGTTGGCCCTGATCTGGAACTCGCAAACGCCTTGGCCGCCGCTGTCGGCGGTGAGCCGCAGATGGTGGCCCCAGTGGTGACCGCCGCTGCGGCCGCCGGTGGCCCTGGCCTCGATCCTCATACCATCGCGGCCGTAGTCAGCCGCGTGATGGAAAGAATGTTGCCCTCCATCATGACTGAGATGGCCAAGGAACTCGACAACGCCAAGAAGTGATGGTTGATTTCGAGCGTAGCGAGAGGTCCCTACCCACAAAAGGATTTCAACCCGGCACACCTGTGCCGGTTTTTCTTTGCGTTTCTTCGCGTCCTTTGCGGTAAACGCGTCAGGTCGCGCCCTAAGGTTTTTCCCATTACCAATTACCTGATTACTAAATCACAAATCCTCTCCCCCTGATATCATTTTCTCTTCCACCATGACACCCAAAGACACCAGTCAACCCAGTGCCGCAGCCCCCGAGGCTCTCCCCAAAGCCTACGATCCCAGCGCCATCGAATCGCGCTGGGCCGCATACTGGGTGAACGAAAAGCTCTTCCACCGGCCAACTCCTGCGTCCAATAAAGACGTTTTCACACTTCTGCTCCCGCCGCCCAACGTCACCGGACGCCTGCACATGGGCCACATGCTCAATCAGACCGAGATGGACATCATCATCCGCTGGCAGCGCATGAGCGGCAAAAAAACTCTGTGGCTTCCCGGCACCGACCATGCCGGCATCGCCACCCAGATGATGGTGGAACGTCAGCTCCAATCCGAAGGGAAGCAGCGCCAGGACCTGGGCCGCGAAAAGTTTGTAGAGCGCGTCTGGGAGTGGCGTGAGCACTACGGCGGCGCCATCCTCGGCCAGATGAAGCGCCTTGGCGCCTCGGTTGATTGGCAGCGCGAGTATTTCACCATGGACGACAATCTCTCGCGCGGCGTGCGTGAGGCCTTCGTCCGTCTCTATGAAAAAGGTTTGATCTATCGCGGCAAGTACATCGTCAACTGGTGTCCGCGCTGCATGACCGCCATCTCTGATCTCGAAGTTGTGCATGAAGAGATTGCCGGAAAGCTTTACGAGATTCGTTATCCGGTGGTTGGGACCAAAGACCAGTTCATCACCGTCGCCACCACGCGGCCGGAGACCATGCTTGGCGATACCGGCATCGCGGTGAATCCGAAAGATGCGCGTTATCAAGCCCTCATCGGCAAGTCGGTCAAGGTCCCGCTGGTCGATCGCGAGGTCCCCATCGTCGCCGATGACTGGGCGAACCCGGAATTCGGCACCGGCGCGGTGAAGATTACTCCCGCGCACGATCCCAATGACTTCGCCGTTGGTCAACGGCATGGGCTGCAGCAGCTCAACATCATGGATGAGTCCGCCCGCTTGAACGCCAATGCCGGCGCATATGCGGGCCTCGACCGCTATGCCGCCCGCGACCAGGTCCTCGCCGACCTTGAAGCCCAGGGTCTGCTCGGCGCAGTCAAGGACCACACTCTGTCCATCGGGAAGTGCGATCGCTGTAAGACCATCGTTGAGCCGCGGCTTTCCGTGCAATGGTTTTTGAAAGTGAAAGGCGCCATCGCTGACCGTGCCATTGAGGTCGTCAAACGCGATCTCATCAAGATCACCCCGGATAATTACAAGACGGTTTACCTCAACTGGATGGAGAACATTTACGACTGGTGCATCTCCCGGCAGCTCTGGTGGGGACACCGCATCCCTGCGTGGCACTGCGCGGATTGCAAGTCCGACACGGTCTCCCGCGAGACGCCCGGTCCAAAGACCTGCGCCCACTGCGGCTCGAGCCACATCGAACAGGACACCGACGTCCTCGACACCTGGTTCTCCTCGGGACTGCTGCCCTTCACCGTTTTCGGCTGGCCGGAGAAGACGAAAGACCTCGGCGTCTTCTATCCCACTACGCTGCTCATTACCGGCTTCGACATCCTGTTCTTCTGGGTGGCGCGCATGATCATGCTGGGCACCTGGTTCATGGGCGGGGAAGATGAACTCGACCAGCTTCCTGCCGGCTCACGCGAACGCGACGAAAAACTAAAACGGAGTGTTCCGTTCGAGAACGTGTACATCCATGCTCTCGTCCGCGATGCTGACCGGCAGAAGATGTCAAAGACCAAAGGCAACGTCATCGATCCCATCGAGATCACCGAGAAGTACGGCACGGATGCGGTGCGCTTTACGCTTGCCTCCATGGCCTCGCCCGG
>DATLCI010000119.1:0-10839 GCA_035526435.1 Terriglobales bacterium
TCCGCGCCGCAGGCCAAACCGGCGAAAGTGGAGTCTGAATTCGAGACTGGACGCGCCGCTTTTCAGCGTATGTATGTATCCGCCCGGACTTGGTCTGCCGATGCGCAACCGGTTCGCCTCGAATCCCGCCCCACTAAGGAAGATCCCAAAGACGGACGAGCGGCCATGTGGGCGGGAATGTTTGTATCGGCCTCCAAGGGGAACCTGCGCAACTTTACCTGGTCCGGCGTAGCTTCCGATCCGGACAAGGGTGTCCAGCCCGGCAGCATGGATGTTTACAGTCCGGCAAATGCGAATACCCGCCCCTTTGACCTGAACTTCCTGAAAGTGGATTCGGACAAAGCTTTTGCCGTCGCGGATAAGAAAGGCGGCGCAGCGCTCTTGAAGAAAGACCCGAAGCAACCGCTCAAGTACATGCTCTTCTTCGACAACACTAAGGGGAGGCTAGTATGGAGAGTGTTGTATGGAAGCTCTCAGAGTGATGCCAAGCTGCGCATCCTGGTGAATGCGTCCACGGCAGACTTTATTGCCATCGAGAAGTAGGACGGATCAGCCCTTCTTCTTCTTGATCCGCCCGATGCCCTGCTTGCATTCTTCCGCAAAGGGACCATCTTTCAATATCTTCAAATACTCTTCATAGCGCTGCAGGGCTTCTTCGTTCTGGCCCGTCCGCTCCAACACCTCGCCTAACCGGTAGGTGGCGACGGCGTCCCGCGGTTTGTATTCGAGGGCTTCGCGATACCGGCTAATGGCGGCTTTGTAGTTCTTTTCCTTGAAGTAGTACTCGCCCACTTCGATCGACTTCTCTGCCTTATGCGGATTCCAAGGCTTGAGCTCATTGACACCAGTGGTTTCTTCTTCATCATCGTCGCGGACGGGACGCCGAACGCCACTATCCGGCGGACTCAGGTCAATGATGGTGTCGCGGCTGGAACTCTCTTCGCTATTTCGCGGCCGGACCGATGGTTTCGACGATTGGCCCTGATCCTGATCGATGGGCGCCGGTTTTTCCGTCTGGGAATGCGGTACCGGGTCACTCTTCAGACGCGGTTTTTCCTTGGCTACTGACACCTGCGCGTGCCCGCTGGCGGCGCAGCACACCACGGTTCCCAGTACGATTCCCCAAGCCTTCATGCCTCTATTCTAACGCCTGGAGCGCAGGAAAGTTACGCGCCCGGCGGAGGCGTAAGCACAAAAAGGCCGCCCCGGAGTTGCAGGGCGGCCTTTTTGCTTTTCCCGGGGGAGGGGTAAACCTTTACTGCGGCTGCACCGAAGCGCTGGTTGGCGCGGGGGCAGGCTGATTACTGTTCAGCATGTTCGCCAATAACCGGACTTCCACGCGGCGGTTTTCCGCACGGCCCTTGGCAGAACGGTTCGGAGCGGCTTCCTTGTCCTCACCCAATCCGATCACGTAGATCTTGTGGGCGGGGATATTGTGATTGGCCACCAGGTATTGCACTACGGCTGAAGCACGACGCTCGCTCAGCATGTAGTTGTACTGTTTGTCGCCCACGGAATCCGCGCCACCGGTGAGCTCCACGATGTAGCCCTTGGCGTTCGGTACTTCCGCGGCAAACTGGTCGAGCGCTTCCTTGCTCTTCTTCGTCAAAACCGCTTTGTCGAAGCCGAAGTGTACGGCGGCTTCCGCTACGGGCTGATAGTTGTCGAGGTTGGCCACGACGTCGCTCAACTTCTGCGCGCGGGTAGCAGCGTCAGAGGCGATGGTCTGCGCTTCGCCAGCGCGGGTTCCTGCGACTTGAGCTTTCTGGTCGGCTTCCGCAGACTTGGCATTCACCGTGGCCAAGCCCTGCTGGGCGCGGCTATCGACTTCGCGGATCTGCTGTGAGTTCTTCGCCGTCAGGTCGTCGAGCTCGTTGACTTTATCAACGACCGGCGTGACTTCCTTGCGGACATAATTCTTAGTGGCGCAGCCGGTGCTGAACAACATTCCAGCGGCCGCGCAGGTGGCGATCAAAATTCTATTCATAGAAGTGGGCTCCCATTCTTTTTGGACAATTGCCTTAGACGGGCAATCAGCTATACACCCGAGACAAGTGCAAACCGCTTGCCAATCAGTGAGAATCGTCAAAGTTCTTAAACGGTTGTCCTGCAAAGAGTTAATGGCGCACCTCCGACCCCCCGCCTTTTGCTCCCCGGCGGAACCATGCCGTTCCGCCACAGTCAGCGTAGAATTTTTACTTGGCAGGCTCATCCGCCAATTGGCCTTCCGAGTCCCGCTGGCCAGCCCGAGAGTCTAATCATTTCGCATGGATATTCAGTCCAAAATCAGGTCCTTACCTACCCAGCCCGGCGTGTATCTGTACAAAAACGCGGGGGGCGCGGTCATTTATGTGGGCAAGGCGAACAGCCTCCGGGCGCGGGTGCGCTCCTATCTGCTGGACGCATCCATCGCCGACGCCAAGACCGGCAGCCTCATGCGCGAGGCCGTGGATGTGGACTACATCGTGGTAGACAATCCCGCTGAGGCGTTGGCGCTGGAAAATAACCTCATCAAGCAGCACAAACCGCGATTCAACATCCTGCTGCGCGACGACAAGACCTATCCCTACATCAAGCTGACCCATGAGAGGTTTCCCCGGGTATATGTGACGCGACGCCTGAAAAAGGACGGCGGCCGCTATTACGGCCCATACTTCCCGGCCAACCTGGCTCATCGAACCGTGGACCTGATCCATCGCAGCTTTCTCATCCCGTCATGCAAGCTGGACCTCACGCGATTTCATGCGCGCCCCTGCTTGCAGTACTACATCAAGCGCTGCCTGGGGCCGTGCGTGAAAGAGCTGACCACTCCGGACATCTACACTGAGGCCGTGCGCGACGTTCAACTTTTTCTTGAAGGCCGCCAGAGTGACCTCTCGCGCTCCTTGCGTTCTCGCATGGATGCCGCCGCTGCCCGCGAGCAGTATGAGCTGGCCGCCAAGTATCGCGACCAGATATCCACCGTAGAGCAGTTGCAGGAAAAGCAGCGCATCGCTGCCGCGGAAGGCGATGACACCGACGTCTTCGGCTACCACTTTGAGAATGAGATGCTGGCGGTCAACTTATTCCACGTCCGCGGCGGACGCATCCTCGATCGCCGGGAATTTTTCTGGGAAGACCTGCCGGAGCGCGAACCCGGGACGTCTTTTAATCCCGGCGAATTCTTTTCCGCATTGCTGAAGCAGATCTATATTGACCAGCAATACGTTCCGCAGGCGATCTTTATTCCGGTGGAGTTTGAAGACCGCGTGGAGCTGGAAGATCTGCTTTCGGAAAAACGCCGTGCGTTGACTGAAAATCCGCGGGCTGCGCGCGTCGATATCGCCCTGCCGCAACGCGGGGAGAAGCGTTCGCTCATCGACTTGGCCAGCCAGAACGCGAAGCAGTCTTACGACCAGCGCTTCCGCGTGATGAAACCCGCGGCCCGCGCCATTCAGGAAGCGGTGCAGGACGCACTCACCCTGCCCGAACTTCCCCAGCGGATCGAGTGCTTCGACATCTCCCACATCCAGGGTTCGGAGACTGTCGCCTCCATGGTCGTTTGGGAGAACGGCGCGATGAAGAAGTCTGATTACCGGAAGTTCATCATCCGCAGCGTAAAAGGAGTTGACGATTTCGCCTCCATGCGTGAGGTCATCACCCGGCGTTATCAGCGCTTGCTCGATTCCGATGCCGCGATGCCGAGCCTGGTGTTGATCGACGGCGGCATCGGACAATTACACGCGGCGGCGCAGGCGTTGGAGGCACTGGCCATTCCCAATCAGCCGCTCGCTTCCATCGCCAAGAAGGAAGAGATCATCTACGTCCACGGTCAGGAAGATGAGCCAGTCGTCCTTGACCGCCATTCGCCGGTATTGCACTTGGTGCAGCAGATTCGCGATGAATCTCACCGCTTCGCCGTGACCTTCCATCGCAAACGCCGCCAGATGCGCGACCGCGCCTCCGAACTCATGGAGATTCCCGGCATCGGACGCCTCACCATGCGGCGCTTGGTCACGCACTTCGGCAGTGAGCGTTCCGTGCGCGAAGCCGATGCCACGGCCCTGGCTGCGGTCGTTAACCGCAAACAGGCGGAAGCTATCCTGGAATATTTTCGGAATCTTAATTCAGCCGAGATGAACTGACGGGATTATCCCCGCGCCAGCGTGCCTGCGCTGATCATGGATTGGAAGATCTTCAGCCCGTCCGCCGACCCCAGCATGCTCTCACTCGAGCGATCCGGATGGGGCATCATGCCCAGCACGTTACGGCCTTCACTGCATATGCCGGCAATGTTGTCCAACGAACCATTCGGATTGGCATCCGCGGTGATCTTTCCCTCTTCCGTGCAGTAGCGGAGGATCACCCGGTCGTCATCGCGCAGTTGTTTCAGCGTAGCTGCGTCGGCAAAATAATTCCCTTCCATGTGGCCAATGGGGATCTGTAGGACGCTGCCTTTGGTTAACCCCTGAGTAAACGGCGTCTGTGTGCTCTCCACCCGCAAATGGACCTGCTTGCAGATGTACTTCAGACCGGCATTGCGCATAAGCGCCCCCGGCAGGAGGCCCGCCTCGCACAGAATCTGAAAGCCATTGCAGATGCCCATGACCAGCCCGCCGTGGTCGGCGAACTTCTTTACCGACTGCATAATAGGGGCGAACTTCGCAATGGCGCCGGTGCGCAGATAGTCGCCATAGGCAAAGCCACCGGGCACGATGATGGCGTCAGCACCTTGAAGGTCAGACGAATCATGCCACAGGAAGATGGCTGGCTCACCCGCGATCGCATTGACCGCATAGTAACTATCGTGGTCGCAATTTGAGCCGGGAAAGATGATTACGCCGAATCGCATAAGCAAATTTTACCACGCTGATTTTCACCGGATCCGGCCCGGATGGGTGCCCTGGCCAACCAGGGAAGGCCCACTCCTAGCACAAATCCTGCATCAGAAAATGAGTTGGACGGATTGTCCACGATTCGAACTTAGATCTTACGGAGACACACATTATGCGTGCAACGCGATTGATCGCTGTTTTGGCAGCGCTGACTCTCATCTTTACCCTCGGCTGTTCCCAGCAGAGGGCCACAAATCCCTCAGTCAAGGACAACGTCTCGAAGTCGCTGGAAAATGCCGGCTTCAAGGACATCAATGTTGACGAAGACCGCGACAAGGGCGTCATTACCATTAAAGGTAAGGTCGGCAGCCAGGACGACAAGTCCCGCGCTGAGGACATCGCCCGCCAGGCCGCCGGCAATAGCGTAGTCGCCAATGAGATCCTGGTGACCGGCGCCAATGAAGACCGTGCCGAAGACGTAGCCAGCGCGACCGACGACGCGATCGAGGCCGAATTCGACGCCATGATCACCAAGATGAACCTGAAGGACCAGCATGTCCGCAAGGATGCCAAGAATGGCGTGCTGACCGTTACCGGTGATGTGGACACGACCGCCGAGCGCAATACCATCGAGAAAAACGCCGCGAAGATCAAGGGCGTGACCCAGGTCGTGAACAAGCTGGAAGTAAAGGCCGCGAAGCGCTAATCGCTGCAACGGCAAAATAAAGGGAGGGCTTATGCCCTCCCTTTTTTCTGGCTTTAAGGTCGACTATTCCAGCATCTTCTTTTGCCGGGAGATACGCTGCTCGCGTTCTTTGGCAAATCTTTGGATGCCGTTGAAGATGGATTTGCCATCGAGTTTGGCTTCAGCGATCACATCCGGCTCCAACCCGCCGGAGAGCCATTCGTCGTCCTGGTCTGAGGTCAGCGAATACTCATCCGTAAGCGGACCCACATTGCGCAGCGGCCACATCCGCTTGGTGCCCGTGGTGATGAACATCAGGTCATACTCAGCGCCCGGGGGCAGCACCGCATTCCGATAGCTCTCCGGCTGATGGTCGAACAACTCTTCGCTGATGGCCGCAATCACCTTCACGTTGATTCCGGCTTCGTCCAGCTTGGCCAATTGCCCGACCAGGTTATTCGTAGAGCTCGACCCCTGCGCCACCACATAGCCGTGTCTTGGCGTACCGGGCGCGAAGTCACGGATCACATACAGCCCCTTCGCCGCGGCCTTCACGTCGGTGTCCGCGAACTTGCTGCGGTCGGCCACCTTGAAATCCGGACGCGCCACCTCAATGGAGATGATGCCCACCTTCTGCTCGCGGGCCGCAATCTCCGCCGCCGCAAAATAGCCGGGAGCCACATCATTGTAATCCCAGAAGCTGAGATGGATGGTCTGGCCGCGGGGAAACAGCTTCCACACCTGCGGAGCGAAGATGCCGAAGTGCGTCCGCGCATCCGCCGCGGTCTCCGGGCCGGAGTGTCCAGCCAGGATGTGCAGCACGCCAGTACGGAATGGGCTGTCCTGATTCTGCTGGCTCCATACGCGCGCGGGCAGATACATCAGGGGGGTGAATGCGCCATACGTGCCGCTCAGCGCCCACACTCCCGCGAACTTCTTCGGATCAAGGCTTGCACTCTGGCTCACCAGCCCGATCGCGGTGGAGACATTGCCGGCCTCCTGGATCGCCGCCTTCAAGCGCGTGCCCAGCGGATTCTCTTCGGGATCGTAGTGTCCCCAGAGGGCGCCGTGCTCCACATTAATGGATTCGGAAAGGTCAGCCGCCGCCGTGATGAAGCGGTTCTCCGTAACGTAGTTCAACCACTTGATGAACTCTGAGATGCCGCGACGCGCGCCCGCCGTCTCGCCCGCTTTGCGGAAGAGGGCAATGTCCACTTGCTTTTCTTTGCCAGAGACGGCGTTCTTCACCGTCACCTTCTGCGGTTCCACCGGCAGGTTGGCCACGCGGAGACGCTCATCCAGGAAGGGATCACGGCTCGCGTCGATGCGGAGTGGAGCATCGGCCTTAACGGTGTCCCCGATCTTGATCAGCCGGTCCGCCAGCCAGTCGCCCAGGCCGTTCTTCTCCAGCACCGACATCACCTTATCGATGTTCGTCTTGAACTGGATCAGCCGCTCGCGCTCGTCCGTCACTGCGCCCTTGCGGATGCCTTCAAATTCGATCCCATACTTTTCCTCAAACGTCTTCGCTAACGCGACGAAGTAATCTGAGTTCATCTTCATCGCATACGGGTGGCTCTTGTAGCTGACAAGCTGATCGCCATCGCCCGGAATCTTTCCGTTCTGCGCTGTAGGCCAATAACCCTTTACCGTCTTGCCGATCACCACCATCGGACGCCGGTCGGTCGGGTCCCACTCTTCCATCTTCTTTAATACGGAGACGACCTGCCCGTAATCATTGCCATCTTCCAGCGTGAATACGTTCCAGCCGTACGAACTCCATTGCTCGGGGAGGTTATAGCCGTCGCCATATTTTTCCGGGATCACCCCGCCGATCAGCGAATCATCAATGCCTGCATTGTTGTATGAGAGCAACACGCGGAGCCGCTTGCCCACTTGCAATGCCAGTGCCTGCGTCTTCAACTCCTGCGCATGGCCCTCGGTCATCGCGAATTCGCCTTCAAACGCGATGACCTTCGGCGAACTCAGCGTTGACGCGCCGACCATGTCCCAAAAGGCGGCTTTGCCGGCAGCGGCTGCGAGCCCAACGCCGGAAGGTCCGCCGTTGACATCATTGGTGACGTCCGTTGATTCCGCGTGACCTTGTAGGGCGCGAATGCCGCGCACCTTGGCTTGCGCGAAGCGTGGATCCTCCGCCAGCCCCGCATCCTGCAATAGCGTTTTCAACGCGCCAGCGCCGCGGCGGAAGCCTAAACAGTCAATCGGCAGAATGGCGGTGTGCGGGTCTACGAAATATCTTTTGTCGCCAGTGGCTTGGAACTTGCGGTCCATGGCGTGGCCCATGATCATCCACAGGGCGTAGCCGGTGGGAATGTTGTGGCCGCCGGCGAGCATGAATTTGTCTCCGTGCGGATGCTTGGGGCGACGATAGTCGTAGCGCAATCCGCCCAGCTCCGGTCCGGCCAGGTGCGAAGCCACGTTATAAGGCGTGTAGGCGAGCGGTCCGCCGAAGTGGCCGGTCTGCGCATAGTTCCCCAGCAGCGTCAGGGTCATGCAGGTCATGAAGCCGATGTCTTCCAGGCGCTCGCGATCAAACCCGCCGTTGAGCGACTCTACCGCTGTCTGTTTGGGAAGTGTGGCCAGAGCCATTGGTTCTCCAGTTATTTTTGTCTTTGTCGTCATTTGTCTTTAGGTTCTTTTGTCGAAATCTCGAGTGCAGCGAGAGATCCCGATCGCTGGTTTCGATGCTTACGTGTGCGATAGCTCTTAGCCCATCGCAAATCCTCGATTCATGCGGAACCACCCGCCCCACCAACCAGGAACCCGAAACCAGAAACTAGAAACCTTTTTTAGAAGTTCTTGTTCGCGAATGCTTCCACCCGGTCCAGTGCCTTATTGATGTTCTCGATCGAGTTCGCGATGGAGAAGCGGATGTAGCCTTCCCCGTATTCGCCAAACGCCGTGCCCGAAAGACAGGCAACGCCGGCTTCGTTCAGGATGGCATCCGCCAGCTTCTTTGACGACCACCCGGTCTTAGTGATGTTGGGGAAAACGTAGAACGCACCCTTCGGCGTCCGGCACGAGAAGCCTTTGATCTTATTCAAGCGCGAGACCATCGTCTCCCGCCGCTGCAGGAAGTGCTTGCACATCTCTTCCACCGACGACTGGTCGCCCTTCAGTGCTTCAATGCCGGCCTGCTGCGTGAAGCTGGCGGTACAGGAATTAGAATTCGTCTGCAGCCGAGAAATATGTTGCGCCAGGTCGGCCCGCATCACGCCATAGCCCATGCGCCAGCCCGTCATCGCGTATGTCTTCGAGAAGCCGTCCAGCAGGATGGTTCGGTCCTTGAACCCCGGGATCGACATGATGGAAAAATGGCTGCCCTCGAAGACCAGGCGGCTATAGATCTCGTCGGAAAGCACCATGATGTCGCGGTCGCCGATGGCCGCCGCCACCGCGCGCACATCCGCTTCCGGCATTACCCCGCCCGTGGGATTGTGCGGAGAATTCAGGATGATGAGCTTGGTGCGGTCAGTGATCAGCGCCTTCAATTCGCTGACATCAAAGCTGAAATCTTTCTCTTCCTTGAGCTTAATGGGGACAGCTTTGCCGCCCAGGAAATGGATCATCGATTCATAGATGGGGAAGCCAGGATTTGGATAGATAACTTCATCCCCCTCTTCAATCAAGGCCAGCATGGTGAAGAAAATAATCGGCTTACCTCCGGGAACGACGACTACTTCTTCCGGCTTTACCTCTACGCCGCGCGTCTTGGCCACATAGTCGGCAATGGTTTGCCGCAGCTCCGGCAGCCCGGCGGACGGACCATAATGCGTCCAGCCGCCTTGCAGCGCCTTCACGCCCGCGTCAATCACGTTGGCAGGCGTATCAAAGTCCGGCTCGCCGATCTCCAGATGGACGATGTCTTTGCCCTGCGCCTCGAGGGCGCGGGCTTTTACCAGGACTTCAAAGGCGGTTTCCGTACCCAGCCGCTGCATGCGGCGGGCAAGCTTTAGTTCACTCATCGTTGTAGTTGTCATAAGGATTCCGATCAGGGATTCCGAACCCGTCATTATAGCGCGTCAATTGTCACCCCGAGCGAGACGCGCGCATCTGTAAACGTCGACGGACCCCTCCGCTAGTAGGCCCACACAATAACAATGGCGGCCCAAGGCCGCCACTTTGTACTTCCGCATTCAACTTTCAACTTGCCGCTACTCGTTGACGGCGGTCTCTTCGCTGGGGCGGGCGCGCAGCACGCGGTCGATAGAATACGGAGCCCGTTGGGTGGGCTCGTGATAATGACGCACCTGCATCTCGCCCAGCAGGCCGAGGGCCAACAACTGCACGCCGGCCAAAAGCAGTACTGCAGCCGCGATCAGCAGCGGACCATGCTGCGTCATGATGTTCACGTTCCAGAAGATCTTTGCCCCCATGAGATAGAGCACCACCATAGAGCCAAAGCCGATGGCAAGCGCGCCCAGCGTGCCAAAGAAGTGCAGCGGGCGGGACAGGTAGCGCAGCAAAAAACGAATCGTGATCAGGTCAAAGAAGACCCGGAAGGTGCGGGTGATGCCGTAGTGCGACACTCCACGCTCCCGGTTCCGGTTCTTGATAGGGATCTCAACGATGCTGGCGCCCAGCCAGCTGGCCAGCGCAGGAATAAAGCGGTGCAGCTCACCGTAGAGCGGGATCTGGTGCAATATCTCGCTGCGGTACGCCTTGAACGTAGTGCCGAAATCGTGGATCTCCACGCCGCTCAGCTTGGCCATCAGCCAATTGGCGATGCGCGACGGGATCCGGCGCATCACAAAATTGTCAATGCGCTGCTTCCGCCAGCCGCTGACTACGTCATATCCTTCCGCCAACTTTTCCAGGAACAGCGGGATGTCTTCGGGATCATGCTGTAGGTCGCCATCCATGGCTAGGATGAACTCGCCATTCGCGTGATCAAAGCCAGCAGCAAGCGCTGAGGTCTGACCAAAATTTCGGCGCAGCTTTACAACCGCGACCCGGCTATCAACGGCGAGAATCTCGCGCAACAGGTGGAAGGTGCCATCCGAACTGCCGTCATCCACGAACACCAGCTCGAAGGTGTCGCCCGTGGTCTCCATCACCGCCTTCAGGCGGTCATAGAGCGCGGTTACGTTTTCCTCTTCATTATGAAAAGGGACAACGATGGAGTATTTGGGCATTGGCACTGCCTATTATAAACGCTGGGCGGGACTCCCCTGAAAGGGAAAATGAGGGTGGAACTTCAGTGATTAGCCGGGGAAAACGCCTAGTCGCGCTTCAACTCCGCCTCGATGGCGTCCTGGGCGGCCTCGCTGGTCTCAACAAACTCCACCCCGATGCCTACCCCTTCCAGGCAATAACGGA
>DATLCI010000132.1:0-18059 GCA_035526435.1 Terriglobales bacterium
CGGGCTCGCTTTATGTTCGCTACGACCTGAAGGCCATCAAGGGAGTAAAGAAGGAAGCGGTCGCGACTAAGACGGCTTCGATGTGGCGCTATGCCGACGTACTCCCGGATGTGCAGCCGGTCACGCTGGGCGAAGGTTTCACGCCGATGCTGCCGAGCCAGAAGTACCCCAACGTCTATATCAAGGACGAAGGGCTGAATCCAACAGGTTCATTCAAAGCGCGCGGGTTGGGCATGGCCGTGACCATGGCGAAACATTTTGGGTTGAAGAAGCTGGCCATCCCATCGGCAGGAAATGCCGCGGGCGCGCTGGCGGCTTACTCCGCCGCTGCGGGAATCGAGGCATTCATTTTCATGCCCCAAGATGTTCCGCGAGCGAATTTGATCGAATGCAAAGCGTACGGCGCCCATGTCACGTTAGTTGACGGATTGATCAGCGATTGCGCCCGCATGGTGAACGAACAGAAGTCCGCTGAAGGCTGGTTCGATATTTCTACGCTGAAGGAACCATATCGCGTGGAAGGCAAGAAGACGATGGGGTACGAGGTCGCCGAACAGCTTGGCTGGAAGCTGCCGGATGCGATCTTTTATCCGACCGGCGGCGGCGTTGGGCTGATCGGCATGTGGAAGGCATTCGAGGAGATGGAAGCTTTAGGTTGGATCAGCGGCAAGCGTCCAAAGATGATCGCGGTGCAGTCGGCAGGCTGTGCGCCGATCCCGAAGGCGTGGCAGGAAGGGAAGCCGACCTCAGAAATGTGGCAAGGCGCCGCAACGGTGGCTGCCGGACTCCGCGTGCCCAAGGCGTATGGCGATTACATCATCCTCGACATCCTAAAAAAGAGCGGGGGAACCGCAGTAGCGGTGAGCGATGAAGCAATCATGGAAGCGTTGCTGGAGTGGTCGCGCGATGAAGGGGTGCTAGCGGCCCCCGAGGGCGCGGCATCCCTTGCAGCTTACAAGGTATTACTGGCGCAGAAATTCCTGTCAGCGGATGACCAAGTCGTGTTGTTCAACACTGGGACTGGCCTCAAATATATGGATGAGATCGCGGGGGCGGTGGGCCTGGGCGGCAGCGCAACGCCGGGCAAGCCGACCGCGCGAAATATCGGTGGGATCATCGGCCCTTACTAGCGGCCGCATGAGCGCGGCATTTTACCGTTTCAACATCCACTGTTAAAATACGTTTACTCCCTTTTTGTGGGGCTGTAGCTCAGCTGGGAGAGCGCCTCGTTCGCAACGAGGAGGCCAGCGGTTCGATCCCGCTCAGCTCCACCATTATTTTCCTGACGTTTGGCCTACTTGCGGCTCATTTTTCCCATCTTAGTTACTATTGCCCATCTTTCAGGGCATAAGGAGAAAGCATGAAGCCACTGTTTTTGATCGGGGTGGTCGTCCTGGTGCTGGGGATTTTGTCGCTATTCATAGGCATTCCGCAAAGAGAACGGCATGGGGTAAGCGCGGGAGGCGTCTCTCTCGGCGTCGAGACCAAGACCAATGAGAAGATCCCGCCTATCGCCAGCGGCATCATGATCGTGGCCGGGGCAGGGTTGATGATCGCCGGCCGCGGACGTTCCTAGCCATTTATCCTCAGCTCACGCGTCTCTAAAAAACGAGTTGGCCGTGATAGGTCATATTCTGCGGCTTGAATTCCAGCCAAACTCGTTGCGCCGTGTCTTGGCTTACAGGGGCTGATGTCGTGCCAGTGCCGCTGTTGAATCCCGTAATCTCCGGATGCTGGAACTCAATGCCGACCTTTGAATAGGATTTCGATAAGACCGGCTCGCCGTCGATCTGCCTCGGGAAAATCATATAGAACTCGTTCGAACCAGAAGGCGACTGCTGAAGACTCAAAATGGGGATACGCTTGCCCTCAACGACGAGGAACATTTTGTTTTTTTGCAAATCCATTGTCTGGCTCGACCAGTAGTGCGCCATCTTCCGCTCGAACTCTACTACGGAGGAACCGTATGTTATGCGAACGATGACAATGTCGGAGAATGGAGTTTCGATGAAACCCTTGGCCTTCTCGTCGAAGGCCGCTTTGTCCTTTGGCTTCAACTGATCGTATTTCGATTGGATCTGCATCGAGCGCACACGCGCTTCACGTAAAGGACGGGCAGACCAGAACTGGGCGCGGTACCATAATTCCTTGTTAGAGTCCCGATCGTACGCATCCGCATTGCGACCTATCTCCAGGATCACGACCTGAGAAAATGAAAATTTCTTAGTCCAAGGAGAGTCTTCCAGCAGTTGTTTCGTTTCTTTTTCTGACCAGCTAGTCATTTGCTTACTTTCCCAAAACTCTTGCGCAAATAGCGTACCGATCAAAGACATAGCAAAGACGAAGACAGCCCTGATGTTCATTTGCGACTCCTGCTCGATTGTGGATTTTCTGATGTTACCACCAAAACGAAAGCCCCCGCCGCTTGGGACGAGGGCTTGACGTCGATTGCTTTACGACCTACGGGTTGGGAACGCCGCGGGCGCCATTGCGCTCGGCGATGGTCTTGCGGGCGCCTTCCGCCAATTCCCTGGCGCGGGGAAGCAAGTCGAGCGCTTTGAGGATCTGCGGATCGGATTCAGCACGGACTCGCATACCTTCTTCCTGGCCAAATTCCGCAATGAAGATCTCGCTGCGGACGTTTGATTTCACCCAGTCCATATTTTCCTGGAGATCCGCTTCGGTGTAATCCACCTTCTGCGCTTCCAGGTATTTGCGGAAAGCCTGAAGGACTTCGTCGTTCACCGTAAAGGTCTTCTCGATATGGCGATTTCCGAGGAAGTGTTTGGCAAAATTGAAGAACGCATACTTCTGGTACATCAGGTTCTGGAACTTGCTGGTCTTAGGCGTAGGAATCTTTTCGTCGGGAGTAATGCCGCCGCCACCGTAAACGGTGCGTCCGCTGTCAGTGACCTTGACTTCCTTATTGGCAGTCTTATCGCCCTCGCGGTTGTAGTAGTAATCGTAGAGGGAGACGCCTTCGTACTCACGCTGGATAAGCCGTCCGCTGGGCGTGTAGTACTTAGCGGTCGTCAGAGCCAAGCCCGTATTCTCAGATAAAGGATAGACCGTCTGGACGAGGCCCTTGCCGAAGGTGTTTTCGCCGACGATCAAGCCGCGGTCGTGGTCTTGGATAGCCCCCGCCACGATCTCCGAGGCCGAAGCTGAACCCCGGTTCACCAGGACAACCAGCGGATAGTCTTTCCCGCCATTGCCGCGAGTGGCACGATAGACCTTCTCGGGGGAATTGCGTCCGTGATGCGAGACGATGACCGCACCCTTCTTCAGGAACTTATCGGCTACGCCGACGCCTTCACCCAGCAGTCCGCCGGGGTTTCCGCGCAGGTCAAGGATGAGGCCCTTGATGTCGCCGAAATCTTCGAGCGCCGCGGAGACTTCGCTCTCGGTCGTTTCCTGGAAGCTGTTGACGTGGAGATAGCCGATGCCAGGGCGGATCTCAAACTTTAGATCGACGCTGTAGCGAGGAATCTCATCACGCACAACGTTGAACTCCAGCGGTTTGTCGGAGCCTTCGCGCAGGATGGTGATACGGACATTGGTGTTGCGAGGCCCCTTCAACAAGTCCGCTACTTCGCTGGTGTTCATGTTGTCGGTAGGCTTACCGTCGACGGCAATAATGATGTCGCCAGGGCGTATACCCGCGCGATAGGCCGGGGTTCCGGCGAAAGGCGCGATGACAATGACTTTATTGTTGCGCGGGCCCACTTGCATGCCGACGCCGTAATACTTGCCCCGCTGCTCTTCGCGCAATTGCGAATACTGCTTGGGATCAAAGAAATTGGAGTGGGGGTCGAGGACGTGCAACATGCCCGGGATGGCGCCGTTGTAGATGGCTTTGTCCGGGCTTACGGGGTCCGCGTAGTTCTGCTCCACAACGTCATAGACCTGGGAAAAGACCTTGAGGCTGTCCCGAATCTCAGCATCCGCGTTCGGCGAAGCAATATTGGGCCGCTGGGCGAAGACGGCGCCGGCAAAGCCAGAAGCCAGAATGACGAGGGTTGCCAGGAAAAGAGCACGACGCGAACTGCGATTGACCATCGATGGTGTCCTTGACTCCGGGCCAAGCGGCTTTTTGTGCCGATTTGGCCTTGATTTTCAGGAGTATAGCATCCTTTGAATGGGGTGACCGCTCTCGGTGACGAGTCGCTTTCCCCTTTCGATTGGATGCGGTACCCCTGCTTTGGGCTGCGAAGTTTCCTCAGGTTCTGGAGATTAGATGGGGTGGGCGGCTATTGGTGAGCAAGGTGCGGCGAAGCGCTGAAAATCGCAGCGGAGGGTTATAGTAAGAGCATGAATCTTGGCCTCACGGAAATGATCTTCCTGTTCATCCTGGGACTGTTGTTGTTTGGTCCCAAGAAACTGCCGGAGATCGGGCGCAAATTGGGCAAGGCCATGGCGGAATTCAAAAGGGCCAGCAACGAGTTTCAGTCGCAACTGAATGATGAAGTGAGGAAGCTGGAGATTGAAAACATTGGAGTTGAGGACCATTCAAAGTTGATCGTTCCACCCTCCGGCACGGCCGCCCGAGGCGGAGTAGAGAATCCAGACCGCGAAATAGTGATTACGGATACCGACGCGCTTAGCGAACCGGAGCGGCAGAATGGTTGAACCCGCATTGGGAGCTGCGCCGGAGCCCTCCCGGCTCGACTTGCCGGGGATGTCGCTGCTGGAGCATCTGGAAGAGCTCCGCCGCCGCATCATCTATTCCCTCATCAGCATTGTGGTGGCGTTCGGCCTCGCCTGGGGATACGCGGAAGATATCTTCCGGCTGATGGAGATTCCCATCCGGGAGGCGCTGCGCGCCAATCACCTCAGCGAAAAGCTGGTCTACACGAACCCGACGGACCCGTTCAATATCTACCTGCGGATTGCACTGATCGCGGGACTGTTCCTGGCCTCTCCGGTCATTCTTTACCAATTCTGGATGTTCATCTCGCCCGGCCTGTACCGGCATGAAAAGCGTTATGTGCTGCCGTTCATGTTCGTGACGGTCGGGCTGTTCCTGGCTGGCGGATATTTTGGATACAAGTTTGTTTATCCGGCGGCGTTAACTTTTCTGATCGATTACGGCAAAGATTTTCAGCCGATGATCACAGTGGGTGAATACACCGACCTGTTCTTGACCGTGGTAGCCGGCATGGGGGCGGTCTTCGAACTGCCTACCGTCATCTTCTTTCTGGCATTGATGGGCGTGGTAGACGCAAAGTTCCTGGTCAATAATTTTCGTTATGCCATCCTTATCATCTTCACCATTGCGGCCATCCTCACCCCGACCACCGACCTGGTAAACCTGTGTATCTTTGCGGCGCCGATGGTGGTGTTGTACGTACTCAGCATCGGAGTGGCGTGGTTAGTCCATCCACGACGACGGCGCAAGGCTCTGGAGGCGCAGGCGTGATGAACTTGTTCAAGGGTGGCGGAATCCTCGGGGCACTGATGCTGAGCGCAACGCTGGGCTGTTCCGAGCCGAGACCGGGGGCGACGACCGGCGGGGCCAAGAATGCAGAACCCAGTTTCGCCGAGCAGCAGGCGAAGATGGAGGCTAAAGCAAGTGTTTCATCTGCGCCAGCCCCCCGGATCGACGAAAAGCGGACCATGGAGTACGTCAAAGAGATCGTGGCGTTTGGCCGCCGGGCTCCAGGGAGTCCGGGACAAAAGAAACAACAGGAATATATCCGCGCGAAGTTCCAAGGCGACACCCTGGAAGAAGATGTGTTCACTGCGGAAACGCCGGCAGGGAAATTCGAGATCCGGAACCTGATCGTGAAGTATCCGGGAACGGAAGACTCCGTGATCCTGCTGGGGTCGCACTATGACACGAACTATCCGCTGAAGAATTATGTGGGCGCCAATGATGGTGGCTCCAGTACGGCGCTGTTGCTGGAGATTGCCAACCATCTCCGCGCGCGCAAATTGAAGGGGCCGTCAGTGTGGCTGGTTTTCTTTGACGGAGAAGAGGCATTTGACCACTGGACGGCGACGGACAGCCTCTATGGGTCGCGCCATCTGGCAGCTAAATGGAAGCAGGATGGCACGCTCAAGAAGATCAAGGCCTTCATCCTGGCGGACATGATCGGTGACGCGGACCTGAACATTCAGCAGGAGACCTATTCGACTTCCTGGCTGCGCGAGATGGTGATGCAGGCAGCCAGCAATCTGGGGCACAAGTCGCATTTCCTGGGGCCGGAGGGCGGCATTGAAGACGACCATATCCCCTTCCGTAAAGAAGGAGTGCCGGTCGTGGATATCATTGATCTCGACTATGGCTATGGAAACGTGTTCCACCATTCGCCGAATGACACTTTGGATAAAGTCAGTCCCAAGAGCTTGAAGATCGTGGGCGACGTGATCTTCGAGACGCTGCGGCTGCTGGGCAGCAGTTAGGGCTAGGCCGCTTTACGACTTGGAGATTTTTTTGGACTGACGAAGACTTCATTCTCGCGAATCTCAATCCCGTAGATCTTTATCTTTTCTTCCGCCGGCCCGGCGACTACGCGCCCGGTGCGCAGATCAAATTGGGAACCGTGCCACGGACACTGCACCGCGCAGCCAACAATAGCGCCGTCTGACAAGGGCCCGCCCTTATGCGTGCAATGGTCAGAAAAAGCGACGATCCCTTCCGCGCAGCGGGCGACGACTACGCGTTCGCCGTTAATCTTGGCCAACATCGCCTGGCCTTCGCTTAACTCCGCCTGGTTGCAAACCGGCTTGTCCCAGCCTGAGAGGTCGCGCTCTTTCCACTTACCCGCATTGGCGTAGCGATGATCCACGCCGATCTGATTGCGATAGACGAGGGTGCCACCCAGCCAGCCTGAGGCCATCATCACGCCAACGGCCAGCGCCTCAAAGCCGAGCAGCGTCGCTGAAGGTTGGGTGTACGCGTCGCCGCGCTGGACGGCGATGACGATGAAGGCGATCAATACCGCGGAGTTCAACAGGCCATGCGTGAGGCCGCGCTTTTTGGCGCTCGACTTGGGCGGGACGACGGTAATGAAATCCAGCGTGCCAGCGATCGCCGCCAGCACCGCGCCAATGCTTCCGCCAATGATGGCGAAGAAGCCCGTCGCCCACAGAAGCCCGTGATTCAATCCGGCGCCGGCAAGGTCGGCCAGTAGGGCAAAGCTCCAGAGCGCGATCGGAAAGGTGACGAGGATCGGATGGATAGGATGAGATTGAATGTGGGCCCGGGCCAGCATAGAAGGAACCTCCGCGGAGCAGAGTCGTCTTAGTGTCATAGAGGCTGCCGGGCCGAATAGAGATGGCTGGCATAGTAGTGGCGGGGCACTCTTCCCCTTTCGCAGCTTTTGATTTCTAATGCCTGCACTATGGCTCCCAACCCCTTGCGCAGTCTTGCCAGCCAGATCCTCTTGCTGATTTTCACCGTGATGTTTGTCTCCGATCTCGCCGCCCAGTCGGGAATGGAGCGGGTGATCGCCGAGGCGCAGAAGCCTTCCCAGCTCGAAAAGAACCTGCAGGTTTTGACCGACGAGATCGGTGGGCGCGTCCCCCACACCCCCGCCATGCTGAAAGCAATCTCTTGGGGCGTATCGGCATTCAAGGAAGCGGGCGCCGATTCGGTGCGACTGGAGTCATTCTCCATGCCGGCTAGCTGGACGGAAGGAGCCACGTCCGTCCGCATCACGTCGCCGGTGCCCTTTACGGTGCGAGCTGTGGCTTCACCCTGGACGCCGGCATTCACCGCGAAGGCCCCGGTGCGATTTGTAGACGTCGCTCATGGGAGCGAGGAAGAGTTTGCGAAGGCAGGCAGCATTGCCGGCGCCATCATACTGGTACATTCCAAGATCGGAACAACGTGGGAAGACCTCTTCAATGATTACCTGATCGCCCCGCCGATCATTCAGCGCGCCACCGCAGGCAAAGCAGCAGCCATCGCATTCATCAGCACTCGCGAGCACGACCTGTTGTATCGGCACATCAATGGCCTGCATGGCGAGGTCGCCAAGCTGCCAACGTTCATCGTGGCGCGCGAAGATGGCGAGCGCATCGCCCGCATCCTGGCTGCGGGGAAAAAACTAAGCGGCAATGTTTCGCTGCCCAACCGGATCGGTCCCGCGTTTCAAACGGCTAACGTGGTCGCGGAGGTCCGTGGCAGTGAAAAACCCGATGAATACGTAATCGTAGGGGCTCATTTGGATTCTTGGGACCTGGGCACCGGCGCTTTGGACAATGGGTGCAATGCGGCGCTGGTGATCGATGCCCTCCGTGCGATCAAAGCTTCCGGCCAGAAACCCCGGCGCTCCATCCGCTTTATCCTTTATTCGGGAGAAGAGCAGGGCATGCTGGGCTCGCGCGATTACGCCCTCCGGCATCAATCCGAGCTCGACAAAATCGTTGCGGACATTGTGTTTGATACCGGCATTGGCGAAGTGACGGGATACTCGCTGGGTGGCCGCAAAGACATGCAGGCCGCTGTTACCAAGCTGCTGGCTCCGCTGGAGACCTTTGGCGTAAAGGAACACACCACGGACGCCTTCGTAGGGACGGACAACCTTCACCTATTACTTGAAGGCGTCCCGACTCTGGTCGCCAATCAGAAGGAGGCGAACTACCTGGTCAATTATCACGCCAGCTCGGACACTTATGACAAAGTTGATCTCAGCGTCTTGCGACGCCACGTGGTCATCGCAGCGGCGACCGCCTTCGCCATCGCGGATGCTCCTGAACGTATTGCTCCCCGGCAGAACGTCTCCGAGATTGAGACCTTGCTTAAAGAAACGGCATTGGATGTCCAGCTAAAGACCTTTGGGATGTGGCCGGAATGGCAGGAAATGGCCGCGCGTCGGAAGTGATGCGTTTGTCCGTGGTTAAGGAGAGAGCTTACTCATGCAGCTGACCATATTGGATTGGGTCGTCATCGCCGTTTATTTCGCGATCAACCTCGGTATTGGCTTTTACTACTACCGAAAAGCGAGCGGGAGCGTGGGCGAATTCTTCGTCTCCGGAAGGGAAGTTCCGTGGTGGCTGGCGGGAACTTCCATGGTGGCCACGACCTTTGGTGCGGATACTCCGCTGGTGGTGACCGGTTTTATTTATACCTACGGCATCGCCGGGAACTGGCTATGGTGGAGTTTTGCGCTGAGCGGCATGCTGACGGTTTTCTTTTTCGCTCGCTTGTGGCGGCGCGCCGGCGTGATCACGGACATGGAGTTTGCCGAGCTGCGTTACTCCGGTAAGCCAGCGGCGTTCTTGCGCGGGTTCCGCGCGCTCTACCTCGGACTCATCATCAACACCATCATCATGGGTTGGGTGAACCTTGCCATGGTGAAGATCCTCGAGATCACGCTGGGCGTTTCGCATTTGCAGGCCATCGGTATTACGTTGGGCGTCGCCGCGTTCATCATGGTCTACACCGGAGCTTCCGGGCTGTGGTCCATCCTGTGGACGGACGTAGTGCAATTCGTATTGAAGATGAGCGTGGTGACGGCGCTCGCCGTGTATGCGGTGCAGGCCGTGGGCGGCATGGAGGCGTTGAAAACGAAGATCGCCGCGCATGACGCCGCGGTCGCAAACGGAACCAATACGCTGGCGTTCATCCCGGACTGGACATCGGGATGGTTCATCATGTTCCTGGTATTCATCAGCTTGAACTGGTGGGCGAGTTGGTATCCCGGAGCCGAGCCGGGCGGCGGCGGATACATCGCCCAACGCATCTTCTCGGCAAAAAATGAGAAGCATTCGCTGGGTGCGACGCTGTGGTTCAACATCGCGCATTATGCGGTGCGTCCGTGGCCCTGGATACTGACCGCGCTGGTCGCGTTGCTGCTGTTTCCCAACCCTGTAAATCCGACCACGGGGAAGTTCGATCCCGAATTCGGTTACATGCTGGTGATGATCAATCACCTCCCGCCCTACCTGAGGGGGTTGATGCTGGCCGGGTTTGCGGCGGCGTACATGTCCACGATGGCGACGCACATCAACCTGGGCGCGTCGTACCTGATGAATGACTTTTACCGGCGCTTCGTCAAAAAAGATGCGGATGAGCACCACTATGTAGCCGCTTCGCGCGGGACGACCGTCTTTGTGACGCTACTGGCGGCGGGTGTCTCCTTTTATATGGAGTCGATCGGGGGGGCGTGGAAGTTCTTGCTGTCGATCGGCGCCGGGGCCGGCCTGGTGTTCATGCTGCGCTGGTTCTGGTGGCGTATCAATGCGTGGTCAGAGATCTCCGCCATGGTGGCCGCCGGGCTGTGCTCGTCTGTCTTGCAGACGAAGGTGGGATTGCCGGTGGTGGATATGCTCAACGGCTTCGACCCGAAACTCCCGCTAGTTCCGATGGACGCCTCTGACCCCCACGGCTTTGCCTGGTTGATGATCATCACCACGGCGTTCACGACCATCGTATGGCTGATGGTGACGCTGTTCACGCAGCCCGAGCCGGTAGCCAAGCTGAAGGCTTTCTACGACAAGGTTCGCCCGTCGGCATTTGGCTGGGGGCCGATTGCGCGCGAGTCTGGATTTGAATCGAAACAGAGCCTGCTGTGGGCGACGGCGGATTGGATCGCCGGATGTTCGCTCATCTACTTCACCCTCTTCGGTGTGGGGCGCTTGATCTTTGGACCCGCCATGACCGGCGTCTTATACCTGGTGGGTGCAGCTCTGTGCGTGGCGTTCTTGTACTGGGACCTTAATCGCCGAGGGTGGGAGACGCTCGTCGAATAGGATTTGCCCTTACAATCAGAAGCAGACATGCTCATCTTCTGGATCGGCTTCAACCTCTTTGTGGTGGCGATGCTGGCGCTCGACCTCGGCGTCTTTCACAAGAAGTCGCATGAGGTGAAGTTTAAAGAGGCATTGATCTGGAGCGGCGTGTGGATCGCCCTGGCGTGCTCCTTTGCCGTGATCGTCTATTTCTGGCGCGGCGGGCAGCCAGGACTGGAATTTGTCACGGGTTACCTGATCGAGCTCTCGCTCAGCGTGGATAACCTGTTCGTCTTCCTCGTACTCTTTTCCTATTTCAAAGTTCCGGCGGAGCACCAGCATAAGGTACTTTTTTGGGGCATTGTAGGCGCGCTGATCATGCGGGCGCTGTTCATTGTGAGCGGCGTAGCGCTGATCAACCGATTTCACTGGATCATCTATCTGTTCGGCGCGTTCCTGATCTACACCGGCATCAAGCTTGCCGTGCAGGATGAGACTGATATTCATCCGGAGAAGAACCCGGTATTGAAGTGGGCGCGCCGCACATTCCCCATGACCAAGGATTACGAAGATGGCAGCTTTGTAGTGGTGCGCGACGGGAAGCGGCTGGCGACACCGCTGTTCGCGGTGTTGTTGGTGGTGGAGACGACAGACCTGCTGTTCGCCGTGGATTCCATTCCGGCCATACTGGCCATCACCCGGGATCCGTTCATCGTGTATACGTCGAACGTCTTCGCCATCCTGGGGCTGCGGTCCATGTATTTTGCCCTGGCAGGGATGATGGCGGTCTTTCACTATCTGAACTATGGGTTGTCAGCCATTTTGGTGTTTATCGGCGCCAAGATGCTGGTCTCAAACTTCTACAAGATACCCATCGTCGTCGCGCTAGGCGTGGTGGCCGGCCTACTGGCCGCCTCTATCATTGCGTCATTGTTGTTCCCGCCTAAGCTAGCCAAAGAACTTCCGCAGGCGCCCTCCGGCGACGCGCTATAATCAAGCGCCTTTTTCACTCAATGATTTCCTGAGGTCTGCTCTATGAAACGCGTACGTCTTGCATCGCTCGTGGTTTTTCTGATCGCCTCCGCCGTGTTTTCCTTCGCCCAGAAGTCAGCATGCAAGGTCACTGACAACGTTGAATACGGTAAGAAGATCAAGGAATACACGACCGAATCTTTTTTCATCACCGAACTCGTGGACCATCTGCCGGTAAGTTCGTGCGTGCCGTCGCCGGAAACTTTCCTCAAGCACGTTGTGGGCGCGCCGGGAGTTTTGACGCATGTAGCGGACATCAACGCGTATATGCGCTTGCTGGCGAGCAAGAGCCCGCGGGTGAAGGTGATGAGCATCGGCAAGAGCGAAGAAGGCCGCGAGATGCTAGTGGTAGCGATCTCCGATGAGGCGAACCTCGCGAAGCTGGACCGCTATCGCGAGATCACGGCCAAGCTGGCGGATCCGAGGACCATCACCGAGGCAGAGGCGCAGAAGCTGATCGCGGAAGGGAAGCCGATGTACTGGGCGGCGGGCAGTATTCATTCGCCGGAGACGGCGTCGCCGGAATTGCAGATGGAGTTGGCCTACCGGCTGGCGGTGGAAGATTCGCCCTTCATCCAGAAGATCCGGAAGGATTCCATCATCATGCTGACCCCGGTGGTTGAAGTGGATGGACGAGACCGCATGGTGGATCTGTATACCTATCGGACGAAGAATCCGGACAAGCCGCAGTACCCGCTGACCTGGTGGGGGCACTACGTGGCGCACGACAACAATCGCGATGGCATGACGCTGTCGTTGGCGTTGTCGCGCAACATGATGAAGACGTTTCTTGATTTCCATCCCACGGTGTTCCATGACCTGCACGAGTCAGTGCCCTATCTGTACATCTCGACGGGGACCGGTCCTTACAATGCCTGGCTTGATCCCATCACTATCAGCGAGTGGCAGTCGATGGCATACCACGAGATCCAGGAGATGACGAAGCGCGGCGTAGTCGGCGTGTGGACCCATGGTTTCTATGACGGCTGGGCGCCCAACTACATGTTCTACCTGGCCAATGGGCACAATTCCATCGGCCGTTTTTACGAGACGTTTGGCAATGGCGGCGCTGATACCCGTACGCGCACGCTTCCGGCAACTTCGACTTCACGCGAATGGTTCCGTCCGAATCCGCCGCTCGCAAAAGTGAAGTGGTCCATCCGCAACAACATCAACATGGCGCAGAGCGCGCTGCTATTCGGAATGCACAACGTCGCTAGCAACGGGACGCAGTTCCTGCAGAACTTTTATGCCAAGAGCAAACGCTCGGTGGAAAAGGCCCGGCGCGAAGGTCCGGCGGCCTGGGTGTTTGCGGGCGATGATCCGCGCCCGGCAGAGCAGGCGCGTTTGTTGAACCTTTTCAAGTTGCAAGGGATTGAAGTGCATCGGGCGAATGACGAGGTGAAAGTCGGCGAGACGAAGTATCCGGCTGGCTCTTACGTGGTGCGCATGGACCAGCCTTACAGCCGCATGGCGGACATGATGCTGGACACGCAGTATTACAGTCCGCGCGACCCGCGTTCGTACGATGACACGGGCTGGACGATCGGCGCGCTGCGCAATGTGAAGACGGCCCGCGTGATGGAGACCTCCATCCTCGACGCGCCGATGACCAAGGTCGACGGCGACTTGAAGCCGGCCGGTGGCACCTCGGGACAGGGCGGCATAGCGCTGATCGAGCACAACACCGACAACACGCTGGCGACGCTGCGTTTCCGCTTACCGAAAGTAAAAATGGAAGCGGCGGAAGAAGCGTTTGAAGTGGATGGCAAGAAATTCCGCGCGGGAACATTCATTGTCCGCGAGGGCAGCGCCGTCATGGACCAGGCGAAGAGCTTGGGCATCAAGGTCCACTCTACCGGTGCAGAGCTGAAGGTGAAGACTCATCCCGTGTCGGCTCCGCGGATCGCCTTGCTGCATGGCTGGCAGAGTACGCAGAACGATGGCTGGTATCGCATTGCCATGGACAAGCTGGAGGTTCCATACACCTACATTGCGGATACGAAAGTCAGAGACACCGCGGATCTACGGTCTATGTTCGACGTCATCCTGGTGCCGCCGACGTACAACACGCTGGGCGCGGCATTGCGCGGGATCCCAATGCGGGGCGCTCCCATGCCGTGGAAGAACTCCGATGAAATGAAGAACCTGGTCGCCGATGGGATCGATTCCACTGACGACATGCGCGGAGGTTTGGGATACTCCGGTCTGGCGAACCTGGAAAAGTTTGTCAGCGACGGCGGCTTGTTGATCGCCACGCAAAACAGCACGGTATTGCCGGTGCAAGGCGGGATGACGGACATGGTGAGCATCGTCGATCCGCGTACTCTGCAAGCGCCGGGCAGCGTGCTGCTGGCCAACGTGGAAGATAAGAAGAGTCCGATAGCGTACGGATACGAGGACAAGCTTTACGTCTATTTCCGCCAAGGCCCCATCCTCCGGGTGAGCACCGGTTTCGGGCAGGATACGCCGAATCCCGCGGAAGCTGGCGGGGGCCGACCGAGTGGCCGGGGCGGTCCCAATGATTCAGATGTCATCCAGGGACGCCAATACAGCGAGCCGGAAAAACCCGTGAAGCGAAGCCCCAAGGAACAGGAATACTTCATTCCGGAGGATTCCCTCGAGACCGCGCGAACCGCGCTTCCACCGCAGAATCAGTGGCCGCGCGTGATCCTGCGCTTCGCGCCCGAAAAGGAGTTACTGCTGAGCGGGATGTTGGTTGGCGCCAGCGAGATTGCGGAAAAGCCCGCCGTCATCGACGTTCCGCACGGTAAGGGACATACCCTACTGTTCGCTAACAATCCAATGTGGCGCGACGAGACCATGGGGAGCTTCTTCCTGTTGTTCAACGCCATGATGCACTTTGATCAGTTGGACGCCGGCCGCTAGGGGTGAATCCTAACTTGTGCGATGCCTGTTTTCGCCGGATTTGATTGCCAGTCCGGCGAAATCGGGATAATATCCCGTTCCCGGCAGGCATTACGCTGGTTAGGAATCGAACCCATGGCACGAGCAGGAACCGCTGTTTCACCCTCCCGCGCAGTTGAGACTGCGATCCAAGTAACCAAGATCAACTTCCAGAAAGCGGCTGCGCATCTCAAGCTCGACGCGGAGATGCAAACCTTGCTTTCGACTCCGTTCCGCGAATTGCGGGTTGAGATCCCCATCCGTCTGGACAGCGGCGCGCTCAAAGTATTTGTCGGCTACCGGGTGCAGCATAACGGCGCGCGGGGTCCGGCAAAGGGCGGGATCCGTTTCCATCCGAACGTTGATCTGGACGAAGTACGCGCGTTGGCGGCGGCCATGACCTGGAAGACAGCCGTAGTGAATATCCCTTTTGGCGGCGCTAAAGGAGGGATCACGGTAGAGCCGGGCGGGATGTCCGTGAAGGAACTGGAACAACTGACCCGAAAATATATTTCGCGCATCCATTTGCTGCTCGGCCCGTATCGTGACGTTCCGGCACCGGATGTGAATACCAATTCGCAGACCATGGCCTGGATCTTCGATCAGTATTCGAGTTCTCACGGCTACACGCCCGCGTGCGTCACCGGAAAGCCCGTGGAGATGGGCGGTTCGCTCGGTCGGGAACAGGCGACGGGCCGTGGCGTGTCGCTCATGGTCCGGGACGCGGCCAAAGACTTAGGTATGAAGTTGGCGGGGCTGCGCGTGGCCGTGCAAGGCTTCGGCAATGTGGGTTCGAACGCCGCGCGCCTGACGGAGGAATTGGGAGCTAAGATCGTCGCCGTGTCGGATGTTAAGGGTGGGATCATCAATAGAAACGGTATCGACATTCGCAAGCTGCAGGCGCATGTGAAAGCCAAAGGCAGTGTTGCCGGCTTTCCCGGCACGCAACCGCTCACCAATGAAGAGCTATTGACGTGTGAGTGCGACGTGCTGATCCCGGCCGCGCTGGAGTGCGTGATCACTCCCGCGAATGCCGCAAAGATCAGGGCGCGGTTGATCGTGGAAGGAGCGAATCTTCCTACGACGCCCGCGGCGGACACCATCCTCGAAGGGCGCGACGTCACCGTAGTGCCGGACATTTTGGCGAATGCCGGAGGCGTGACCTGCTCCTATTTCGAGTGGGCGCAAAACCTGCAACAAGTCTTCTGGGAAGAAGACCACGTCAACAAGGAGCTGGAGAAGGTGATGACTCGCGCTTACCGCACGGTCGCCGACCGCGCGAAGGCGGACAAGCTCTCCCTGCGGACCGCCGCTTACTGCGTCGCCATCGAACGCGTCGCGCGCTCGGAGAAACTGCGCGGCACTTAACTAACGCACCAATTCATCTGAAAGTAGATGGGCCTTCAATGCAAGATTGTGGGCGCGTACCAGGTCCTGGCTTTCCGTGGCCTCGCGTGACTGCGCCATGAAGAGTTGTACCTGCTGTAACAAAGCGCGCTCATCCTCACTCAGCACGCGCTTCAAGGACTTCAAGTTCGCCTCCGTGGACTGCATCAGTTGCTCGGTAGTCTGCCGATGGTGCGCCTCCTCCGTGTGGGTCAAATCCGGCACCACGGCAGAGGGATCCGGGGACGTGCCCGGGCCGGGCTGCACGACAATTCGAGGGGGCGCGGCCTTGGCGACCGTGTTTGTATCGGACGCCGGCCTAGCATCCGTGGGCGTGGGTTTGATCGGCGAAGGTTTCTTCGCCGCGGGCTTGGGCTTAGGCTTGGGCTTGACCTTAGTCGCTTCCGCGGGAGTAGCAGGTGCTTTGTCAGCAGTCGCGGGGGCAGTGGCGACGGGAGGCGGAGCCACTTGCTGACTGACCGGCGCAGTGATGGTCGGCGCCTGCGCGGCTGCGGGTACGGCTTTCTGCTTTTTCTTGCAGCCGCTGACGCCCAATAAAAGCACGGTCAACCAGATGACGGAGTTAGAGGGTCGCTTCATCAGACTTGCGACCTCGTACTTTCCGGACTTTCGGCGGCGCGATCCGTGCGGTTCGCGCCGACGTGCATGGTGGACTCGGCGGCAGGGAAGCACAGCTTGAACTTCGTTCCCTGGCCCAGCACGGTATCGAACTCCATAGAGCCATTATGAAGCTGCATCACGCGATACGCCATAGCCAGGCCAATCCCGGTGCCGCCTTTCTTCGTGGTGAAGTAGAGATTGAAGATCTTTTCGCGGATTTCCGGCGGTATCCCTCCGCCTTCGTCGGTGATCTCGACGTTCACAGTCGCGTCGTCGCGTGAAGCCGTGACGGTCAAGTTGCCGCCGTTCGCCATGGCCTGCAGGCCATTGATCATGACGTTGAGGACCGCTTGTTTTACCAGGTCCACATCGATCTTGACAGGAAGAGGCTCGCTGGAAATATGACGCAGCACGTGGACGCCGTGGCGTTCCGCATCCGGCGACGCCAGCATCAGTACATCGTCCAGCAGTCTTCGGAGGTCAACTTCTGCGAGACGAAGGTCCATGGGCCGGGTGAAATCCACCAGCGTCTGCACCACCCGGTCCAACCGCCGGATCTCGGTTCCAATGACGTCAACATGCCGCTGCGCATTGGGATCGGCATGGTCCATCTTCTGGCGAAGCAATTCCAAGTGCACCACGATGGCATTGATGGGGTTCTTGACTTCGTGAGCCACGCCGGAGGTCAACCGTCCCAGCGCCGCCAGGCGGCGTGAGAGTTCAAGCTGGTCTTCGATCTTATGCACAGATTCAGCATCGCGGAGGGTCAATAAAGCCCCAAAGCGCTCGCCCTTTTCCTCGATAAAGTCGAGCGAGACCTGGATGCGCCCGGAATTGGCGTCGCCGGGAATCCCGGGCAGTTCCAACTGATTCACAGGTTGATGGGTGGAGAAAGCCTCGAGGATGGTCCGGCCGAGAGCGTCAGACCCGTCGAAGATCTCGCGAATGTCCTTGCCTAACAGCTCCGCGCGATCGCGATGCAGGAAGCCATTCACCGAAGTGCTGACCATCACGGCTTTATCATCGCGCGTAAAGAGCATGACGCCATCCTGCAGGTTGGACATGATCTGATCGAGGTTTTCTTTCAGCGCGGAGAAGACCTCCTTCACATCCCGCATCTGTTGCCCTAAGCGGTCGATCTTGCCGCTCACTACACCGTATTCATCTTTGCGCACGCCGGGCTCGGCGACCGTCGCATCCGGCAAAGCGCCGGCCGCGCTCATCTCATCCAGCTTGCGACTGATCTTCTCCAGCGGGCGTAAGGCGATGTTGGAGAGGATCGCGGCCAGCAGCAAAGAGAATAGGATCGACCCACCCGAAAGCAGGAAGGCGCTATTCAGCTTTGGACGGAGCGTGCCTTTTAGCAAGACTGTCGATACGCCAACCCGGATGGTCGCGAATTGAGCTCCATCGCGCTGCAAGGGAAGACGGAC
>DATLCI010000133.1:0-5239 GCA_035526435.1 Terriglobales bacterium
GTGGTGGATAAGACGTATCCGCTACGCGAAGCGCGGGCAGCGCATGAACGGATGGAAGCAGGGAAGCAGTTTGGGAAGATCGTGTTGAATCCGTGATCGTGGTTGGCAAAGAGCAAAACCCACCACGGAGGCACGGAGACACGGAGAGAAGCTTGGGAAATAGCGTGAAGTTCGCGATCTTGGTGGTCTGCACGATGGTGTTGACTGCTCAGACAAAGCAGGCTGAGACTCCGCGAATCATCGACAAGCCAATCGTCTTCGATCAGGAGCGCAAAGACCTGACGCTGGCGTATCGGCGGCAGCATCAGGATCCGAATGCGAAAGACATCAGCATCGCGCCGAAGATGATCATCCTGCATCACACGGCGATCAATTCGTTCGATGCGACGTGGAAGTACTTTAACAATGTTCGGGCGGAGGCGGCGCGAACGCAGCTAGCAAGTGCGGGTGATGTGAATGTGTCGGCGCACTTCGTGGTGGATAGAGATGGGGCGATCTATCGGCTCATGCCGGAGACGATGATGGCGCGGCATTGCATCGGGCTGAATCATGTGGCCATTGGCATTGAGAACGTCGGCGATGGGACGAGCTTTCCATTGACCGAGGCGCAGGTGGAGGCAGACGCGGCGCTGGTGCGGTATTTGAAAGCGAAGTACAGCGGCATTGAATATTTGATCGGGCACAATGAGTATCGCGAGATGGAGGGAACGGCGCTTTTTCTGGAGCGTGACCCGAAGTATCGGAACCAGAAGCCGGATCCCGGGCCGGCGTTCATGGAGAAGGTGCGGGAGAGGGTGAAGGAACTGGGGCTGACGGGACGCCGGGAAAGAATGAGTAATTTGGAAATCGGGCGATTGAGTAATTGACCAATCGGTCAGAGGCAACCGTTAAGCCTTGGTTCGTAGGGCGTTGTTCGTAGACCGTCCGTTAGTACTCAACCGCTTGGATCGAAAGTCCTACTGTCCGCCCTTTTTGAAGACCTGATTGGTCTTTTGATTGACGGAGCGGCGGGCGGAAGTTTGCTCCGCGACGGGGTCTGAGCCGGGGTTTTGGCGGGCGTTCATGGCTTCGCGATGCTTTTTGAGCGCGGCTTGAGCCTCAGGGGAAAGCTTACGGGCGTGATTCGTTTTCTTGGACATAGACATCTATATTGACACAGGAAATTGGTAATTTGTCGCAGAGATTGGCATTACGGAAGTAGAGGTCTAAAATAAAGCTATGAATCAAGAGCCCCAGAGCGAAGGCACGCAGCGCTTCCAGAACCTAGTGGGATCCGAGCACGGTACGACCACGGTGAAGCGGGTGACGTTTGGCAATGAGCAGCCGGAAGGGCTGATCCTAACGACGCTGGATTTTGCCATTAACTGGGCGCGGAAGAGCTCGGTTTGGCCGATGACGTTTGGGCTGGCGTGCTGCGCTATTGAGATGATGGCGATGGGCGCGTCGCGATTTGATATTGCCAGGTTTGGCGCCGAAGTGT
Source organism: Terriglobales bacterium (assembly GCA_035526435.1). GTDB lineage: Bacteria > Acidobacteriota > Terriglobia > Terriglobales > Acidobacteriaceae > DATLCI01. Next base: position 1,481 of record DATLCI010000133.1, read on the forward strand.
TTCGTCCGTCACCGCGACAGTCGGACTTGATGATCATTGCGGGGCGGGTGTCGCAGAAGATGGCGCCGGTCATCCGCCAGCTTTGGGAGCAGATGCCTGAGCCGAAATGGGTGATTTCGATGGGCGCGTGCGCGACGTCGGGCGGAGTGTTCAATAATTACGCGCTGGTGCAGGGCGTAAACCAGGTGATCCCGGTGGACATTTATGTGCCCGGTTGTCCGCCGCGTCCGGAGCAGTTGATCTACGCGATCACGCTGCTGCAAGAGAAGATCATGAACGACAAGGGCAGCTTCAAGCGGGTGTTGAATATCGCGGAGTGAGTTTCTCGTTTCTGGTTTCTCGACGCTGGGGCTGAGTCCCTGGCGTTTTTTGTTTTATGGGGGCTAAAGCCCCCAACTTTCTTGCGCTGCGCTCAAGATGACAGGCAAGTACATAGGTCCTCCGACTACGCGCTCGCCTTCGGCTGGCGCTTCGCTCAGGATGACAGGCGAAGGTTGAGATCAGAGGCCGAAATGGCTTTTGAGCCGAGGCAGCAGCAGGCGGTCCGGCTGCATCCCATTGGCTGGACGCAAATACCCCTTTGACTCTACCCCCTGGACTCCACATGCGAACGCTGAGATACGCCGTCTGCGCTGCCCTGATCCTGCTTACGACCGCTGGTTTTGCCCAAAAGAAGGCCAACACGCTTCGCCAGATCGCCATTCTGGATCTGCCGGGGACACCGGGTTTTGATTCAGTGGTCTTTGCCAGCGGCCACCTGGTGATGGCGCACCAGGGCGCGGATACGGTGGACATCTTCGAGCCCACGAAGCGGCGGCTCGTGGCGCAGGTTAATAACGTGGCGGACCCGCGCGGGATCGCGGTGGATGAAGCGAATGCGCGGGTGTACATTGCGGCGGCGGGCAGCAACAGCATCGTGGTCATCAGCAGCAAGGATTGGCAAGTGCAAGGCGTGATCGGGCTGGAGCATTCCCCGGAATCGCTACTACTGTTGCCGCAGGGCCGGGAGCTGGCAGTGACGCTGCCGCTCGAGCGCGCGGTGGCGTTTGTAGCGACGTCGGCGATGGGCAGCGCGAATGCGGAGCGCGAATCGGTGGCGGTGGGCGGGCGTCCGCAGAAGCTGGCGTGGGACGCGCAAAAGAATTTGGTGTATGTGACGGTAGAAGAGACCGCGGAGATCGTGGCGGTGAATCCATCGTCGGACCAGGTGGCGGGGCGGATCAAGCTGACCGCTTCGCAGCCGACCGGGCTGGTCTTCGAGCCGAATTCAAGGCAGCTATTCGTAGCGGTGCGATATGCGGTGCTCCAGGTAGAAGCCGATAGCGGTAGGGAGATATCGCGGGTGGCGGCGCCGCCGGGAACGACGACCCTGTGGCTGGAGCCGCAAAGCAATACGCTGATCGCGGGCGCGGCCGATGGCTACGTGCAGTTGATCAACGTGAGCGCGGGCCGGCTGACCGCACAGGAAGAGATGGTGAGCGCCGTTCGCGGGAATGGTTTGGCCTACGATCCGGCGAACCGTCTGCTGTTCCTGCCGGGCGGACGCGAAGGAAAGTCCAAGCTGGTGATCTTGAAACAGTTTGGCATGGGACCGCAATCCAATGCGGTCGTGAGTGCGAAAAAGCAGTAAGAACAAACGATTCTCTTTGACAAGAATAAGGCGCGCCGCTTGGGTAAGCAGCGCGCCATTTTCTTTGCGCGGGCGGGGAAGGCCTAGTTACGCCGGTCGCTTATCGCGATTGCCGCGATCTTCCTGTCCTTTTTCACGGTCAGAGCCAGAGCCGCTGGGGCGCTTCTGCATATCATTGCCCTGACGGTCCGAGCTGTTCTCCATTTGGTTGCCGCTGCCGCCCTGCGCTTCACGGTTCGTCCCACCCTGGGCTTCCTGGTTCTTGCCGCCCTGAGCTTCGCGGTTCTTTCCACCTTGAGCTTCGCGGTCCGTTCCAGCCTGGGCCTGGCGGTTGCCGCCGCCGGTGTTGCCGCTGCCGGAGCCACGGGAGGCATCGCCAGCGGTGTCCATGCGGTCTGAGCCGCCGGACAGGTTGCGGTCGCCCTGGTTGCGTTCGGCGCCGGAGTTGTTGCCTTGTCCGCTCTGTTGACCACGATTGCCCTGGGTCTCCATGTCGGTATTGCCGCGCTGTTTGTTCTGGTCGGCCATACCAACGGCGTCGTTGGTCTTGTCATTCTTGCCTTGCTGATTCTGTTTGTTGTCTGCCATGAGAGCAAACTCCTTTTCTGGTTTCCAGATAGTTAGACCTTGAGGCCAATGGAGGGGATGCCATCCCGCCGAGTGAGCCAAGAGGCGCGGCTCAAATGAATTCCTCCGCTGCGGCGCTTGTTACAATGCAAGGTTCGACGCAGTGCAGCGCAAGCGATCAGGGAGTGCGAACGATGGCCACAATCAGCGAAGAAGTTACGAAGCAGTTGATCAATTACCGAGTGGAGAATGGCGTAGCGGTGATCGAATTGAACGATCCGCCGGCCAATACCTACAGCTACGCGATGAACCAGCAACTGGATGCGGCCATCCTGAAGGCGCGCATGGATGACAGCGCGTACGTGATCGTGATCACGGGCGCAGGTGAAAAATTCTTTTGCGCCGGCGCCGACATCAAGATGCTGCAAGGCGCCGACCCGACCTTCAAATACTACTTCTGCCTGCACGCGAACGAGATGCTGTTGCGGCTGGAGAACACACCCAAGCTGGTCATCGCGGCGATCAATGGACATTGCGTGGGCGGGGGGCTGGAAGTGGCGATGGCCGCTGACATCCGCATTGCGCGCAAAGATGCGGGGAAGATCGGATTGCCGGAGGTGAATTTGGGCGTGCTGCCGGGGACAGGCGGGACGCAGCGGCTGTCGCGCATGGTGGGGAAGTCAAAGGCGATCGAGTTGATGGTGACGGGCAGCACGTTCTCGTTCGAAGAGGCGAAAGCGCTAGGCATGGTGAACGACATATTCGAGAAAGACAACTTCATGGTGCGGGTGATGGAGTATGCGCGGAAGTTTTGTCCGCCAAACAAAGCTGCGTATGCCGTGGGACGGATCAAGCGCGCGGTGCAGAGTGGCTGGGAGGTCCCGCTGGAATCAGGCCTGGCGATGGAGCGAGAGAACCAGCAGCTGTTGTTTGAAAGCGACGATGCGAAAGAGGGTATCTCGTCGTATGTTGATAAGCGGGCGGCGGTGTTTACGGGAAAATGAAGAAAAGGTTTCAAGTACAAAGGCCAAGGCATGGTCCCTCGACTCGCCGCTCGCGTTGCTCGCGACTCGCTCGGGATGACATTCAATAAAATATTGACGGTAGCGACAGACAATTCGGCGAAGCGGGGCTACACCCTTGGGGAGTTGATGGTGGCGGCGGCGGCGCGCGAGATCAAGGACGGTGAGGTCGTGTTCGTGGGGATGCGGTTGCCGCTGATCGCATTTGTGGTCGCGAAGAAGACCCATGCGCCGAATGCGGTAGGACTGTTTGAGAATGGGATCATCCGGACGACGCCGGCGCCGGAGTTGATCTACACCATGGCCGACCCGCCAAATGTAAAGGATGCGACGCAATGCCTGGACATGATGGGCGTGATGTCACTGTTGCAGTCAGGCCGAGTGAACCTGGGATTTCTGGGTGCGGCGGAGGTGGACCGCTTTGGCAATCTCAATTCCACTCAGGTGGTGGGGAAGAACGGCATGGTGAAGCTGCCGGGATCGGGTGGGGCGTGCGATATCGCAAGTTTGGCGCATCGGTTTGTGGCGATGATCGATCAT
>DATLCI010000143.1:0-3249 GCA_035526435.1 Terriglobales bacterium
TCCGCGACCTCATCGACGAGCGGAGCGATGGCCTTGCACGGTCCGCACCATGCTGCCCAGAAATCCACCAATACGGCCTGGTCTGACTTCAATACATCCTGATCGAAATTGGAATCGGTGACTTCGGTGACTGACTGGCTCGCCATGATTGCGCTTTCTCCTGAATAAAGTAGATAGGGGAGCTGTTTACAGCTCAAATCTCAGAACCACTATCCTAACACTCAGATTAGATGCGGAGGTTCCGGGAAAGACGCAAGCAGTAGACGGGAGACCCGGTTCAATGAAGAGAGACCGCCACCAAAAAAAGAAGGCACCCAGTGACCTGTTTTGGCCATTGGATGCCGCGGCAGCCCTCCCCCAGAACTGCCTACACCGCGGAGTCTAGGTCAGCCCCCAGGGGTGCGCAACGTCTCTAAAGTAACCACTAAGTAACCCGGGTAACCGCAGATAAAAACCAGGGTTTCAAAAGAAGCCAGCGTGTTGATTCTGGAAGGATTACAAAGAATACGGAAAATCCCGCTACCAGTGCCCGTGCGTATGAGCACGGGTTTGGCTCGCTGCTGCGTTCTCGATTGGCTGGATGCTAGATGCTCAATGCTGATGCTGCACTACAGTTTCACTCTACCGCCTACCGCCTGGCTCACCGGATCTGCACGAGTTCGCTCTGCTCTTCTTTCACCTTGGCACTCGGCAGCGATGACGGTGCCGGCGGCTTCTGCGGATCGCGCCAGTGGTCGATATACGAGATCTGGTGTACGCAGCTGATGGTGCATTGCGGTGCGCAATACTTCTCTGAAACGTATTCCCGACGTATGTCATGCACGGTGTAATCGGCCAGCGGCGTGGCCGGAGTACCCCGCTGCTGCGAGCACCAATGTACCAGCCCGTTCTCGCATATATAAAGGTAGCGCGCGCCGGAGCGGCAGCGCCACTCGTTGGGCTTGCCGTAGGCGATGTTCTTCTGGAAGTGATTGAACTGCGAGTAATTCTGCTTCTCGAAGGTCATGATCTCTTCATACACCGCGATCTCTTCGGGGCGCAGCGCTCGCATCTGCCCTTCGCCATCGTGGATGATCCCCACGGTGGAGGTGAAGCCCAACTCCAGCGCCCGCTTGCTCACAGTCAACGCGTCTTGCGGATTATGGATGCCGCCCCCGACCACGGAATTGATGTTCACGTGGAACTCGGCGAACTCTGACAACAATTGCAGCTTCTTGTCGAGCACCTTGAGGCTTTTCTTCGATACATCGTCCGGCATCACGTTGTCGATGGAGATTTGCAGCGAATCCAGGCCGGCATCATTGAGCTTCTTGATGCGGTCCTCCACCAGCAGATAGCCGTTGGTGATCATCCCGGCAATCGCGCCATTCTTGCGGATGCGCCGGATGATGTCATCCAGTTCGGGATGCAGCAGCGGCTCGCCGCCGGAGATGGTGATGATGTTCGTGCCCAGCCGGCCCAGGTGGTCAATGCGTTCATCCATCGTCGGGAGCGGCACCGGTTTCGAGAAATCGTCGTACTCATTGCAGTAAGTGCAGCTTAGATTGCAGCGCCGCATGGGAATGATGTGCGCCATCACCGGATGGTCGGTAGACCAGAGCGCCTTGGCGATCATGGCGTACTCCCGCGTCCGCCGTTTGGCGATGATCGCGCGGTGCCGAAGACTGGGATTCACATGCGACATGAGCTATCTATCTATTACAACATAGATTTTGCGGAGCTCTGCTCACCCGCAGGCGAGCGGCTCAATTCGTATGCTGAGCGGTTGGAGAGACTGCTCGAACTGCATTTGCTTCGCGAGAAATGGGTAACGAAAAACGCGTAAGGGGTTTAAAATCTCGCCCATGCCTGCCCATCTGTGCGAGATCGCCGGTGGGCTTGTCGCCGCCATCGTCTGTGAGGGCGACGTCACCGGATCCGACTTTACCGAAGCCACCCGCGAGCTCCTGCGCTGGGACGACGCGCGCCTACGAAAGCTCGCCGCGGGACTTGTGGACCAGACCAACGCCGCGGCCTTCAATGTCGAGCCGGCCCGGGTGCAGGCCCTCGTCGATCTCGACATTCAATTGGCGCAAAAGGTGCGCCGCGGCTTGCTCGTAGCCGTGGCCGCGCCGGGTGATCTGCAATATGGCATGTCGCGCATGTGGCAGTCACTGGCCGATGTCACCGGCTTTGAGATCATGGTATTCCGCAACCATGCCCTGGCGATGACTTGGCTGCGCAGCCGTGCCAGCCAGAAGTTCGGCGTGGAACTGCCGTCCGCATAGGCCGACGCGCAGAACGCAAAGCCATCATTTTGATAAACTAAATAGTTTGCTGCCCCACGCTGCATTCATCCTTATTACGGTCTGCAAGGGAACTCATGAAGATCACTGATATCGCCATTGTGAACGGGGCCCGTACGCCTATGGGCCGCTACTGTGAAAAGTTGCGCGACTTTACTGCTATGGAACTCGGCGCCATCGCCGGCAAGGAAGCCATCAAGCGCTCCGGCGTTGACTTCAAAGATGTGGACCACGTGGTTTACGGCAACGCCCAGCAGACTTCGTCGGACTCGCACTACGGCGCGCGCCATGTGGGCCTGCTTGCCGGGTTGCCGATCGAGACTCCCGCCCTCACCGTCAACCGCCTGTGCGGCTCGGGTATGCAGTCCATCGTGAATGCCGCCCAGATGATCTTGCTGGAAGAAGCCAAAGTCGTTCTCGCCGGCGGGATGGAATCCATGTCGCAAGCGCCTTTCGTGGTTCGCGGCGCGCGGTGGGGCATCGGCCTGGGACAAGGCAAGCTCGAGGATTCGTTGATGCAGGGCCTGCTCGACACCCAATGCGGGCTCTACATGGCGCAGACCGCGGAAAAGTACGCCGGCGAGCAAGGCATCACCCGCCTGGAGATGGACGAATTTTCTCTGCGCTCGCAAATGCTCGCGGACGACGCATACAAGAAAGCCCGCATTCAGGAAGAACTCACGCCCGTCGCGCTGAAGAACGCGAAGGGCCAGCCGACCGGCGAGACCTTTACTGAAGACGACCATCGTCGTCCGCAGACCACCATGGAAGGCTTGGCGAAGCTGCGCCCCGCCTTCGGCAAAGAGGGAACGGTCACCGCCGGCAATGCCAGCGGCATCGTCGACGGTGGCGCCGCCGTCATAGTGATGACGCATCGCGACGCGGTCGATCGCGGCCTTAAGCCTATGGGACGCATCGTCAATTGGGGCATCGCTGGAGTGGACCCGAAGATCATGGGCAGCGG
>DATLCI010000151.1:0-4339 GCA_035526435.1 Terriglobales bacterium
CGTCTTCTCGTCTGTCTGGTGATGGTGGTTCTAGCTGCGTGCGGCACGCCTGGCGCTCCTCAGCCTCCGTCCTTACGATTACCCAAGCCGGTGGAAGATCTCAAAGCGGTGCGTCAGGGCGATAAGGTTCTGATCACCTGGACTGCACCGCGCGAGACTACCGACCGTCAAGGTATTCGCGGTAGTGCCACCGCTCGGATCTGTCGTAGCTATCGCACGCAAACGGAATCGGACTGCAAAGATAAAGTTGGTGACGTTCCTTCGGTAGCAGGCCAAAAAGCCACATACACTGACGATCTAAGCGGGCCATTGCGAAATCCCGCCCTCGATTTTGTGAATTACAACGTGGAAGTTTTGAATGACCTGGGTCGGAGCGCTGGCCCGTCGAATGCGGTGACGATATTTCTCGCGCCCAGCATGCCTGCGGCGCAGAAGGCGTCAGCCACGCTGGAACGCGATGGCATCCTGATCGAGTGGACGGGAGCGGAACCACCGCCCGCCGGCCGTTTGCGCACGAACCATGCCTACCGGGTCATTCGCTCGGGAGTGCTGCCGGGAGAAGGCACCGTGGCGGAGACCGTGGTGGGCGACGCGTCAGCGAAGCCGGGGCCGGCTTCCATTAGAGACAGAAATTTCATCTGGGAACGCGGATACTCGTATCGTGTCGTCGGCATGACGCAGGTACTCTCTCGCGATGGCAGGGTGCTGGCAGAATTCGAAGGTACGGCTTCCGCGCCGGCCGAGATCAATGCTCATGATGTCTTCCCCCCGGGGCATCCCAACGGGCTGCAAGCGGTTTATTCCGGCCTGGATACGCAACGTTCCATCGACCTCACCTGGACACCGAGCGAAGAAACCGACTTGGCTGGGTATAACGTTTACCGTCGCGAAGGTCAGGGCGAGCCCGCCCGCATCAATAAAGAGTTGGTGAAGACGCCGTCCTATCGCGATGCCGAAGTGCAGCCCGGCAAAACCTATTCTTATGCAGTCACCGCCGTGGATGCGCGCGGCAATGAAGGTAAGTCGTCAGAACCCGCGACAGAAAAGGTGCCGGAATAATGCGCTATTGCCGTTTTGCACATGAGGGCACCGCTGTTTACGGACTCATTGAGACCGAAGGCGGGGCGGATACCATCACTCGCCTCCTTGAGTTTCCCGAAACACCCGCCCCTTCGATGCAATGGAAGCCGACCCCGCTATCGGCATTGAAACTCTTGGCTCCGGGAACTCCTTCGAAGATCCTTTGTGTGGGTCGCAACTACCGCGAGCATGCTAGTGAGTTAGGCAATGAGGTCCCCAAGGAGCCGCTTATTTTTCTCAAGCCTCCTTCGTCCATCATTGGCCCGGAAGAAGTGATTCGCATTCCCTCGGCGAAGCTGACGCAGCGGGTCGATTATGAAGGCGAAGTTGCGGTGGTCATTGGCAAGCGCTGCAGCCAGCTTCGCGATGATGAGGATGTACGCGGCTACATCCGTGGCTATACCTGCTTGAATGATGTGACTGCGCGCGATCTACAGAAAAAAGACGGACAATGGGCGCGCGCCAAAGGCTTCGATACGTTTTGTCCGGTCGGGCCGATCGTTACCGATGAGATTGACATCTGGAAGGGCGTGGAAGTCACTACCCACCTCAATGGCGAGCCCAAACAGCGCGGCAACACTACTGAGTTTCTTTTCAACCTGGAAACCGTCGTGCGCTACATCGCTGCATTTTGTACGCTTGAGCCGGGTGACGTGATCTCAACCGGCACTCCGGCGGGAGTTGGTCCCATGAAGTCGTTTGACGTGGTAGAAGTCACGGTCGAGGGCATTGGGACGCTGCGAAATACGGTGGAATAGAAATGCGTGTCGCCTGCTCGCGCCGCTGTTAAAATTATTCTGCCATGCTCTTCTTTATCGATACCGCCAACCTGAAAGAGATCCGCGAGGCCCATGACCTGGGAATTCTCGACGGCGTCACCACCAATCCCTCTCTCATTGCCAAGAACACCGATGGCAAAAGTTTCAAGGACACCATCCTCGAGATCTGCAGCGTGGTGGATGGGCCGGTCAGCACCGAGGTCATCGCCACCGACTGCGGCACCATGGTCAAAGAAGGGCGGGATTACGCTTCGTGGCACAAGAATGTCGTGGTGAAGCTTCCCACTACCCGCGAAGGGTTGAAGGCCTGCAAGACTCTGACCGGTGAAGGGATCAAGACGAATCTCACCCTCTGTTTTTCGCCCAGCCAGGCATTGCTGGTGGCAAAAGCGGGAGCGACTTATGTGAGCCCGTTCATTGGAAGGTTAGACGACATCAGCCACGATGGTATGGAAATCATCCACCAGATCGTAAAGATCTATAACAATTACGGATACAAGACGCAGGTGCTCGCGGCGTCATTGCGGCATCCTATGCATGTCGTGCAGTCGGCCCTGGCCGGGGCACACGTGGCGACCATCCCGTTCAAGGTTTTGGACCAGATGTTCAACCATCCGCTGACCGACCGCGGGCTGGAAACGTTCCTGAACGATTGGAAGAAAGCACAGAAGTAACCGCACGCCTGCAGTTGTACTGATTTCGTCTGCCATGAACTCTCTTCGTTATCTTTCCTACGCGGCGATGGTCGCAGCTGCGCTAGGCGCGGGGGTTGGCTACTGGGTCCGCTCACGGAGGAAGACTCCGGAACAGCTTGAGCGCGAGCGCCGGTCCCGCATCAACATCAGCGGTCGCATCACCGATGGCACTGTGATTGATGCGCAAGAGGTCACGAATGGCGATAAGCCCGCTCAGTTCCTGATCTACCAGTACGACGTGGGCGGCGTGGGCTATGAAGCATCTCAGGACGTGACCTACCTTCGCCAGTTCGTGGACCTGCACTCCTGCCGCATCGGCTTGCCGGCTTCCGTGAAGTACGATCCGACGAATCCCGGCAACTCCATCGTCATAACCGAAGAGTGGAGCGGCCTGAGAAAACGCTGACGCGCGCAAATGTATCCTTTCTCCCGTTCGCCACATCTCTTAAGGAGCAAATCCAGGCTCAATTAGAATGAAACTCAGTGACTACTGACCTCAGTCCGGTGGCGGCGTTTGTGGCAGGCACCGTTTCATTCCTCTCGCCATGCGTGTTGCCATTGGTTCCAGGCTACGTTTCGCTCATCTCCGGTACCACCATCGACGAACTGCAGGACGGACAAGTTCGAGAGAAGGGTCTGCTCGCTCCCGTGCTGTTTAAATCGCTGGCATTCATCGCCGGCTTCAGTGTGGTCTTCATCACGCTGGGCGCAGCCGCCACCAAGATCGGGCAAGTCACGAAGAACTATCATTCGGTCCTTTCCATCGTTGCCGGCGCGATCATCATCATCTTTGGGCTGCATCTCACCGGATTACTGCAGATCAAGGCGCTCTATGCGGATAAGCGCATGCACTCCGTCACCGGGGGAAAGAATGCGTTAGGGGCCTTCGCAGTGGGATTCGCCTTTGCCTTTGGCTGGACGCCCTGTATCGGACCGATCCTGGCGGGGATCCTTACACTCGCGGCCGCCCAGGGCACAGTCTCGCAGGGCATCCTGCTATTAGCCATCTACTCTCTGGGACTCGCGGTTCCCTTCCTGCTTACCTCGCTTGGTATTGAACGCTTCCTGGCTTTTTACGCGCGATTCCGGCAACATCTTCATAAAGTGGAAGTCGCGAGCGGAGTTTTCCTGATCTTCATCGGCCTGTTGATCGGCTTCGGCAAGTTCACCATCTTTAATCAGTATTTTGGGTTCCTCAACGATTTTGTGATCCGTTTGGAAAGGCTGTTTACCTAGTGAAACGAAACGCCATCGTCCTGATTGTTGTTGCCTTTACCGTAGCCGCTATGATCTACAGCACGGCGAAACGCTCACGTGACGCTGCGTTAGGCGGAGCGAAATTGGTAGCGGCCGATAATATCGGCAAAGCCGCTCCGGAGTTTGAGCTCGCGACGCTCGACGGCAAACTGGTGAAGCTCTCCGATTACAAGGGCCGCCCGGTACTGGTGAACTTCTGGGCCACTTGGTGTGGTCCCTGCAAGATCGAGATGCCATGGTTCATTGATCTCAAGAAGAAATATGAGAGCCAGGGTTTTGAGATCATCGGCATCGCGATGGAAGACACCGAGAATGAAAAGATCGCGGAGTTCGTCAAGGAAATGGGCGTGAATTACGTGATCCTCAAGGGCAAGAACGCTGTCGCGGACGCTTATGGCGATGTTCAGGGCCTGCCGACCTCGTTTTATATAGATCGCGAAGGCAAGATCGTGGCGCAACACGCGGGGTTGGTGAGTCGCAGCACCATCGAGGATGACGTAAAGGTCGCCCTCGGCGAGAAGAAGCCGG
>DATLCI010000157.1:0-4926 GCA_035526435.1 Terriglobales bacterium
GAAGTCACGTCCTTGACCATCAGCCCCTCATTGCCGCGCATCTGGGCCTCAGCAAAAAACAGATCAAGTTCCGCGGCGGTAAAAGCCGGGCGAATGGGCGAGGCAATGATGGTGGCGCAGATGGCGGGTACGCGCGAGGTCGCGAGAGAAAACAATTGCTGTTGCGGTTGAGATTTCTTCTCCGGATCGTAAGGCGTTTCGGGTTGAAGCCGGGCAAAGAGGTCATCGAGTATTTTTCTACGCACCTCGAGCGGATGATCGATCAGGAAGTCTTCGCGCGTAAAAAGGACGTCAAAGGCAATATAGGCGGCGGCCACGCGGCGCATCAGCTCCGGCGCGGGCGCCTTGCGGCCGAGGCGCTGCTGGAGGTCGCTGAAGGGCAGCGCGCGTCCATCCTGCCAGGCGACGATCTCGCCGTCGAGGACGCACGGCCCGGGAACACGCCGAAGGGCGTGAGCGATTTCGGGAAATGAACTGGTGACGTCATCGAGGGTGCGGGAGAAGATTCGCGGCTGCTGATCGGTCAAGCCGATATGGGCCTGGGCGCGGATACCGTCGTACTTGTCCTCCACCAAGGCTTTATCAAAGTATGCAATCGCTTCTTCCGTGGTTTCGACGGGCGACGCCAACATCATGGCGATGGGATGGAAGAGCCGCATGCGCGCGTCCCGCAGGCGATGCTCGGAGGCCAAACGCAGCGTTTGACCGATGTCGCCAAGCAGCATGTTGGCGCGGCGAACGGACGCCGGATCCTGGGCATAAGCGGCAGCGATGGCATCTTCGACCAAGCTTTCACGCAGGCCGATGCGCAGGTCTCCGATCATGATCTTGATGAGGTACTTGGCTTCTACGGGCGTGGCCCGTTGCAGAAGCTGCTCGATGATGGCGAGACGCGATGCGTGTCCTCGAGCATTTGCAAGCTGAAGAAATGCTTCCTCCACTTGGGCCAGAGTGACTACGGGCAGGTCAACGTGAGGATCGAGGGCGAGCAGGTCAGCGGCGGCACTGCCGAGATCTCCATAGCGTCGATACGCCGTGGTCATGGCACCAGCGGATCGTTTTGTGAGCTTTTCCAAAGCTTGCCAGATAAGTGAGCCGCCGACTTGCAGCGTGGCCTCCGTATAGGCGGGAAAGGCTTTGCCCGAAAGGAAAAGCGCGGCAAGAGAAGATTCCTCCACCGGATGCTGCTGGAAGTAGTCCGAGACGAGGCCTACCTTGACGGTCTTCCTAGTCGTTCCGGAAACTGCTTCACAAAGCTGGGCGAACGCCTCCATGGAGAATCAGATGTTAAATCGAAGGGCGCCGATGCGGCCTACTCTGCCTGGTGGCGGTCGAGGGTGTTATGAGCAATATCGTGGATCAGTTCTAAGAAGGTGGTGGCCTCCGGAGATTTTGCGGTGGCGGGCTTAGTTACTTCCGGCTCGAGGGCTTTTAACATCTCCGTGACACGCTGCATGCGGACCGACTGCAACCGGGCAGCGACGTCCCGGGTGGAGTGGTCTGGGGCCTCAATGTAGGCCCACAAAAGGTGGCGCATGTGGTCCACCTCGGTCTTAAGCTCTCGCAACATGAACATGGCCTGCGGGTCAGCAATGACCCGTTCCTTTTGCGACACGGAGGCTTTGGCGCTGGCTCCGGCTTCCAGGTCGACTTTTATCGCCTGGAGGTCCTGGATGGCCCTATGGATGCTCGCTTTGAGGTCTGGCATAGGTTGAGTGCCAAAATAGCACAAGCTGACCCATTCTGAGATAATGTTCCGTAACCCCTCGTGCACCGAAACAGGGTTGGGAACCATCTAAGACAACTATGGGATTCTGGCGACATAACTTCAAATTCCTCACGGCTTTACAGCTTTTACCGGCTTTGGAGAGCGGTGAAGAGACCACCCTGGTGGGTGGACAAGCCGTTTTGGAGGGCGTGATGATGCGCTCGCCCCACGCTTGGGGAATCGCCGTCCGCAAACCCAGCGGCGAGATGGTCACGCACGTGGAGAAGCTGGAGCGTCCGAGCGAAAAGCGTAAGTGGCTGGCTTGGCCGTTCGTGCGCGGAGTGGCGACTTTAGGACAGGCAATGACGTTGGGTTTTCGCGCATTGCAGTTTTCCGCGAACGTGGCGCTCGAGGAAGAGCAGAAGGACCAACCTAAGGAAAAACGTTTGGAGTTCAGCGGATGGCTGGCAGCGGTGAACATCATGCTATCGCTGGGGTTCTTCATTGCGATGTACAAGATGATCCCGTTCTTCGCGGCCAAGTGGATCACCCACGCCTATCCAGCCATGGACAATCGGATTGGAACGAGCCTGATCGATGGGACGATCCGCATCGCGCTATTCCTGACGTTCATTTATCTGACGTCGCGGATGAAGGACATCAAACGGGTGTTCCAATATCACGGCGGCGAGCACAAGACGGTTTTTGCGTTTGAAAGCGGGCAGCCGGTCACGGTGGAGCATGCGCAGAGTTTCCCGACCTTCCATCCGCGCTGCGGCACGAGCTTCCTGATGACGGTGATGCTCATCTCCATCCCCATCTATATGCTGTTCCCGAATTTTGGGCTGGTGAAAGGATTCCTGCTGCGCATCGTAATGTTGCCGGTGATCGCGGCGGTCTCGTACGAGATCATCCGCTACGCGGCACGCAAACAGTCGTCGTTGTTTGCATTGATGACGCAGCCCGGCCTCTGGCTGCAACGGATCACTACCCAGCCGCCTTCCGATGACCAAGTGGAATGCGCGATGAAGGCGCTAGATGAAGCCATGATCCTGGAAAAAGAGCTTGGCGGCAGGCTCGTGCTTGCCTAGCGGCTCCCCGCCGCCTACTTCCTTTCCCAATCTTACAGTGACATGAAGCATTCAGCCTTCCCTGCGGGACTGGTCCCACACGGGCAAGCAAGCCCAAGTCATGCTCCCTTTACTGCTGCTTACGGTGTGTGCGGCTCACTCGGGATGACAATTCGGGATGACAATGATGAGAATTCAAGATAGAAGAGGCGGGATAATAATCCCGGAACAGAGAGAAAATCATGCTTGAACGTTTAGAGCAGATCGAGAAAAAGTACGAAGAACTGACCGCAGCACTTTCTTCGCCCGACATCGTGAATGATTCGGCGCGATACCAGAAGACGGCGAAGGCGCACAGCGACCTATCCGAGGTAGTGGAAAAGTTCCGCGAGTATAAGGACTTGACGCAGGGCATCGCCGAAAGCCGGACGATGGTCGCGGATGAGACGGACGCGGAGATGCGCACGTACGCGGAAGAAGAGTTGGCGAAATTAGAGGAACGAAAAAACCGCGTAGAAGAGGAATTGAAGATCCTGCTGGTGCCCAAAGACCCGAATGATGAGAAGAACGTGATCCTGGAGATCCGGGCGGGCACAGGCGGCGATGAGGCTTCCCTGTTTGCGGCCGAGATCTTCCGCCTGTATACGCGTTACGCGGAGAGCAAGCGCTGGAAGGTGGAAGTGCTGTCGAGTTCGGAATCAGGCGTGGGTGGGCTGAAGGAAGTCATCGCCATCATCGAAGGCCAGCGAGTTTATTCGCAATTGAAATATGAGAGCGGCGTGCATCGGGTACAGCGCGTGCCGGCAACGGAGACACAGGGCCGGGTGCATACTTCCGCGATCACGGTAGCGGTGCTGCCGGAAGCCGAGGATGTGGACGTGAAGATCGAGGCGAAAGACATCCGTATTGACACGTTCTGCTCTTCGGGGCCGGGGGGACAATCCGTGAACACGACGTATTCGGCGGTCCGCATCACGCACTTACCCACGATGACGGTGGTGAGCTGCCAAGATGAGAAGTCGCAGATAAAGAACCGAGAGAAGGCGATGCGCGTTCTGCGGTCACGCTTGTACGAAGTGGAAATGGACCGGCAGCAGGCAGCGTTGGCGAAAGAGCGGAAGCAACAGGTGGGCAGCGGAGACCGCAGCGAAAAGGTCCGCACCTACAATTTTCCGCAGAACCGGTTGACGGACCACCGCGTCGGGCTGACCATCCATCAGTTGAGCGAGATCATGGAAGGCAAGCTGCAGCCGATCGTGGACGCACTGACGACCCACTTCCAGGCAGAAAAACTGAAGCAGGAAGCGGTAGGAGTGTAAGACCCGTTTCAGATTTCAAGTTTCACGTTGTATGGTGCAAAGACCGCAATGAATGTTGGAGAAGCGCTAGCGTACGCGGTCGAGCGGTTGAGCGCGGAGCCGATCGGACCGCCACGGATGGCGGCGGAGACGCTGTTGATGCATGTGCTGGGGCGCGACCGGGCGTTCGTGGTCGCGCATAGGGATGAAGAATTGACCGCGGCGCAGGTGGAGCGGTTTCGGGAGTGCGTATCCCGTCGGGCGAGCGGCGAGCCCTTGCAGTACATTACCGGCCATCAGGAATTCTGGGGAGTCGATCTTAAGGTGACGCCGGCGGTTTTGATCCCGCGACCGGAGACCGAGCATCTGGTGGAAGCAGCCGTGACGAAGGTCCGCGAGCTAAAGTGGGAAAAGCCGCGGATCGTGGATGTAGGCACGGGGTCGGGGTGCATCGCGCTGGCAGTGAAGTCAGAATTGCCGGAGGCGGATGTACACGCAGTGGACATTTCACACGAAGCCTTGGCCGTGGCGCAGCAAAATGCGGAGCGCCTCAAGTTATACGTGGAGTTTGGGCAGTCTGACTTGTTGAGTGATTTTCGCGGAACGAAGTTCGACATGGTGCTCTCCAATCCACCTTATGTCGGCCGCACGGAATGGGAGAAGGTGCAAAAGGAAGTTCGCGAGCATGAGCCAGACGTGGCCGTATTCGCAGGCGAGCACGGCATTGAGATCTATCGGCGACTGATACCCCAGGCGCAGGCTGCGTTGAAGCCCGGGGGCTGGCTGATGATGGAGATCGGCTATTCGATGGAGGCGGCGGTATTGGAATTGATGCCGGGGTTCTCGGAGG
>DATLCI010000167.1:0-9592 GCA_035526435.1 Terriglobales bacterium
CATCCCCCGTGGTATAATCTTCCTTGCTCATTCAAAGCATAACTTCCTGTGATTGCAACAAGTTACAAGGGCCAAGGGATGATTCGACATGCCTTTCTGGCCGGCTCGTACTGCGTTCTGGAGTGCGTTGCAAAGAGGTTCGCAAACAGTCTGAATAAAGGATGGCATAGAGCCGCTGGCTCGCCGCCAAAAAACGAATGGCTGACGATCAAAACCAACTCCCGTTAGACCCCAACAATCCGCAGAATCCCGGCGACGGCAATCCGCCTATGGGACCCGGCGCATTGAATGTGCTGCCCATCAACATTGAAGAGGAGATGAAGAAGTCTTACCTCGACTATTCAATGTCGGTGATCATCGGGCGCGCGCTACCCGACGTTCGCGATGGATTGAAGCCGGTGCATCGCCGCATCCTCTACGCGATGCATGACATGGGCCTACTGCACAACAAGAAGCATGTGAAGTGCGCCAAGGTAGTCGGTGAAGGCCTGGGTAAATATCATCCGCACGGTGACGCCGCGCTTTACGACGCGCTGGTGCGCATGGCGCAGCCTTTTTCGCTTCGCTATACGCTGGTGGATGGACAAGGAAACTTTGGGTCCGTCGATGGTGACCCGCCGGCAGCTTATCGTTACACTGAAGCCCGGCTCACCAAGATCGCGGAAGAATTGCTGGCGGACATCGACAAGGACACGGTCGACTTCGTCGAGAATTTTGATAACACCACCACCGAGCCCACCGTACTCCCCACGCGTATTCCGAACCTGCTGATCAATGGCTCCAACGGGATCGCCGTCGGCATGGCGACGAACATTCCACCGCATAACCTTACCGAGATCGTGACTGCTGCCATCACGCTGGTGAACGACCCGAAGACGCCGCTGGAAGAGTTGATGAAGACAGTCAAGGGGCCGGACTTTCCCACGGGCGCTTTCATCCATGGGCGGAGTGGCATCACCGAGGCCTATCGCACCGGTCGTGGCCGCTTCATGATGCGGGCCAAAGCCGCGGTGGAGAGCATGGCGAAAGAGCGGCAGGCCATCGTCGTAACGGAGATCCCCTACCAAGTCAACAAAGCGCGGCTGATTGAACGCATCGCGGAACTGGTGAATGAGAAAAAGATTGAAGAGATCTCTGACATCCGTGATGAATCTGACCGCGACGGCATGCGCATTGTGATCGAGCTGAAGCGCGGCGCCGAAGCCCAGATCGTGCTGAACCAGCTCTACAAGCACACCTCCATGCAGGAAAGCTTCAGCATGATCTTCCTGGCGGTGGTGAATGGTCAGCCCAAGGAAATGGGTTTGATCGCTGCGCTGCAGCACTTTATCGACCACCGGGTCGACGTGGTGCGCCGCCGCACCAGTTTCTTGCTGGCGAAGGCGAAGGACCGCGAACACATCCTGGTGGGTTACAAGATCGCGCTCGACAACATCGATGAGGTCATCAAGATCATCCGCGGAGCCTCCAATCGCCAAGAGGCCAAAGAAAAACTGATCGGCGCCAAACTGCGCATCACCGACAAAGGGTGGGCGAAGATCCTGGCTGAATCCGGCGCGGCCAATACCGGCGTACTCACCGGCATACAGGCAGACGCGATCCTGGAGTTGCAACTCCATCGGCTGACTCGTTTATCGCAGGACGAGATCCTCACTGAGTTGACCGAGATCCGCGAGCGCATTGCGGAATACGAATCCATTCTGGCTTCAGAAAAGAAGCTGCGCGGCGTGATCGTGAAGGAGTTGAACGAGATCTTAAAGGAGTACGGCGGCGAGAAAGACGCCCGCCGCACCCAGATCCAGGACGAAGCCGCCGAACTCACGCTCGAAGACCTGATCGCCGATGAGCAAGTAGCGGTGACCGTTTCGCACTCGGGCTACATGAAGCGTACGCCCATTTCCATCTATCGGCAGCAGCGGCGCGGCGGTACGGGACGCAAGGGCATGTCCACGCGCGAAGAAGATTTCGTGGAACAGCTCATCATTGCTTCCACTCATGCGTATTTGCTCATGCTGACCAATACCGGCCGGGTGTACTGGCTGAAGGTGTATGAGATCCCGGACATTGGCCCCGCGGGCAAAGGCAAGGCCATCGCGAACCTGATCGCGTTGCAACCCGGCGAGACGGTCCGCGCCATCCTCAATGTCCGCGACCTGGAAGAAGAAGGCCGCTACGTGTTTTTCGCGACCCGCAACGGCACGGTGAAGAAGACGGAGCTCAAGGACTTCAGCAATGTGATGTCACGCGGCATCATCGCCATCGGCATTGATACGGACGACGAGTTAGTAGCTGCCCGGCTGACTGACGGCCACCAGATCGTATTCCTGGCGTCGCATGAAGGCATGGCCATCCGCTTCGAGGAGGAAGATGTACGCTCGATGGGCCGCCCCGCCTACGGCGTCCGCGGTATGGACCTCGACAAGGGCGATTACATCGTCGGCATGGCTATCACGCCGAAGTCGACGACCAATGGCAAGTCGGCCAAGAAAAAGGACGATGATCCGACCGCGAACTTGATCCTCTCCGTGACGGAGAACGGTTATGGCAAGCGCACCGACGTGGATGAATACCGGTTGCAGTCGCGCGGGGGTAAAGGCGTGATCAACGTGAAGACGACGGAGAAGAACGGCAACGTCTCCGCCATCATGCTAGTGGATGAGACGAGTGAATGCATGGTGATCAGCCAGTTTGGCAAGATCATCCGCATCAACACGCAGACCATCCGCGAAGTAGGCCGGTCGTCGCAAGGCGTTCGTCTGCTGCACCTCGACGATGGCGACAAAGTAGCTGCTGCCGTCGTAATCCCACCGGAAGAGAAGGAAAACGGGACGCCTCCGCTGCTGCAGTAAGCGTCATTGACCCCTAAAGGAGCGCCTCCGGGCGCTCCTTTTTTGCTGCTTGGTGGTTGGCGTATGATGTTCGCCTGAATTCAGGAGGTAATAATGAAAAAGATAGTTATTCTCGTCGCGATGCTGATGTTAACGCTGACGCTCGTAGCGCAAAACAACGCCGCTGATGCCAAACTTCAGTCCGAGCTGTTCGCTAAGGAAAAGGCGCTCTGGGACGCCTTCTTCAAGAAAGACCTCCAGCCCTTCACCACCCTGCTGGCTGACGACGGGGTCTTTGCCGACAGCATGGGCTTCACCAATAAGGCAGATATGCTGAAGGCGATCACCGGGATCAACTGCAAGATCAACAGCTATTCTTTCTCCAAGCAGAAAATGTCGCGCATTGACCAGGACGCAGTCATCTTGACCTTCACGGCGACGCAGGAGGGAGAATGTGATGGGCAGAAGGTGCCGGTCACCTCCTACGTGACCTCCACTTGGGTCAAGCGCAAAGGCAAATGGTTAGGGTTCTCGCATACCGAGACCCCGGCAATGGTCATGGAGCCGGCCAAAAAATAACCAGGAACTGCAAGTCACGGTTCCAGGGCGCGATTCAACTCGCGCCGTTCTTTTTTGTATAATCGCATCCTTCTCACCCCGGAGGTTCTTCCCATGTCAACGCCCACTTCAGCTCCTCAGCCCCATCCTTCTGACATCCTGATGCAGATCGGTTTTGGATTTGCCGCATCGGCCGCATTGAATGTGGTGGCGCGTCTCGGCATCGCCGACCTGTTGGCCAAAGGGCCGCAGAGCACCAAGGAATTAGCCAAGGCTACTGAAGTCAATGAAGATTGCCTTTATCGCACCATGCGGACCCTGGCCAGTATCGGTGTGTTCAAGGAAGTCTCACTCGGGCAATTCGCGCTTACACCCATCTCTGAAGAATTGCGCTCCAACCAGCCGGGCTCCATGCGTGATGCCATCCGTTTTCTCGCCGATCCCTGGCACTTCCGCATGTACTCCCACATGCTGGAGGTGATCAAGACCGGGAAGATGGCCACCGAGGTGGACAGCAATGAAGACTGCTGGACTGCCCTGGCGAAAGACCGGGCGGAGAATGACTGTTTCAATGCCGCCATGACCAGCCTGAGCGCGCGCGTGATGCCGGCCATCCTGGAAGCCTATGACTTCTCTTACATCAACACTTTGGTCGACGTGGCCGGCGGACACGGCTTCGTGCTCACCTCCATCTTGAAGCAGTACCCAAAGATGAAGGGCATCGTCATGGACCAGGCGCATGTCATTGACGGGGCGAATGCGACTATCAGGAAGTTGGAGCTAGACGACCGCGCCAAGGCGGAGGCCGGCGACTTCTTCAAAGCGGTGCCCAAAGGTGGCGACGCCTACATCATGAAGCACATCATCCACGACTGGGATGATGAAAAGTCCATTGCCATCCTCCGGACCATACATACGGCCCTTGAAGGTGTGACCAAGGGACAAGTGATCCTGTTGGAGGGCGTGGTTCCTCCCGGCAACGATCCCCACCCTTCAAAGTTCATGGACATTGAGATGATGATGTTGCCCGGCGGGCGGGAACGTACTGAAGCTGAGTATCGCAACCTGTTCAAGAAAGCGGGCTTTGAGCTGAAGCAGATCATGGCCACGAAGTCGCCCCTGGCGGTGATCGTGGCCGAGCGCGTCTAATCACAAACTTTGCTGGGCCGGCGCGTTTTTGACATACAATCCACCGCCATGGCTGACAACAACCTGGCGGTAGTCGCGGGGGCAATGGACGAGCCGGTGGCGCAAACGGCAAAAGCCCTTACCCCGGTCAATGCGCTCGAGCGCATCCAGTTGATCGACATCCTGCGCGGCTTCGCGCTCTTCGGCGTGCTTATCGCCAACATGAAGGGCTACAGCCTGCCGATGAACGCCTACTTCGGCTTTGGTGCCGACTGGCCGGGCTTGACCCCGCTCGACCAGGGCGTGGATCAATTCATCTTGTGGGCCATCAAGGTTAAATTTCTTTCGCTGTTCGCCGTGCTCTTCGGGCTAGGTCTCTCAGTGCAGTTGATGCGCGCCCAGGCCCGAGGCATAAGTGTTGTACCGCGTTACACCCGGCGCCTGCTGGTGCTGCTGATGTTCGGCACGGCCCACTTTATCCTGTTTTGGTTCGGCGACATCCTGCATACCTACGCCCTGGTGGGCTTCATCCTGCTGCTCTTTAGGAACCTCTCAGTGAAGGTGCTGGGAAGGATCTTGCAGGGTTTTTTTCTCGCGATCATCCTGGGAACCTTCGTCGGCTCTGTAGTGCCCGTCTTTCGTCCCCACCCGGCACCTTCCCCAAAGCTTAAGGACTGGCAGAAGACGCAGCGGGAGGCAGCGAAGCTGCAACTGGACCAAAAGATGCAGGAAGAGGTCCGCATCCTGGGTACAGGTACCTTCACGGAAGCTACCCAGTTGCGCGCTCGCCAATGGTTGGAGCTTTATGCCGATTGGGGCACGCTGGGCTACTTCACCTTCGTTTTGCACCTCTTTTTGATGGGTCTGTACGCGGGAAAGCGCCGCATCTTCCAGGACGTGGAAGCGAACCTCCCCTTCCTGCGGAAATGCATGTGGTTCGGCTTGGCGTGCCTGATCGCGGGATTGATACGATTCGTGCCTCCCACCCCCAATATCCCGGTTTCACAATTTGTCCGTAACCTGCTGAATGCTTTCAGCGGTTATACCTTCTTCTTTTATGCCGCCGGTATCGCGCTGCTGACCTACCGCTCGGCGACATGGCGTCAGAAATTCTCGGTGATCGGGCCCGTAGGGCGCATGGCGCTGACCAACTACCTCACGCACACCCTGCTCGCTACCTCCATCTTTTATGGATACGGATGGGGACTCGGTTACTTCGGTAAGATGGGTTCGACGTGGGGACTGGTACTGTCTCTCGCCATCTATGCCGCGCAGATCCCCTTCAGCGCGTGGTGGCTCAAGAACTTCCAGTTCGGTCCGGTGGAGTGGCTATGGCGTTCGCTGACCTATGGCAAGGTGCAGCCGATGAAAGCATTGCCGGAAGCGCAATCCCGGGTGGGCGCAATCGCCTGAGGAACAAACACTACTGCTGCCTTTGCACCACCCAGCCCAGCAGCTCCTGCATGCGCTCCCATAGGGGACGTCGCGCCCATTCTTTATAGGTGATGCGCTTGCTGTCGGCGATGTCCTGGGCGAAGTCTTCGGTGAGGCGAGCAGCCAGCGCCTTGTCGCAGGCGGCGAGATTCACTTCGTCGTTCAATCCAAACGAGCGGTTATCGAAATTGGTGGAACCCACCACTGACCAGCGGTTATCTATGATCAGCACCTTCGCATGGATCATGGTGGGCATGTATTCGTATATCTCCACGCCCGCTGTGAGCAGGTCGCCGTAAAGCCGGCGGCTCGAAGTCCGTGTAAGCGTGTGATCGCTCTTCTTCCCCGGCAGAACGATCTGCACCTTCACCCCGCGCTGCACCGCGTTGGTCAGCGCGCGACGAAGACTCTTGTCCGGCAGGAAATACGGCGAGTTGATGGCAATGCTTTCCTTGGCCGAGGCCAGCAGCAGCTGAAACAGCATGCGCGCCCGGGAAGAGGTTCCTACCGAAGGAGTACTGTTCACGACCATCGCTTGCGACTTCGTCGCCTTGGGCGCTTGGAAGTATTCGGTGCCGGCCAGCGCTTCCCCTGTGCCTTCCAGCCAGTTTTCCAGGAAGGTGGATTGCAAGCCGGCCACGATCTCGCCTTCCACGCGGACGACCGTGTCTCGCCAGCGCGGGTGCTTCCCTTTCTTGTGCATCCAATGGTCGGCAACCCCGGCTCCACCTATGAATCCGACCTTCCCGTCTATGATCAACAGCTCGCGGTGCGTCCGATGATTCATTCTGAAGAGCGTGTGCCAACGCAATGGGTGGTACCAGCAGAAGTGTCCCCCGGCGGCGCAGAAGTCGCGAAAATAGGCGATGCGGGTGGAGAAGCTACCAATGCCATCTACCACCAGCCGCACTTCAACGCCCGCGCGGGCGCGCTCGATCAGCGCGTCAAGAAACTGCTGCGCCATCTTCCCGCGCTGGAAGATGTACGCCTCTAAATGAATGCTGTGCGCCGCATTGCGGATCGCCTCGAGCTGCGCCGGATAAAAATTCTCGCCATTCGTCAGAACCGTCGCCTTGGAGTGCGAGCGGATCTTGGCGTCGGTCACGGCTTCCAGGATGTTCAGGAACTCTGGAGACTCCGGATCTTGTGACGGCTTCACCAGCTTGTATTCCAAGTCTGGACCGAAGAGGGCGCTGAACAGCGCCAGCCCCCAGAGGCCGAGAGCGATACACGCCATGATGAAGAACCAGGAGATTTCCATGCTTAGTTTTGAGTTGTGCGGAGGGCTATGTGTTGCTCCGCACCCTACCCCAGCTTAGACTAGAGCGATGGAAGTCGTGAATCTACAGCAAAAATTCTCGCTGTTTAACGAGCATTACCGCCCGAAGATCGTGGGGGAGCTGAATGACCAATATGTGAAGCTGGTGAAGTTCAAAGGCGACTTCACCTGGCACCACCACGAGCATGAAGACGAGATGTTCCTGGTGGTGAAAGGCAGCTTTGTGATGAAGCTGCGCGATGGTGACATTACTTTGCGTGAAGGCGAGTTCTTCATTGTGCCTCGCGGAGTGGAGCATTGTCCGACTGCGGCGGAAGAGGTCCACGTGATGCTCTTCGAGCCCAAGACGACGCTGAACACCGGCAACGTGACTAACGAACGTACCCAGCCGGAGTTGCAACAGTTGTAATCGTCAGAAGTCCGTTCGCATGGCAATATAGTAAGGAATGTCTTCTCCGGCCGACGCATCCTCTACCACGCACGGCCGCGCCGCGTTCCAGTATCGCGACTTCCGTTTCTACCAGCTAGCCCGGCTCTTCTCCATCGTTGCCACTGAGGCGCAGTCCACGGCAATTGCCTGGCAGGTGTACGAGATCACGCGCAGCCCACTGTCATTAGGATACGTTGGCCTGGCGCAGTTTTTGCCCGGCATCCTTTTATCTATTCCCGCCGGCCATACGGCGGACCGCTTCGATCGCCGCCGCATCCTGCAATTCTGCAACTTCGGCAATTTGATCTGTTCACTGTTGCTGCTGACCTACGTCTTGCGCGGCGCGCATACCGTGGAGCCCATCTACGCGATCCTCGTGCTCACCGGCATCATCCGTGCCTTCTCAGGCCCGGCCAGCCAATCGCTGCTTCCGCAGATGGTGAAGAAGGAGCACTTTCCCAACGCCGTCGCGTGGGGCTCGTCCGTCTTCATGCTGGCGACCATTCTCGGCCCGGCCGTGGGCGGCGGGATTTACGCCATAGCGAATGGTCCGATATTGGTTTACGGAGTGGGCGCCGTTCTCTATCTGGCGACTTTCATCTTTATTACCTTGCTCCACGTGCGCACCGGACGCATGGAGCACAAGGAAACTTCGGTCCATACGCTGTTCGCTGGTTTCCGCTACGTGTGGGAGAAGAAGATCATCCTGGGTTCCATTTCACTCGACTTGTTTGCGGTACTGCTCGGGGGTGCGGTAGCGCTGCTGCCGGTGGTCGCCGACCAGATATTGCACGTTGGCCCGTGGGGACTCGGCATGTTGCGCTCGGCTCCGGCCGTTGGCGCAGGATTAATGGGCGGACTGGTCGCCTTCCGGCCCATACGAAAAAAAGCTGGCGCCATCATGTTATGGTGTGTCGCTATCTTTGGCATTTCTACCGTGGTCTTCGGACTCTCGCGCAGCTTCTGGGTCTCACTCGTTGCCATGCTGGTGCTGGGAGCGTCGGACATGGTCAGCGTGATCATCCGCTCCACGCTGGTGCAGATCGCGACGCCGCCCGAGATGCGCGGACGCGTGAGCGCGGTGAATCTGCTGTTCATCGGCGCCTCTAACGAGTTCGGACAATTCGAATCCGGCCTCACCGCGCATTGGTTCGGGACCATCCCCGCCGTGGTGATCGGCGGCGTAGGTTCAGTGATCGTCGTGGTCATGTGGGCGCTGCTGTTCCCCGCGCTGCGCAAAGTGGATAGACTCGAGACCGCCCACGAATAGTTGACGGCTGGATTCCGCGAAGCGCGGATATACTGCTCTTCCTGACTGCTATGAAGTTTTCCTCTCAGACCGCGGAAATCGTTGGCTTTATCGCCGGTGCTATGACCACCGTTTCGTTCTTTCCCCAGTTGATCGCGGTCTATCAGCAGAAATCAGCCAAAGACCTCTCTTGGGGCTACCTAGGGATCTTCACCGGGGGCGTTATTTTCTGGTTCACGTACGGCATCATGCTGGGCGCTATGCCGGTGATCGTGGCGAACGCGGTTACGTTTTTACTGTTGGCCGCGATCATGACTTTGAAAGTTCGATACCATCGCTGAGACATATTTTAAGAGTTTCCCGGGGAGGCCTGTTTGTGTCGCTGGCTGTTTTAGAAAAGAAGACCATCTGTGTCTATATGTCCTCAAGCGACGCGGTGGCTCCGGAGTTTTTCGCTGCCGCTGAGACCCTCGGCAGGCTCATCGGACAGGGCGGGCACTCGCTCGTCTATGGGGGATGCCGGGTGGGGCTGATGGGCGCGGTCGCGCGCGCGGTACATCAGCACGGCGGAAGAGTCTGCGGCATCATCCCGGAGTCCATCCATGGTCGAGGACTGGGTTACGCGGAGGCGCACGAGCTCCATGTGACCGAGAGCATGCACGAGCGCAAGAAGATGATGGAAGACC
>DATLCI010000173.1:0-5498 GCA_035526435.1 Terriglobales bacterium
TTCTCGTCGGCGTCGAGCTTGCCGTGCAGCAGGCCGACGCGTAGATCCGGAAACTGCTTCTTGCGCAGTTCGTCGTACATGTGGACGGCGGCCTTGAGACCCAGCTTCGACTTCCCTTTCGCCTTCTCGGCCTCTTCGGGCTTGAGGCCGACTAGGTCCGCCTCCTCCACGCCTTCGATCACGGGATAGACGACGTAGGCTTGGTGCCCGGCTTTGACCTGCTTGCGTACGAAATCCCACACTTCAGCCGAGCGCGTATCGGGAAGACGGCGAGTAGTAATGGGCGTACGTCCGGGGGGAGGTTCGTCAAGCACGCTGGTGTCGAGGTCGCCGTACATGGTGAGAGCGAGAGTGCGGGGAATCGGAGTCGCGGTCATCACTAATACGTCAGGTTCCGCCGTACCCTTTTTCATTAATTTGAAGCGCTGCATCACGCCGAAGCGATGCTGCTCGTCAACGATGACCAGGCCGAGCTTCGCGAACTCGACCTTTTCTTCGATCAGCGCATGGGTGCCGATGACCAGTTGGGCGTTGCCTTGCATGATGTGACGGCGGATGCGACGCTTCTGGTCGAGGTCGAGCGAGCCCGATAGATAGACGATGCGATAGCCGAGCGGCTCAAGTAAGCGCCGGGCGGAGAGATAGTGCTGAGTCGCTAGAATCTCCGTAGGCGCCATGAGGGCGGCTTGATATCCATTTTCAATGGCGATGACGGCAGCTTCGAGGGCGACGATGGTCTTGCCCGAGCCGACGTCACCTTGCAGCAGACGGCGCATGGGCGCGGGATGCTCCATGTCGTCGGCGATCTCACGCAGGACACGCTTCTGGGCATTGGTGGGATGGAAGGGGAGAAACTTCTTCAGGGCGTGACGCACTTTGTCATCGAGATCGAAGGAGATACCGGGGCGCGCGCGCAAGCGCTTGCGCTTTAGCTCGAGGCCTACTTCGAGGAAGAAAAGCTCTTCGAAGATGAGGCGGACGTGGGCAGGAGTGCGGGCTGCCTGGAGGTCGGCCATGCTCTCCCCGATGCGCGGAAAGTGGGCTTGCTCGAAGGCGGGACCGCGCTCCATGAGCTTCATCCGCTCACGGACGACGCGCGGTATGCCATCTTCCATGCGTCCGCCGAGGGACTGGAGGGCGCCGAAAATGACACGACGGAACCAGCGGGAAGAAAGTTTTTGGTTCGCGGCGGATTCGTAGATGGGAACGATACGCCCGATCTCCAGCGACTGCTCCACTTTGGCTTCGGCTTCGCGCTCCGCCGCTTCCGCGCCGATACCGGTCTCGGTGGTGGGCTCGGTCAATATCTCGTATTGCGGCTGGATGATCTGCAATCCGCCGCTGCGTCCGCGTTTGATCGCCTCCACCTTTCCGTAAAGAGCGACCAGTTGGCCCGGCTTGAATTTGTCCTTGAGATACCCGCCGTGGAACCACAGGCATTTGAGGCGGGTGCGTCCCTGGCCGAAGTTGACTTCGAACAGCGGCATTTTGCGGGTGCGGAAGAGCATGCTGGTGCGCACTTCCGCGACGACGCTGGCCATCTCGCCGGGCTTGAGTTCTTCGATGGAGCGGGGGTTGACCCGGTCCTCATAGCGGAAGGGCAGATAATAGAGGAGATCTTCGACGGTCTCGATGCCTTTGGGTGCGAGCATCTCGGCAATACGAGGCCCTATCCCTTTGACGTACATCACTTTGGTATCAAGCTGGGGCACGTCCGGATGGTAACAAATACACGATGCGGGGATGCCACTCGCTCAGGCCCCGACCTTATCCAGCTAAGTACGGTTTATTAGGGTGGGAATGCCAGTTCCGCGCTAGAATCGGCTAACGTAATCCCACTAGGAACCATGCAGAAGATCGCCATCTTGTATGACGCCTCGCAGGCAGTCATGTCCACTTTCGACCTGGATGAAGTGCTGGCGCAGAT
The DNA here is from genome assembly GCA_035526435.1 of Terriglobales bacterium. Taxonomy (GTDB): domain Bacteria; phylum Acidobacteriota; class Terriglobia; order Terriglobales; family Acidobacteriaceae; genus DATLCI01. Next base: position 1,928 of record DATLCI010000173.1, read on the forward strand.
CCTCCAGATCGTGCGCGATTACTTCCAGATCGGCAATGGAGCTGTCCTGCTATATGACCCCCTGCGTAATGACCTCTACGTCCGCAAGCAATTCAACCGCGCGGGGACAGAGAGCGTTCGAATCCCGATGGGCGAAGGGCTCACCGGAAGCGCCGCGCGACTGAAGCGGCCGGTTTACGCGGGCGATGTGCGAAACGATCCGCGGTATATCAATACCGTGGCGACCACGCGCTCTGAGCTAGCTATTCCTCTGCTCATCCGGGACGAAGTAGTGGGCGTACTGGACATGCAGAGTACGCGTCCTAATTTCTTCGATAACGAGACCATTGACCTGCTGATGCTGTTCTCGACGCAAGCTTCCATCGCAATCGAGAACGCCAGACTGTATTCACTGGAGCAGCGACGAGCGCGCCAGATGGAAGCGATCAATGCGATCGCCCGGCAAACGACTGCGCTCATCGAGCTGGATGAGCTCCTGGAAAAAGTTTGTGTGGCCATCCTGGAACGCTTTACCACCGATCATGTGAGCATCTTGCTCCTGGAAGGCAGCCAATTGTTATTGCGAGCCCATCGCGGCAAGCTGACTCCGCTGTTGGCCACCGGCGACGAGATCCCCGGCGAGGCAGGACTCACTTCAGAATCATTGAAGTTGGGGAGATCAGTCTTGCAGAATGACGTCTCAAGGGCCACGGGCTACATTCCCGGCTATACCGAAGCTCGCGCCGAGCTGTGCGTTCCCTTGATCTTCTTTGGAGAAAAGCTGGGAGTGCTGGTGCTCGACAGCAAGACCCCGGGCGCATTCCTGCAATCAGACATCACCCCGCTGGAATCAGTCGCCGATATCTGTGCCGCGGCCATCCAGAATGCCCACCACTTCGAAAGCGCGAAACAGCTTGCCTACCTGGATGGCCTGACCGGCATCTTCAATCGGCGATTCTTTGAAATGCGTATTGTGGAAGAATTGGAGCGCGCACAGCGGTATAAATCCGAGATGTCCGTGATCATGCTCGACATCGACAACTTTAAGAAATTGAATGATGAGTTCGGCCACCTGTTAGGCGACGAAGTCCTGCGGCAGGTCTCCACTATCCTGCAACAGCATCTGCGCAAGGGGGACGTAGTCTGCCGGTTCGGAGGCGAAGAGTTCGCCATCCTGTTGCCACAGGCGAACGCAGAAAGCGCTATGGAAGTAGCTGACAAATTGCGGCGCGCGATCGAGACCTGGCATTTCCCCGGGGTGCCGCGACCGGTAACGGTGAGCGCCGGCACGGCTCAGTATCCTGAGTTTGGCGTCACGCGGGACGAGGTCGTCTCGGCGGCCGACAGCGCGTTATACCTGGCGAAGCAGGCCGGCCGCAATTGCGTGATCAATTCCTCTAGATCGAAGAAGACCACCGCCTGACCCGAGCAAGATTTCAAGGTATCCTGAAAGACTTATGAGCACTTCTCCCTCCACGTCCATCAAGCCCTCCAGCCGGATCGCGTTGGTAAGACTAAGCGACGCCGAAGCCGAACTACTGGCCGACGTGTTCAAACCATTCCAGATCCAAACGCGCCGGGTGGACCAGAACGCGGCGAACACACTGTTGAAGGAAAAGTTCGAGGGCTGCGTGCTGCGCCTGGAAGACCCGGAGGCCGATAGCGTGCTCAAGGCGGCGCGGGAGTCCCGTTCCAACCGCGGTATCGTGCTATATGGGATTTCCGCGGGAATGCTGAACGCAATGAAGTTCTCAAAATACGGTATCAACGCCGTGCTGACGGACCCGCTGGAACGTTCGAATGCTCTAAAAGCTGTGCGCGCGACTTACTTGTTGGCTTTGCACGAGTTTCGCCGCTATGTGCGCATTCCGGTAGCTATCACGGTGGGCATCCGGGTAGATGGACGCCACATCAGCACGGTAAGCCAGGAAGTTTCAGGTGGCGGGATGTCTCTGGAGAGTCCGGACATGCTGCCGGGTAAGCTGAAGGTGGAAGTGTCATTCGAGCTTCCCGGCGAATCGCCGGTGACGATGCCGGCCGAGATTTGCTGGCGCCGGGAACCAAGTTCGACCATCGGGGTGCGCTTCGAACCACTGGATGCCCGTCGCCAAGTAGTGCGGAATTGGATCGAATCGTATATGGACGGCTGAAACTTTTTCGCGGCAGGGGCGTAGAAATACGTAGTGAGAGCTATCCGGAACACACAATGAACACACTGGAGCTGAACAGCGTCCGCAAAAGCTACGACAAGTTCGTGGCGGTCGATGACCTGTCATTCAATATCGCCTCGGGAACGATGTTCGGGCTGTTAGGGCCGAATGGCGCGGGGAAGACCAGTACCATCCGCATGATGATGGGAATCACCTATCCCGATTCCGGCAGCGTACAGATGTTTGGCGAACCGTTTCGTCGCGAGTTGCTGGAACGGGTTGGCTATCTGCCCGAAGAGCGCGGGCTATACGCGAAGATGAAGGTCCAAGACCAGTTGATCTTTCTGGGACAGACGCACGGGTTGAGCGCGAGCGAAGCTAAGAAGCGTTCCCTGGCGTGGGGAGAGCGGTTGGAGATCGCCGGGTCGTTCCAGAAGAAGACCAACGAATTGTCCAAGGGCATGCAGCAGAAGATCCAGTTCATCACCACGTTGATGCACGACCCAGAGTTCATCATCATGGATGAGCCCTTTGCCGGACTAGATCCGGTGAACTCCAAGCTGCTGGAAGACGTGCTGCTGGACTTGAATCGGCAAGGGCGTACCGTGCTGTTCTCCTCGCATCGCATGGACCAGGTGGAGAAGTTGTGTGATTCGATCTGTCTGGTGAACCGGGGGGAAGCCGTCCTGCAAGGTGATCTGAAGGCGGTGAAAAGTCGCTACGGGAAAAACACGGTGCAGATGGCCTTCGAGGAGAAGGGTGACTTCGACCCTGGGTTCCTGAAAAACAACGCGATGGTACAGAAGCTCGACCATTATGAAGGCCACATTCAGTTGGTGCTGGTGCCGGGGTCTGATCCGCAGCCGCTGCTGCGAGAGATGGTCGGCAAGTCAAGGCTGAGCCGCTTTGAAGTGATGGAACCTTCCCTGGAAGAGATCTTTATCGACGTGGTGGGTAAAACCAATGTCTAACATCAACCTGAAACACGTGTGGATCGTAGCCCGCCGGGAGTACCTGGAGAGGGTGCGCACCAAGGCATTCATCATCATGACTATCATCACGCCGGTGATGATGTTCGGCTTTGCCGTTGTGCCTTCTTTGCTGTCCATGCGCAAAGCAGAAGGTAAACGACACATCGTGATTGCCACCGAGAACAGTCCCTTCGGAGAGGCGATACGAAATGAATTACTGAAGAAACCGACGAAGGATGAGGTCAATCGAGAAGAAAAGAAGAACGACGGTTCGGTTCCGAGCCTTCAGTACACGGTCGATCTAAGCCCGGACATCTCCGCGGAGGCGAAGACCGCGCTGCAAGCGAAGATCGACGCCGGGGCAATCGACGGATTTCTGTGGTTACCTCAGGATTCGGTTACCAGCGGCAAATACAACTACTTTGCGCGCTCCACGAGTGATTTTGTGGAAATGGGGATGCTGCAGAGCGC
>DATLCI010000179.1:0-9849 GCA_035526435.1 Terriglobales bacterium
GTTTCCGAGTCAGCAGCATGTGCGACTGTACCGTTCTTGGTCATCAGCGCACGCTGGCGATCATCGACGATGCGAACGTCGCAGTAACTGGCGCCGCGTTGCGACGCCGTGTTCAAAGCCGAGGAAGCAATCTCTTTCATCGGGACACCAATGCAAGCGTCAAAACAAGCGTCAAAACAAAAACCAAATGCAAACCGAGATTGTAAACCGAAATGCGAGTGGCTGTCGGCGTCAGCGCCGAAGCCGCTGGATGAGCCCGGCGATAGAAATAAAATGAGCGAAAAGCGTGATAGGCACCAAAAACAACGGCAGCAGAATGAGGGGGAGGTGCGTGAGCGGGCGCATGATCGCCGGGTCGGCCAAGCTTGCCATGAAGCCCGCGCGGATCACAAACAGCAGGTCAAGTAACCCAAATATCTGCCAGACCAGCAATATCTTAAGCAAGCGCGGACCGTCGGCGGTGCCGAGTGGGCAGATAAGAATGGCGGTGAGTCCGATCAATATGTCGCCGTATCCTCCGATCACCGCGAAGGAGAAGGGCAGTTGTCCCAGGGCGTAATAGTAATAAAGGAAGAGCGTGCCGGGAATAATCCGCCAGGATTGGAACAATGTGAGGGAACGCAGACTCCACCTCAGCACCGTGGTCCGAAAAGTTTTGGAGAGGAAGAAGAAAATGACCTGCGCGAATAACAGCGCCGCGCCGATAGTTTGGGCCACCCGTACGGGATAACCCGCCATCACGCCCGAGCTTCCCACGGCCAGCGCAACCAGCGCCCACAGCAACAGACCAACTTTAATGGTTCTGGTCATGCCAGCCGTTAGACCTTCGCCTTTTGCGAGCGCAGGTAGGCATCATCATTCGCGATCCAATCGGAACGCTCGGGAACGAAGATGTCGAGGACCTCGCAATCTTCTTCGGCGACGGCCGCATGCGGAATGTTTGGTTCAATAGTTAGGGATTCGCCGCCCCGAACGGTCAAGGCCTTCCCTTCCATATCGAACCGTAGTGCACCGGTCAGCACATTCGTAACCTGGGCATTCGTGTGATGATGCTCCGGGACCACGGCGCCTTTTTTCAATTGAAAACGGGCGACGGTCATGCCGGCCTGGTGAACGCATCGGCGGGTAATCAGCGGGGAGAGTTGTTCAGCGGGAACCTTTCTCCAATTAATATGCATAGGAACCAGTTTCTAGCTTCTAGTTGGGAGTTTCAAGAGAAAAAACAAAGGCGGCCTTTACAAGGCTGCCTTTTCGTAATCCATTCAATAAAGCTAGGTGCCTTCGCTCCAGCTAGCCAGATACTCTTCCTGCTCGGGCGTGAGGCGGTCAATCTTCACTCCCATGGATTCCAGTTTCAGCTTCGCGACTTTCTTGTCGAGGTCCACCGGAACCGCATAGACCTTCTTCTCGAGCGACTTGTGGTTCTTCACCAGATACTCAGCCGACAGGGCCTGGTTGGCAAAGCTCATATCCATCACGCTGGCGGGGTGGCCTTCGGCGGCGGCCAGGTTAATAAGGCGGCCTTCACCGAGCAAATAGATCTTGCGGCCATCACCCATCGCGTACTCTTCCACGAATTCGCGGGTCATGCGCTTGGACTTCGAAAGCTTCTCCAGCGCGGGGATGTCGATCTCGACGTTGAAGTGGCCGGAGTTGGCGACCACAGCGCCGTTCTTCATGACTTCAAAGTGCTCCTTGGCGAGCACGTTCTTGTTACCGGTCACGGTGACGAAGATGTCGCCGATCTTGGCCGCTTCCTGCATGGACATCACGCGGAAGCCGTCCATGACCGCTTCGATCGCCTTCGTTGGGTCGATCTCAGTCACGATGACGTCTGCGCCCATACCCTTAGCGCGTGAGGCGAGGCCGCGTCCGCACCAGCCGTAGCCGGCGACGACGAACTTGGAGCCTGCCAGCAGCACATTGGTGCAGCGGATGACGCCGTCGATGGTGGACTGGCCGGTACCGTAGCGGTTGTCGAACATGTGCTTGGTCAGCGCATCGTTCACCGCGATGATGGGGTACTTGAGCTCGCCGGACTTGGCCATCGCGCGCAGGCGGATGACGCCGGTGGTGGTCTCTTCGGTGCCGGCGATGATGTCACTCATCGCGTCCTGGCGCTTGGTCAGCATGGTGCTCACCAGATCGGCGCCATCATCCATGGTCATGTGCGGCTTGTGATCCAGCGCGGCCATGATGTGGTTGTAGTAGGTGTCGTTGTCCTCGCCCTTGATGGCGTAGACGGGAATGCCGTAATCCTTCACCAGCGACGCGGCGCAATCATCCTGGGTGGAAAGCGGGTTGGAAGCGCAAAGCACAACGTCGGCCCCGCCATCACGCAACGTGATCATCAGGTTCGCGGTCTCGGTGGTCACATGCAGACAGGCGGAGACGCGGATGCCCTTGAGCGGCTGGTTCTTGATGAAATCCTTGCGGATGCTTTGCAGCACGGGCATGGACTGGTTCGCCCACTCAATGCGCTTCTTGCCTTGTTCGGCGAGTTCGATGTTCTTGATGTCACAGGCGACGGTGGTCGCGGTGCTGGTAGCCATAATTTTCTCGGTGTTTCCTGTCTTTTAGATTGTGAATCGCTGCGTGATGGCAATAAATAGGGGTGCAGATATTTTACTGCAAACGCTATCTGCACCCCGGTTCTTTTTACGCTTAGTTCTTGGCCGCCTTAGACTCGATGCCCGCGCCTTGGCGCAAGTCCGCAGCCTTGTCCGTCTGCTCCCAGGTGAAGTCAGGATCGCCGGTACGGCCAAAGTGTCCGTAGGCGGCGGTCTTCTTGTAGATAGGCCGGCGTAAGTTCAAGGAGTCGATGATGCCTTTCGGCGTCAGCTTAAAGTTCTTGCGCACGAGGTCTTCGATCTTGTCTTCACCGATCTTGCCGGTGCCAAAGGTGTCAACCAGCACGCTGACAGGCTCAGCCACGCCAATGGCGTAAGCGAGTTGGACTTCAGCGCGATCGGCCAAACCGGCGGCTACGATGTTCTTGGCAATGTAGCGCGCCATGTAGCAAGCGGAGCGGTCCACCTTGGTCGGATCTTTGCCGCTGAAGGCGCCGCCGCCATGACGGCCCATACCACCGTAGGTATCCACGATGATCTTGCGTCCGGTGAGGCCGCTGTCACCCATGGGGCCCCCGATCACAAAGCGTCCGGTGGGGTTGATGTGGTACTTGGTGTCGGCGTCGAGGAGGTTGGCAGGGATGGCGACCTGAATGACCTGCTTCAGGATGTCGCTGCGCAAAGTCTGATTGTCGACCGTCTCCGCATGCTGAGTCGAAATGACGACTGCATCCACGCGCACGGGGCGATGGTTGGAATCGTACTCCACCGTGACCTGAGATTTTCCATCCGGACGGAGGTAAGGCAGGGTCCCATTCTTGCGGACTTCCGAGAGACGGCGGGTGAGCTTGTGGGCCAATGAGATGGGCGTCGGCATCAGGTCTTCGCTCTCGTTCGTGGCATAGCCGAACATCATGCCCTGGTCGCCGGCGCCGCCGGTATCCACACCCATGGCGATGTCGCCAGACTGCTTGTTGATGGTGCTGATCACGGCGCAGGTGTTGGAATCGAATCCATACAGGGCGTTGTCATAACCGATAGCGGAAACGGTCCCGCGCACGATGGACTGGAAATCGACATAGGCTTCGGTGGTAATCTCGCCGGCGATAACAACGAGTCCCGTGCAGGTGAGGGTCTCGCAAGCCACGCGGCTCATGGGGTCCTGGGCCAGGCAAGCGTCCAGGATGGCGTCAGAGATCTGGTCGGCGATCTTATCCGGATGGCCTTCAGTCACTGATTCAGACGTGAACAAGAATTTTTCGCGGGAAGGCAAAGTACCTGTCCTCCTAAAATTTTTCAGATACGTCAATCCGATTCACGCAAGCTGGTACTTGAGGGATACCGCGGCTGGCAGGGCTTCAGAATGAGGCTCGATGTGCCCTTCTATTGTAAGGCCAAATGCAGTGGTTTTTAGCACTTTGCCAATCCGCGGCGAGGATGTGCAGCGGGTGGTAGAAATTGGCGGTTGAACGGGGCTAGCGGATGATTCCCTGCTGGGCCACCGCAATATTGTCGCGGGTATTGTTCTTGACCATGTACATCATCTCGTCGGCTTGGCGGATGATCTCATGCGCGCTCTTGGCGTCTTCCGGGTAGCTGGCCATGCCAAAGCTGCCGCGAATATCCAAGGTAATGCCTTCCAGCACAAAGGGGGCATTACGGATGACTTCCCGGATCCTCTTGGCTACTACGATGCCCTGGTCCTTACTGGTCTGAGGCAATAAGACTACGAATTCGTCGCCGCCATAGCGGAAGGCGTAATCGATCAGGCGCAAGGTCGACTTGATTCGATAACCGATCTCGCTCAACAGTCGGCTGCCGATCAGATGGCCATGCACGTCATTGACTTGCTTGAAGTGGTCTAAGTCAAGGAACACTACGCTGAACTCGTAACCAAAGCGCTGCGAGCGATAGACCTCAGCTTCGAGCGTCTTGTAAAGATGCCGGGCATTGTAGAGGCCGGTGCAGTCATCGGTGATGGTAAGTTCCTGGATCTTCTCCACGGCGCGCGCGTTATCAATCGCGATGGCGGCGTAGTCGCAGAGTGCGTGCAGGAAGAACATCTCGCTCTCGCCAAAGCTGTCGAGCGGACTATTGATGAGCTGGATGACGGCGAGCACGCGATGCTTTGACTTCAGCGGTACGCAGATCATCGACCGCGTCTGCCACTTCGTCATCTCGTCAATGCGTTTGGCAAAGCGAGGATCGGTGTAAACGTCTGGCACGATGAGCGACTCGCCATGTTTGGCCACCCATCCGGCAATGCCTTCGCCGACTTTCAGGCGCAGAGTTTTAAGGGTATCGGCCGCGGGTCCCACGGCGATGGCGAAATAGAGCTCTTCTTTTTGTTCGTCGACGAGGAGAAGTGACCAGGTATCCGGTTTAAAGAACTTGGCGATGTTGTCCATCACCGTTTGCAGCACCGCATCTAGGTCGAGAGACGAGGTAAGGGCTTTGGCTACGTCATGAAAGATGCTTAGCTCTTCCAGATGCCGCTTCCTGCCGGTGGTGGCAAACTCATCCATGTAGAGAAAACCTGTCTCCCGTCCGGAGATGCGACATTATATGCGCAGCTTTCCGGCATCGCCAAATCATAACTTGGGCAGATGTGGAGCAATAAGATACCAGCGTTCCGGCGGTGGGTCTGTTTACTCTTTATTCACCTTAAGGATAGGGGAGATTTTAGGTTTGACAGTAACAACCTTCCAACCTATGATTTCGGCTTTCCACCGGTTTTCCACAGATTGATTCCATGAATCCACAGGCGACTCAGGCCGCGCTATGGCCTGGCGAAATTCACGAGGTCCGGACAATGGGCGGCTTTGGCGAGAGGATGCAGCGCGAACGCGAGATGCGCAGCATCTCGCTCGAAGAGATCGCGGAATCCACCAAGATCGGCTGCCGTATGCTGCGGGCGCTGGAAGAGGAAGATTTTGCCAAGCTTCCTGGCGGGATCTTCAATAAAGGGTTCGTTCGCGCTTACGCGAAGTTCCTGGGCATTGACGAGGAACAAGCCGTCACTGATTTTCAAGCTGCCTTCCTGGAGAAGACTCAGAAGCAACCGACGAATGGCAACAGTTCGGCTCAGTACGGGGACGTAGTCAGTCATATCGAAGCGTCGGCGGGGACGGCTGAGCACGAGTCTCAGCCAGCTCAAGCGGCCGGCTTCATGCGTGCCGCTATCATCGTCATTTGCTTGCTGGGGGTCGGCGCGCTCGGCTGGAAATTCTTTGGAAGCAAGGTCGCCACCACTAGCGCTCCCAGTTCGGTCGAAGCTGCGCCAACAAGTCAGGTGGTGGTGCCGCCGCCGTCCAGCGCAGCTCCGGCCTCCGCAACGCCGCAATCAAGCATTGCTAAGCCTGAACCTTCCGGGGTCAAAGCTGAAACTGGATCGAAGGTTGAGCCAGTCGCGGTAAAGACTGCACCTGACACGGCAAAAATGGACGCAAGCAAAGACTCGACAAATGCTACAGGGGCCGCCCGCGAAGAAGCATCCGCGGCGAACCCCCAAGTTTTTCGCGTCGAGATCTATGCGCGCGAGCGCTCGTGGATCAAACTGACCGGCGACGATGGAAAAGTGTTGATGCAGGGTGAGATCCCGGCCAGCGCCACCCGCTCATTCCGCGCAGCCAAGCAGATGGTGCTGACTGTCGGCAATGCTCCGGGGGTAGAGATCTCTTACAACGGAAAGCCATTGCCGCAATTTCCTGCCGATCAGAAGACGAAGACGCTTACCTTTACCGCGGAAGGCCTGCAGCGATAATCTTTTTCAGGGCCCGATCCTGAGGGGCTCAATACTGACGCTTGTTCTTTAACACCGGCGATTCCTTAGTGCCAGTCTCCGTCTTCTCCACGGTGCGTGGCGACCAGGTCATGCGGTTGGCGGGCGCTTTCGGGTCCACGCCGAAATCCCATACATAAAGGTTCATCTGTTTGTCGCTGACCATTTCGACGACGGCGTATTCCCCCGGCGGCAGCGGTTGCAGTGGCGTTATCTTGATCCAGTCCTTGGCTAGCTGCTCAGACTTGGTGGGTACCAGTTCGCGCTGCTCTTTCACATTACCCAATAGCGAATATTTCAAGTTGCTGACGATACGCAGCTTGTCTTTATCTTTTTTCTGCAGCCGAATGACGCGGAAGCGGTCAAAGCCGGGGGGCAGCTTCGGTGCCGAGGCATCGTCATGCTCGTCGAAATTCACGTTAATAAAGAATTCCGGCTGCAAGGTGTGCGATTGCACCGAGGCTTTCAGGCCTCTCAACTCTACGGTTTGTTTAGGACCGCTGGGAATGGGATTGATCACTGCACGCAAGATGTTCTTGCCGCGCTCCTGATTGATCTCACTTCCATTCTGAATAACTTCCACCAGGCGAGGCTGTTCCTTAAAACGATCGAGCATAAAGATGCCGCCCGCATCGGGTAACTGCAGCCCCGGCGCTACGGTCGGCGGCTCGGGCTCGTCGGGAGTGTCCACGCTGGGATCGGGGTCATCGGCATCATTCTTGATCCGGCCGCTGGCCACATCCTTCTCGAATTTCTCGGTGGCCGTCCAGTCCACCAGAGAAGTCGGCAACTCTTCCCACATGTACCGTTCCGCGCTGAAGTAGCGGACACGGTCCGCCTTGACCTCCCACTTAGTGGCGGACTGGTACGACCCGTCCTTGAGTATCAGCCGCTTGGAACGCGCTTGGGCAAAGGCCGGTGCGGCCATCAAGGCCAGGAGGAGCGCCAAATGGAGGATGGATTTCATCGTCGCTAAAGTCTGCCCTAAATTAGATGCAAAAATGGACAAAAACCGCTACTTTGTTCAAACCCAGTTGCATCTCTCAAGTTTTCTGCCATAATTGATTGTGCACCCCTACTGCGGTTCGACGCACAACTCCAACACACAATCTAAGGCGAGGTATCGATGTCGGCGAAATATATTTTCGTGACGGGCGGTGTTGTGTCCTCTTTGGGCAAAGGTCTGGCGGCGGCTTCCATCGGCTGCCTCTTGGAATCTCGCGGGCTCAAAGTCAACATCATGAAGTTCGATCCCTATCTCAACGTGGACCCCGGGACCATGTCGCCATTCCAGCATGGCGAAGTCTTCGTGACCGACGACGGCGCGGAGACTGACCTCGACCTTGGACATTACGAGCGCTTTACCCACGCCAAGCTGAGCCGCGACAACAATTGGACCACGGGACGCATTTACGAACAGATCATTACCAAGGAACGCCGCGGAGATTATCTCGGCAAGACGGTGCAGGTCATTCCGCACGTCACCAACGAGATCAAGGCGGCGATGAAGAAGATCGCGCAGGAAGTAGATGTCACTATCGTGGAGATAGGCGGCACCGTCGGCGACATTGAGTCGCTTCCCTTCCTCGAAGCCATCCGCCAGATGCGCCAGGAGCTAGGGCGCGACAACACGGTCTTCGTTCACGTGACGCTGGTGCCATGGATCGGCGCTGCTGGGGAATTGAAGACCAAGCCCACCCAGCACTCGGTGAAAGAGTTGCTTAGCATCGGGATCCAGCCTGACATTCTTCTCTGCCGCACGGATCGCTTCCTCTCCAAGGACATGAAGTCGAAAATCGCGCTCTTCTGCAACGTGGAAGAAGACGCCGTCATCACCGCGAAAGACGTAGCCAGCATTTACGAGGTGCCCCTGGTCTTCGCGAAGGAAGGCGTGGACACTCTCACGCTGAAGTATCTGCGGATGGAAGGCACCATCAAGGATCGCGACCTCTCGGCGTGGGAAGACCTGGTGCACCGCGTCTATAACCCTAAGGACACGGTCAACATCGGCATCATTGGGAAGTATGTGGAGTATGAGGATTCGTACAAGTCGCTGAAAGAGGCTCTGGTCCACGGCGCGCTGGCCCATAACCTCAAGATCAATGTGGTATGGGTGGAAGCGGAGGGGCTGGAGTGCGAAGGCTACGAATCGCAACTCGATAGCTTTGACGGCATCCTGGTTCCCGGCGGCTTTGGTAAGCGCGGGATCGCGGGCATGTTGAATGCGATCCGCTATGCCCGCGAACAAAGGGTGCCGTACTTTGGTATCTGTCTGGGGATGCAGACCGCGTGCATTGAATACGCCCGCAATGTTTGCGCTCTCGAGGGCGCGGACTCCAGCGAGTTCGACCAGGGCACCGCGCATCGCATCATCTATAAGCTGCGCGAGCTGCGTGGCATCGACGAACTCGGCGGCACTATGCGTTTGGGCGCTTGGGATTGCAAACTCACTCCGGACTCCCTGGCAAACAAGGCCTACGGCGCGCTGGAGATCAGCGAGCGCCACCGGCATCGCTATGAATTCAATCGCGAGTATGAGGCTTTGCTCTGCGGAGCGGGATTGCAGATCACGGGCTCCACTCCGGACGGCACTTATGTTGAGATCGTGGAGCTGCCGCAGTCAGCGCATCCGTATTTCCTGGGCTGCCAGTTCCATCCGGAATTCAAATCGAAGCCTCTTGAAGCGCATCCGCTGTTCAAGTCTTTCGTGGGCGCGGCGTACAACAATCGCAACACGCGACGCGCGCTGAATGAAGCTGCGACCAAAGAAATGTTCCTGCGAGCGAAAAAATAACCAGAGCTGACCGCGGACGAACGCGGCTAAGAGCGGATCGAAATTCTTGTGAAAACCGTTAAAGATTGGTCATTCAAGGTCCCGGGACACGACTTCTCCATGGGAAGCGGTGAGCTGTTTCTCATCGGGGGACCCTGCGTAATCGAGAGTGAGGCCCATGCCATGAAGATGGCCGAAGCCATCACCGGCGTGACCAAGGCGCTGAAGATTCCTTACATCTTCAAGGCGTCGTATGACAAAGCCAACCGCACTTCTCTCTCCAGCTTCCGCGGACCGGGGATGGAAGAAGGTCTGCGCATCCTGAAAAAAGTTCGGGACACCGTTGGCATTCCCATCTTGACCGATGTGCACGACGCGCATGATGCCCCGCGAGTCGGCGAAGTGGTGGACATCATCCAAATACCAGCGTTCCTTTGCCGACAGACTGATCTATTGGTCGCGGCTGCCAAGACCGGACGCGTGGTCAACGTAAAAAAAGGACAGTTCGTTGCGCCGGCAGACATGCGCCATGCAGTGAACAAAGTTCGCGAAGCCGGCAACGACAAAGTTGTGCTCACGGAGCGCGGCTCGTCGTTCGGTTACAACAATCTGGTCGTGGATATGCGGGGGCTCTCCATCATGCGCGAGTTCGCGCCGGTGGTGTTCGACGCGACTCATTCGGTGCAGCTACCCTCGCAAGGCAATGGCGTCTCCGGCGGACAGCC
>DATLCI010000004.1:0-4810 GCA_035526435.1 Terriglobales bacterium
GCGCCGCCGCCGAGCTTTAGTTCCTCTTCCTGGTTGTGAATCTCAGCGGTGAGTTCGGCCATGGCGCGCATGTTTTTCTCAAAGCGCGGGGAGGTGGCATCCACCTTGGATGGGAGCGCGTTGGAAACAGAGAAAGTCTTATCAGCCATGAGGATAAAGGTGATGGAAACTCTTTACGATACAGGAGCAATGCGGGAGCGGGCAATGCTGAGGGCAGCAGCCACGGGATCGTCGGCGAGAAGAGAGATGAGTCCGCAATCAACCGCGGCTGGCGCATGAAGCTTTTCCGCGGCCAGGAACATCTGCAGAGCACGAGGCTTGCCGATCAAGCGGGGCAGACGCTGGGTGCCGCCCCAGCCGGTGATGATGCCGAGGGCAGCGCCGCGATGTCCGAAGATGGCATTCGGTGACGCGACGCGCAGGTGGCAAGCCAGGGCGAGGTCGAGTCCGCCGCCCATGCAGTAACCATTGATAGCAGCGATGACGGGCGCGGGAAATCGCTCAACGGCCATCATGAGACGCTGGCCCATCAAGGCGAAGTCATAGGCGCTAGGGCCGTGGAGTTCAGAGATCTCGTTAAGATCAGCTCCGGCCGAGAAAAACTTGTCGTTGCCGGTCAGGATCAGGGGCTTCGCCTGTTCATGCAGATGCTCCATCGTCGAAGTAAGCTCGCGAACGCGAGCGCGGGTCAGGCGATTGGTGCCATCGTCGGAGCGAAGTCGCAATACAGTGACGCCCGGCTGATCATCCAGAGTGAACATGAGAGCAGCTAGTGTAAAAGAAAAAGCCGGAGCACTGGCTCCGGCTTCGATCAGAGAACAATGATCAGGAACAATGATCAGAGTCTGGCCCGGCTGCCACGCTCCTTGATCACGGTGCCGCCATTGACGGTCGAGGCGCGAATCACAGTGTTGCCGGTGCCAAAGCGGATGGTGCGGGATCCGTCGTCATCCCAGGAGCGATTGCCGGAGCTGCAAACATCAGCCTGGCAGACCACGCCGCTGTGCCGACTGAGTGACAGCTCCACGCCGGACTGCATGTTTTTAGGGACAGCGATGGAGAGTCCGCCGTTATGGGTGCTGGCCTGGAGGCCTTCACCGTTCCAAGTCTCCGCGAGTTCGATATGAAGTCCGCCATTCTGAACGTCAGCCTTGACGCTGCCGCCGCAATCCTTGATGGAGATGCCGCCGTTGCGGGCTTGGACGTTCAGCTTGCCGGAGCTGCGGTCGAGGGCGATCCCGCCATTCACGGTGTCCACGGTCGCGTTGCCGTTGAATTGCTTCAGCGCAATTCCTCCATTATGCGCGGAGAGATCAAAAGTGGCGCCCGCTGGAGCATTGATGAGGATCACGGTGCTCCAGGTAAATTCGTCGCCGTGATTGCCGCCACGGTCGGGCCCGGTGACGCTCAATTCATTGCCATTCGCATTCAGTTTGATCTGGTCAAGGGTCGCGCGGGCCTCAGTCGCATTGCGCGCGGCGGCGGCCTTGCAGATCTTTACCGAGATCTCCGCCTTGTCCCACGTGTGGACTTGAATGCCGCCGTTGCGAGAGGCGGTCACCTTCAAGGGCTGATTCGGGAAGTTGCGGGACTCTTCTGAGCGCACGGTGTCAGCATAATCATCAGAGTAGATGTTGAGCCGGTCAGCGCAGGAGTCCGATGGACCGGAGTCGTTGGTACTGATATTGAGGTTATGTCTTCCGCGGTTGTAAGACTTATTGGAATCTTGCGCGCTGGTGAGGGAAGCGATGCAGGTGAGAGTGATCAGGGAGATCAGCAACCGAATCTTGGGCATAAAGGCACCTCCGCCTGCCAACTTAGACGGAGGCCGTCGCGCGCGGTTAGCTTTGTTTTAGGGATGAACGGGAATCATGCCGGAACGCCGCGGGGCTTTACGTTTTGCCGGATGAAATCCACGGTGGTGCTGATGGGGGTCCCAGGGCCAAAAATGGCGGCTACGCCGGCTTTCTTCAAGCTGTCCACGTCCTGCTCCGGAATGGTGCCGCCCACGACGACGAGGACGTCATCCATCTTGTGCTGCTTCATGAGGTCAATCACGCGAGGGACGATGGCATTGTGGGCGCCGGACAGAATAGAGAGGCCAATGACGTCGACATCTTCCTGCAGGGAAGCATTCACGATCATCTCCGGGGTCTGGCGCAGTCCGGTATAGATGACTTCCATGCCAGCGTCACGCAGAGCGCGGGCAATCACCTTGGCGCCGCGATCATGGCCGTCGAGGCCTGGCTTGGCTACAAGGACGCGAATCTTTCTGTCGGTAGTCACAATGCAATAAGGATACAACAACACTTAGCGCTGGAGAGGCCGTCCGAGACATCCGGGCGTCGCTCATCTACAATCCCTCATCGGGCCGGTTGCGACTGGGTTCAATCATGGGAAAACGTCGACATCATCGCGTCAAGTCGGTCTTGCCGGTGCGGGTCTTCGGCATGGACAGTCTGGGAAAGCCTTTTGCGGAAGTAGCGCATACCCTGGACGTGAGCCATTCCGGCGTAAGACTCGGCGGTTTCTCGGCGTTCCCGGAGGTAGGGTCAGTACTTTCCTTGCAGTGCCATCACCGGAAAGCTCAATTCACCGTGGCCTGGGTAGGCCGCCCAGGTTCGAACCGGAATAAGCAGATCGGCCTTAAGAGCCTGGAACCGGAGCGCGATATCTTCGGAGTGCGTCTGAAAGATGAAACCATCGTTGACGATTTCGTCGCCAGCGCCGACGGAATGGATGCGAACGCCCCTGGCGACGTCCGCCGCCGCGTGCCTCGGTACCTGGCGAGTGGGGCCGCCAATGTCCTGCGAGTGAATTCACAGGAAGAACGCGTCGCCGAGATCCAAGATGTAAGTCTGAGCGGCTGTTACCTGAAAGTTTCTAATCCGTTCAAGGTGGGAACCGCAGCCGGCATAACTCTCCGGCTGGGGGATTCCACGGTGCAGGTGCTGGGCACCGTTACCACGTGCCATCCCCTGATCGGCATGGGACTGCAATTCGATCGCTTCTACACGGACGATGATGAGGCCATCCTGCGCGCCCGGATGAAGCTGATCGAAGCGGATAAGACGGTGCAGCCAGAGCCGGTCGTCAAACCAGACACGGCCGCCATCGCCGAGCGGCTACAGAAGGTGACGCACGAGCTGGAAGATATGGACCAACTCATGCAGTCCGGAACGGTC
Source organism: Terriglobales bacterium (assembly GCA_035526435.1). GTDB lineage: Bacteria > Acidobacteriota > Terriglobia > Terriglobales > Acidobacteriaceae > DATLCI01. Next base: position 3,186 of record DATLCI010000004.1, read on the forward strand.
GATCCCAGGGTACTGGGAGACTTCCGGGACGCCATTAGCCAAGTGCGGACGACTGCGTGGGCTTTGCAACGCTGGATGGAAGCGAAGGAACAGCGGGAGCCATTTCCGGTTTTGTCCTACTTGAACGCTGAACGAATCGCTTTGGCGACGCGCCTGTGCGAGTCGCTGCTGCATGAGTTGCAGAAGACGGATATTGCCAGACAAAAGCTGAAGCTGGAAGGATTGCTGACCGCGGTGGAAAAGCTGTTTACGCGTTTAGCGGGAATTGATTTTACCGTGCTGGACCCCCACGAAGAAGCGAACGCCGCAAGCAGCAAGAAAAAGACGTCACAGCAAAAAGCCTGACCTCAACGCTTGCTCTTCTTTTCGAGCATATAGCGGTCGAAATCGTGCCAATCGAGCTTAATGGTGCTCTGCTTCTTGCGCGAGCGCCATTCAATGGCGCCGTGGCTGACCATCAGGGTGCCGATCAGATATTCGTCGTCCTCGCGCCGCTGGTGGGTCTCATGGGCGTACACCTTGAACTTGATGTCGGAGCGGCCAAGCTCGCGGTAAGGGATGGTGAAGTGGACTTTGTGGTCTGGCATGTGAGGGACTATACCGCCAGATGCAAGGCGTGTCAGCTAAATCTCTGCCGGGCCTTCGAGGCTTCGCCAGAGATACCAGGTCGCAATGCTGCAGTAAGGATGCCAGTTTTTCGCCAGCTTCTGCATCTGCTTGGGATTGGGTAAAGGATCTTTCTTAGTGCCGCGGGTTTTGTAAGCGCGCTTGATGGCTGCTCGCACGCCTAAGTCTCCAATAGGCAAAACGTTCTCACGCCGCAAGGCAAAGATAAGGAACATGTGGACGGTCCAAACGCCAACGCCTTTGACCTCGGTAAGGGTGGCGATGATGTCTTCATCAGTCATTTTCGGCAGCGCCTTCCAATCAATCTTTCCTGCTTTCGACTTCTTAGCCAAGTCGCGGATGTAAGTGAGCTTTTGTTTAGATAGCCCGCAGGCGCGCATTTTGACGGGCGAAAGTTTCAGGATGGAATCCGGCGTCAGCTTGCCGCCGGCAGCGTCTATGAGGCGATTGAGGATAGTGGCTGCCGCTTTGCCGCTTAGCTGCTGATAGACGATGGAACGAACGAGCGTCGAGAAGCCGGGCTCGCGATAATTGATCTCGCACGGGCCGCAACGCTCGATGATGGCGGCGAGGACAGGGTCAGCGGACTTTAGATGGTTGGTGGCGTGGAGCATGAGGAATTGATTTTAGCGGGGCTGGTCGGGATTAAAAAAACAAAATTCACCACGGAGACACGGAGAAAGCAAAATCAGAAAAAGGAACGAGAATCGGTGCAGCGGAAGGCGTAGAAGGGTACGGAGGAAACATTCAAGGGTTTATTCCTCCTTGCCTCTGTGCACCGGTCAACCTCGCGCAAGTCGTCATGGGCAAGTGCGAACACCTGGTCGTCGTGGTGAATGAATTTTGGCGTTACGTAACGCTCACTTCTTCATACGTTCCGTAGACTTCACGCAACGCATCACAAATCTCTCCTACGGTGGCATACGCGCGGACCGAGTCGATGATGTAAGGCATGGTGTTGGCGTCAGACATCTTGCCATCAGCTTTAACGACCGGCT
>DATLCI010000007.1:0-20148 GCA_035526435.1 Terriglobales bacterium
CGCATCGCCTGACGCATCTTTTCGGCCGCGCCAGACGCCTTCGCATAGGCGGCTTCCGAACCCGTCTCCTGAGCCGCGATGGTGAACTGGATGATCGCCGTGTCCGGGGCGGCCTCAAACTTCCCATCGGCGCCTACAAACACGGCATTCTCCCGCGCCGTTACGGTGGGACGCTCCTGTCCGACAGCGCCCAAAGCGAAAGTCAGGAGTAAAACCAGGCAGAGTTGCTTCATGAAGCCTCCTATGAATATCTGTAGCTGATTATTATACGAACGCCGCAAATGCAAAAACTTGCACGCACCACGCAAGATACTTACCCTCGTACAAAAAAATGTGGAACCTTGCCGTAACAATATGCGTCAGATAAGCATCTATTCCTTTCGGGAAGGCTTGCGATGCGAAGGTGGTATCTGCCATTGACGGTTCTGGGTCTCGGCAGCTTGGGAGTGCTGGTAGCTTCCGAGCGTGGCCGGACTATGCTCCGGCAGTTGGGACGTGGGTTGGAAAAAGCTCCGGATCAATTGAGAGACTGGTCGGATGCTTTTGATTGCGAGATCGCCAAGATCCAGACCACGGTAGACAGCCTGAATGAACTTCTGGCCAAGCCTCAGAAGAACGCCTAACCGCTAACCCAATCCATTTATTTTGTTCGCCATTTTGACGTCACGGGTGGTCACGCCGCCAGAATCGTGCGAGATCAGGGCCAGGACGACCTTGTTGTAACGGATGTCAATGTCCGGGTGATGGTCAGAGGCTTCTGCAAGTTCGGCCACCCGGTTCACGAATCCCATCGCTGCCGCGAAATCCGAAAACTCATAGCGTCGCTCGATGGCTTGGCCAGCCACACTCCACCCCGGGAGCTGTTTGAGCTCATCTCTTATTTCGGCTTCGCTGAGGATGGGCACGGTGCAGATTAGACGTTCGCGGTCTTAACGAATTTTTCGGGATAGGTGTACCGATGGATCTGGGTATTGATCTGTTTGCGCAAGTCTTCCCAAATGGTTTCCGGCATGGAGAGGAAGGTCTTTACGACATCCGGATCAAACTGGGTACCCGAATATTTTGCGATCTCCTCCAGCGCCGCGCGAGTACTCTGTGCCGCACGATAAGGACGATCGGAGGTAATGGCGTCCAGCGTGTCGGCTACCGCGAAGATGCGCGCCCCCAGGGGGATCTGTTCACCCTTAAGGCCGCGGGGGTAGCCGGTTCCGTCGAACTTTTCCTGATGCGAGTAAACAATGTCAGAAGCCTCGGAAAGGAATGGGATCTTGCGTAGCATCTGATAGCCACGGTAGCAGTGCTCCTGCATGATGGCTTTTTCTTCTGCGTCAAGGGCGCCGGGCTTGCGCAGGATGGCGTCAGGGATGGCCATCTTCCCAATATCATGAAGGAAGGCGCCGCGGGCGATCACCCGGATGCGTTCCCCGGAAAGTCCCATGGCCCGCGCAACCGCGATAGTAAAAGCCGTTACTCGCTTCGAGTGGCCTTCCGTCTCTGCGTCCTTTAGATCCAAGGCATCGCCTAAGGCTTCCAGCGTGATGTCATAAGAGCGTTCCAGGTCCGTCATAGCCTGACGTAACTGTTCGGTCCTCGCCGCCACCAATGACTCCAGATTCGATTGATAAGCGCGGTTCTCAAGACGCAATTTCCGATGGTCCAAAGCCCGCCGCACCATGGCCAGCAATTGCTCGCGTTCAAAAGGCTTAAGCAGGTAATCGTAAGCGCCGTTCCGGATAGCGGCGAGCGCAACAGAGATGTCATGGACCGCGGTCACCATGATCACCGGCATGTTGGGGAACGCGTCACGCACGCGCTCCAGCAGGCCAATCCCATCCATCTCCGCCATCATCAGGTCGGAGAGGATCAATTCAAATTCTGCGCCGGAATTCAGAACGTCGAGGGCCTTCAGGCCGGACGAAGCTTGCTTCGTCTCGTAGCCCGCATTCGTCAGCATGGAGCAGACGATCTCGCGGATCGCCTCTTCGTCATCAACTACCAGGATTCGTTCCGCCGCCATGGCTTAAAAAGGGCCTCGTTTTTTTGGAGAGCGGGCTTCATTCTACACAGAGTTAATGGAAACTCAATCGGAGATTGCCCTCAGACTGCTTATGGATCTGGAGGAAACTTTTCCTTGTGGATCTGGAGGAAACTCCTCCTTTCGGTCGTGGGGAACATTTCGAGACCAAGGACTGAAACCCTGGGTGACTCGGTTCGCGGTGAGTTATAAGCGTCCGCCGAGGCGGCCATCCAATCCACTTTCCTCATGTAAAAACTACCGCAAGCACCGGAAATAATGGCTGTAAGGATGGAAACAGTTGGTATCTAAGTACCTACATTGAGCCGTATTTTAGGGTTAAGGCGAATGACTAAGTTGGATGGGGTTAGAGAGGCCTTAGTGACGAGCTGTTTAAACCCCATTAAATCAACAAGAAACAAGCGACTAGAAGAAATCCACTTAGGCTCGCCAAGTTAGGCAACCGTGTTGCAAGTAGGAACAGTGCCAGCGGGACGAGCAAGGCGATCCCGATACTCGCTGAGTAGATCCGAAGAGGACAACAGAGGCCATGACGACCCACGCACAGCGACTCCCAGCATTTGCAAGTTTCGAGGAAGTTACCAGCACTGTACCGGTAGAAGTCTTCCAACGCATCTTTGAAGAAAATCGCCATCGGATTTATTCCCTAGCTTTTTGGATGAGCGACAACGAGCTCACCGCCGAAGAAGTTTCCACGCGGGTATTCTGCCGCGCATTTTCAGCCGCAACCCAGCCTTCCGCCGAACAGATCGATCTCAGCCTGCTCAAGGAATTGCGCGACCTCATGCCCATCGGGGTATTGACCCTGCACCTGACCAGCACCAGCACCCAAGCCGTTCGCGGCAACGTGAAGCGTATCCATATGGAGCGCGCCGTAGTGCAGATCCCTGCCACCGAACGTTTGGCTTTTTTGCTGCACGATGTGGAAGGTTATGACGCCGCCAAGGTCTCAAACCTGATCGGCCTCACCATTAATGAGGTTAAGGAAGCTGTCCACCAGGCTCGCTTGCTGATGCGCGAGCTGATCGCGGACATGAAATAAGTTTAAGCACGTTCATCTCTCCTCTCTCCTGAATGCTGGCCCCTCTATAAGAGGGGCCTTTTTTTCTAGGCGGCTTCTTCCTGTTCTTTCTTCTTGGGCTGCTCGCCCTCTTTCGGGGCATCCAGAGTGCCTTCGCCGGTGGGTTCGCCAACTTCTCCCGCGGAGTCGCGAGTGGTATTTGCGGGCATTTGGGAGTTGGCATCATTGGGGGCCGAAGGGTTGATCTTGCCCTCCCGATTTTCGGGGGTTTGACTCTTCACCTTCGGATCTGACTTGGCGCCGGATTGCGGTTGGGCCTGAGTCTCGCCCCGGGGTGCATCGGCGGCGGTACCGTCTGCCTGGCTTACGCTGGGGTCGGGAAGTTGGTCGGTGCCGCGGGGCGAACTGCCGTGCTTAGGACTGGAGTTGCTCGGATCGGTCATTGGTTCTCCTTGGGTTTGAGTACCCAAAGAGTGTGATGGCATTCAAGCCGAGCAGGAGGCCAGGGGAAGTATGTCTGCCGCTAGCCCTTGGCGGCGCGGCTGGTATCACGCCGCTTCTTCGCCCATTCTGGTTTGACCACCTGCTGGGACCGTCCAAGAGCCAGCGAGTCCGCCGGAACGTTTTGCGTTATGCAGGATCCGGCCCCCACATAGGCTCCCTTGCCCACAGTGAGCGGCGCAACCAAGGTCGAATCGCTGCCGATAAAGGCCCCGTCTTCAATGCGCGTGAGGTGTTTGTGCACGCCATCGTAATTACAGGTAATGGTGCCAGCTCCGACATTCACCTTCTCCCCGATCTCCGCATCTCCGAGATAAGAAAGATGGTTGGCCTTGGAGCCCTTGCCCATCCGCGTCTTCTTGGTCTCCACGAAATTCCCGACATGAGCCTGCTCGCCGATATCCGAGCCCGGCCGCAGATGCGAATACGGTCCGATGATCGCCCCCGCCGCGACTGTAGCATCGTCGAAGATGCATCCCGGGCGCACCTGAACGCCGTCGGCAATGGTCGAATCCTTGATCACCGAATAGGAGCGGATATGGCACTCCTGGCCGATCTTGGTGCTGCCTAAAAGTTGAACGAATGGCTCGATCACGGTGTCCGCGCCGACTTCAACTTCTCCATCGATCACGCACGTCTCCGGCTGGAAGATGGTAACGCCCGAGGCTAACAGCGCCTGCGCCTTTGCGCGCCGCATGTCCGCATCCAGCATCACAAGTTCAGCCAGGGTATTCGCTCCCAAAACTTCGATCGGATCATCGGTCTTCAATGCGACCACTTTCTTGCGCGCCCGCCCAAGCAAACCGGCTACGTCGGTGAGGTAGTACTCTCCGTGGGCGTTTTTCGTGCTCAGCTTGTCGATGTAGCTGTATAGGTCAGCGGTCCGGAAAGCGTAGATACCTGAGTTGATCTCTCGCACTTTGAGCTGCCTTTTTCCCAAAGCCTTCTGCTCAACGATAGCGCTGACTGCCGCTCCCCCGGACGTTCTGCGGAGCACCCGGCCGTAACCGGTAGGATCGTTTGGCTCCGCAGTGAGGATGGTCATCGAAGCTTTCTGTGCCAAGTGGAAGTCCATGAGCCGCTGTAGCGTTTCCTGGCGGATCAAGGGCACATCGCCGGAAAGTACCAGCACGTGCTCGAAACCCTTCAAGGCTTCGCGGGCGCACTGCATCGCATGACCCGTCCCCAGCTGCTCCGTTTGCATCACGAAGTCCACGCCGGTCTGCTGCACTGCGGCGGCCACGCTTTGCGCTTCATGACCAATGATGGTGAAGATCTGCTGCGGCGGGACCAACGAGGTTGCGGCCTGGATCACGTGCGCCAACAATGGACGTCCACCCACCTGGTGCAAGACCTTCGGACGCTTCGATTTCAGTCGCGTACCTTTGCCTGCGGCCATAATGGCGACGGCGAGTTTGGCGCTTGGACTCGCTACAACCTCAAGTCTCTTCTTACTCATGGAAGTTCCATATTACATCTGCGGGCGGCAGAGTCCTTAAACCGTGACGGCGCGGGCGGCGAGTCGAGGCGTCAGCGAAGAAAACGCGACCTCCATCAAGCGCAGCGCGAGTTTATGGGTGTTATGGCGGACGTAGCCGTCCTCGTCCAGAAAATTGTCCGCCACGCACTCCACGCCCAAGGCCTCGACTGCTTCCTTATCGCAAGCGACTTGTCCGGCTCCTTCTCCCTGATATTTTTCCAGGAGCTGCGCTGAAACCGTCGCATCGTTTACTAATGCATAGTCGAACAGTTTCATTCGGGCATGGTGGCGGATCGCGCGGATATGGTCGGACGCGCTTAACCCGAGGCTCTCATTGGCTTGCATCATGAGGTTACAGACGAACACCTTTTTAGCTCGGGAGGCCGCGATCGCTTCGGGAATGCCCCGTACCAGGAGATTCGGAATGAGGCTGGTAAACAGCGACCCCGGCCCGATGGTGATGAGGTCGGCATTCGCGATCGCATCCAGAGTCTGTGGAAGGGGCATCGCATTTGCTGGAACCATGCGCAATTCGACGATGCGCTGTTTGCTGGCCGTGATCTTGGTCTCACCGCGAACGCGAGAGCCGTCGTCCATCCAGGCATCCAGTTGCACGTTCGAATTCGTGGACGGGTAGATATGTCCGCGCGACGCGAGGATGAGCGAAGACTCCCTCACCGCTTCAGCAAAATCACCGGTGATGGAGGTAAGCGCGGCTAGGAACAGGTTGCCAAAGTTGTGACCTTCGAGCGGTCCACCTGATGCGAAACGATGCTGGAAAAGCCGGGATAGCATGGCTTCATCTTCCGAAAGAGCGACCATACAGTTCCGGATGTCGCCCGGGGGAAGGATATTCAATTCGGTTCGCAAGCGTCCGCTGGAGCCGCCATCGTCGGTCACCGTGACTATGGCAGCTAGCTCGCTGATTGCAAAAGTTGTTTGGGCGATGCGGGCCACGCCCGGAAGGATCACGTACTTTTTCAGTCCGCGAAGCAGGGTGGAGAGGCCAGTGCCTCCGCCAATAGCGACCACGCGCACCGGCCGCCGGGCCACTGGCTGAGTAGCGGAAATAGGGACGTTGGCGCTCACGGCATCAATGCCGGTCTTTGGCGCCGCCGCCGGCGGAGGCGGCTTGCCCGTCCGCTTCTGGATACAGCAGCTCGGTAAAGCGGGGGTCATCCGACATCTGCGAAAAATCAGAGTCGTTGCGCGCCTGGAAACGGTTCGAAGGATTCAGCTTGATGGCATGCTGCAGGTTTCGCAGACAGTCCTCTACCCGGTTGGTGAGGGAATCCAGCACGGCCATGCCGTAGGCGGCATAGTCGGCCTTCGGATATTGCTTCAGCAACTTCTCCAGGTGGGTGCGAGTTCCTTCGTAATCACCACTGTTCATCAGCGACACAGCGAAGTCATAGTGCTCTTCGGGAGTCTTGAAGGTGTTAGCGCTGCGTCCGAGCTGCTGGTTGCAGATGTTCAGATGGACGCGGGCACGGTCGGCAAGTTCCTTGCTTGGCCCTTCCAATACCTTCAATAAAGCCAGCTTAGCTTTATCGAATTTATGGGTCTGCATCGCCTTCAGTCCGGTCTCGTAGTTTTGCACAGCCTGTGTAAAACGTGGATCGGGCTTGGCTGCGACCTTGGGTAAAACTTTGGCCGGAACCGGTTTCTTAGCGCTCGACAAATTGCGTACGTTGCTTGTTTTCTTCATGTTAGAAGATGATTGTTTAACTTTTTGTGTCACTTTTTTCTTCATGAAGTTCTGCTTCCAGAGACCTGCTTCAAAACGAGCCCCAGCCAGCCTGTGGAAATCGTCGGCTGCCTCGATTCAGAACCGTAGGGTTAAGGGATTCGTTATATCCGCATTGGCGGCATGCGTCAACTGGACGCAATACTGAGAAAGCGCGAGGGTAAAACCTTAATCGCGCTAAAGCAGCCAGGGCTTAGTTCGCGGAAGTGATCTTCCGAAGATCGACCTGCTGATGTTCGCCGCGAATAATGGATGCCCGGATCTGCTTCGCCGTCTTGCCCTTGCGGGTTTGCTCCGCTGCGAATAGAGCTTCCTGCATGCAGGTCGAGCAGTTGGCCCCGTGTTCGCTCTCAAAGCAAGTACGCAGGCTGGCATGACCATGATTGCGGTCGCAATGGCAATAGCAGGGAAGTTGATGCAGCACCGCGGCATACTTGGCCGCTTCTTTGTACGCCTTCACCTGGGCCGGGTGTCCGAAGTTCGGTCCGGAGAGCTGTGCCCCAGACCAGATCGGCGATAGCTTGGCCGTCTTCGGCGGCGGAGCGGCATTGTAAGCGGGAACGTCCGCCGGGTTGCTGAACTGCGCGGAGGTGGTGACGGTGGCAAGGCCGATGATGGCGACGGTGAGAATACGTTTCATGGTGGGATCCTGAATGATCTTACCACTCTGGAGCGTGGGTTTGCGGCCAGCCGATGAAAACTATCACGGTTGGAATGCGTCTATAATCTGGGAGACTTATGACGGAAAACCCGCACCCGGACCTGCTGCCAGCGCCGCCGCCGGAGCCTCGCCCGGCTCCGGTCAGCTCCGTGCGGGCCTGGGCGCGGGACGTATTGATCTCCGTCGGCATATCCGCGTTCTTCATCATCTTTCTTTATCAGCCCGTCAAAGTTGAAGGCACCAGCATGCTGCCGGGCCTGGAAGATCAGGAACGGATATTCATAAATAAATTTGTTTATCGCTGGGAGCCCATCTCGCGCGGCGACATCATCGTCTTCCGTTATCCGCGCGACCCCTCGAAGAGCTACATCAAGCGCGTCATCGCCGGACCGGGCGACCGCATCGTCATCGACAAAGGCCGCGTCTTTGTGAACGGCAATCTGCAGCGCGAGCTGTATGTCCCGGCGCAGTTCGTGGACTATCGCTCGTATCCGGAGCAGGTAGTCCCAGACAATGCTTTCTTTGTGATGGGCGACCACCGCTCCATGTCGAATGACAGCCGCGACTTCGGACCTGTTGACCGCGACTATATCCTCGGCAAAGCGGTACTGATCTATTGGCCCATGGACAAGCTGGGACTACTGCATTGATTCCTCGCCTGCTGAAGCAGCTCCTGACATTTGTTCTGTTCTTATTGCTGGCGACGGCCGTTTTTGCCCAGGAACCCAAGTCAAGCGCCGCTGCGCCTTCTGCGGGTAAGAAGATCACCCCCGCCGAACGCGATGAGTTGTTCAAGTCCGTGGACGAGATCCTGCAGTGGGTAAGCAAAGATACGGGCCTGCCCATCCGGTCCAAGATCAAGCGCAAACTTTCCACTCGCGACGAGGTACAAAAATATGTGGAAGAGCGCATGGCGGAAGACGAAGATCAAAAACGTCTCGAACGCTCCGAACTGGTGCTCAAGAAGTTTGGACTCCTGCCCCGGGAGTTCAAGCTGCGTCCTTTCATGATCGCTTTGTTAAAGGACCAGGTAGCGGGCTTCTACGATTCGCGGACAAAGACCGTTCATCTCCTCGATTGGATCGATTCCGGTTCCCAGAAGCCGGTCATGGCGCACGAGCTGACCCATGCCTTGCAGGATCAGAGCGTCGATCTCGATCAATGGGTCAAGGATGCGCGCGAACGCGCGAAGAAAGCGCCCGACCGCGAAACCGCCGAGACCGAGCTCGATGAGATGATCAGCGCGCGGGCGGCACTGCTCGAAGGCCAGGGGATGGCGGTGCTGCTCGATTACATTCTTGAGCCCCAAGGACGTTCCTTGAAGGATTCGCCCCAACTGGCCGAAGCGCTCAAAGCCAGCATGACCTCCACTCAAGGTTCGGAGGTATTGGAATCGGCGCCGCTCCTGCTGCGCGAGTCTCTGGTCTTCCCGTATCGTGACGGGCTCGGGTTTGTCCAGGCATTGTTGGATGATGGCGGATTGCGAGCCGCTTACTACGGAGCGCTGCAACATCCGCCGCGCAATACCCGCGACATCCTGAGTCCGGAGAGCTACCTGCAAAAGCAGATATTGCCGGAGTTGAAGGTCCCGGACTTTGAAAAAGCGGTGGGGAAGTCATATGCGAAATACGATGTCGGCTCCATCGGACAGTTCGATATCGTGCTCTTCGGCAAACAATTTTCCAGCAATGTGGATGCCCGGGAGCTGTCGTCTGCGTGGCGCGGAGGCTTCTACTACGGCGCGCTTAAGAGCACTGCCGCGAAGAAGGCGGCCAATATCACGGACGATCTTGGTGTCTTGTACTTCTCGCGTTGGTCCTCACCGGACACGGCGAAGCGGTTCGCAAAACTGTATGCCCGCTCCTTCAAGATCAAATACAGTTCTGCGACTCAGGACAACGGCAAATGGAACTCAGAAGAAGGGCCCATGTCCGTCGAAGTGCTGGGTGACAGTTTGTTGATCATGGAAGGCTTTGACACCGAGACCGCGGCGCGCCTTCGCTCAGCCGTCATGAACGGCCAACCGTCTTCGGAGACTGCGAAGGTCGCGGGCAATCTCAGTCTGAAGACCGTGTCGCCCATTTTCGCATTACGCTTGATGCTGCACGAATAAGCCGCGTTTCGCTTTTGTATAATCATTCGTCTGTCCCACCCTCATTGGAGACCAAATTGCAACAGGCAGAAATAGGCATTATCGGCGGCAGCGGTCTGTATTCAATGCCCGGATTGACGGACGTCCGCGAGCTGCAGCAGTCCACTCCGTTCGGTGCGCCTTCCGACGCATACATCCTGGGCACGCTGCATGGACGCAAAGTAGCTTTTCTCTCTCGCCACGGCCGCGGGCACCGCATCCTGCCCAGTGAACTTAATTTCCGCGCCAATATCTATGGCTTCAAGCAGCTCGGCGTCGAACGCATCCTTTCGGTCTCCGCCGTCGGATCGCTGAAGGAAGAACATAAGCCGACGGATTTCGTTATCCCCGACCAGTTTTTCGATCGCACCCGGCACCGGGTGGATACCTTCTTCGGCGACGGCATCGTCGCGCACGTCTCCTTGGCAGATCCCACATGCGATGAACTCGCGCATGCTTTCGCGGCTGGCTGCAAGAAGATCGGGGTAGTCGGCAAGTTGGGGGGGACGTACGTCTGCATGGAAGGCCCGCAGTTTTCTACCCGCGCGGAATCGAACGTTTACCGTAGTTGGGGCATGGACGTGATCGGCATGACTAACTTGCAGGAAGCTAAGCTCGCGCGAGAAGCGGAGATCTGTTACTCCACCTTGGCGATGGTCACCGACTACGATTGCTGGCATGAAGGCCATGACGCGGTGACAGTCGAGCAGGTCATTGCCGTCGCTACGCAAAATGCGGAGAATGCCACGAAAGTCCTGCGCGAGGCCATCTTGGCGGTTCCGCAACAACGAAGCTGCAAGTGCGGCAGCGCTTTGCAATTTGCCATCATGACTGACCGTTCCAAGATCCCCGCCAAGATGAAAGAAAAACTGGCACTGCTGTTGAATAAATATTTGGACACCAAGAAAGCGGGCGCTTAGGCATGGCAGTCTTGGTCGTAGGTTCAGTGGCGTTCGACGGCATTCAAACTCCTTCAGGGAAGGTGGACCGCTGTCTGGGTGGCTCGGCTACATATTTTTCCTTGGCCGCAAGCTTCTTTACCGACGTCCGCGTGGTCGCGGTGGTGGGTGATGACTTCACCGCCGAAGACGAAGCGGTCATGGGCAAACGAGGTATCGATACCAGCGGAATCCAGCGTGCCAAGGGTAAGTCGTTCTTCTGGGCTGGCGAGTACGGTGACAATCTCAACGAAGCCAAGACCTTACGCACCGACCTCAACGTGTTTGAAAAATTTGATCCCCAGATCCCGCCGGACTTTCTCGGTAGCGAATACCTCTTCCTCGCCAACATCGATCCGGTACTGCAGGGAAATGTCCGCAAGCAGATGTCGGATGCGCGCCTGGTCGGCGGCGACACCATGAATTTCTGGATCACCGGCAAAGCCAAAGACTTGGCGCAGACCCTCGAAGGCATCGACATCCTGATGATCAATGATGGCGAGGCCCGCATGTTGGGTGGGAAGACCAGCCTGCTGCGCGCGTCGAAGAAGATATTGGCCATGGGCCCGCGGATCCTGGTGATCAAGCACGGCGAATACGGCGCGACGGCCTTTTTCCGCGAGGCCGGCTTGCATCCATTCCGCGCCCCTGCTCTGCCCATCGAAGAAGTTGTCGATCCCACGGGCGCGGGTGATTGCTTCGCGGGCGGCTTCATGGGATACATTGCCGCGCAGCCCGAACTCAACCGGGAGGTCTTGAAGCGCGCGATGTTCTACGGCGGGGTGATGGGTTCTTTTGCCGTGGAGCGCTTCGGCACCCAGCGCCTGCAAGAGCTGAGCCGCGGCGAGATTGACGCCCGCTTCCAACTGTTCCGCGAACTCAGTCACTTGGACTAGCCGCTTGCCCGACCCAGTCCACTCCCGAGCCCGGTCCGAAGAGCGCATCGTTGGACTGCTGGCGGCCGTGATCTCGATCGGTGCATTTCTTTATTTTTTCCATACGCAGCAGATATTGCTGTATGGCGACGCCGTCGCTCACCTCAACATCGCTCGTCGAGTGGTAGATTCACTCACTCCCGGCCCGCTTCAACTCGGTACCGTATGGTTGCCGTTTCCTCACCTTCTGATGCTGCCATTTGTCTGGGTCGATCGCCTCTGGCAGTCAGGCATTGCCGGCTCGCTACCCTCCATGGCGGCATACGTGGCTGGGGTTCTCGGCATGTTGCGTTTGGGACGCGCCGTGACCTCTCCTGCCGGCGCGCGCGTTGCAACCCTGGCTTACGCCGCTAACCCCAATCTCATTTATATGCAGTCCACCGCGATGACCGAATCGATCTTTCTTGCCCTGGTCATCTGGGCGGTTTACTTCGTTGCCGAGTATTCCCACGCGATTGGCGCGCAAGAGGAGACCTCCGCCATCCGATCACTTTACCGGGCGGCGGCTATTTTCTTGTGCGCCATACTTACTCGGTATGACGGCTGGTTCCTGGCGGCAGTAGCAGTCATCGTAGTGCTGGTGCTCGCGGTCGGCGCTCCGGTTCCGCTGCGAAGACGATTGGGTCGCCCCGTCAGGAATTTTGTATTGATCGTGGCACTGGGCCCCATCGCGTGGCTGATCTATAACTACGCGATCTTCGGGAATGGTTTCGAATTTGCTACCGGACCATATTCAGCCCGGGGTATTGCCGAACGCACGACCCGGCTAGGCGATCCGCCGCATCCGGGATTTCACAGCCCTAAAACCGCTGCCATCTATCTGCTAAAGACGGCACGCCTTGAGGTCGCCGAAGGGAAGCGAGAGCGGATGCTGTTCATCATCGCGCTCGTCGGCACGGCCTTAGCGGTCTCTTCGACCGCGCGTATTGCCTGGTTGTTGTGGGTGCCCTTACCTTTCTACATGCTTTCGATCGCTTATGGCGGCGTGCCTGTTTTTATCCCGCAGTGGTGGCCGTTCTCGTACTACAACGTCCGATACGGCCTGCAATTGCTGCCGGCACTTTGTCTGTTTATGGGAGTAGCAGTCGAAGTTATCCAGCGACTGGTGCAGAACTTGGCGGCCCAGCGTGCGATCTTACTCGTGGTGGTGGGCGCCGTCGCTGCCAGTTACACCTCGGTTTGGAGGCAGACACCGATCTGCCTGCGTGAAGCCCGTGTAAACGCGGTCTCGCGGGTCGGTTTTGAGAGCGCTCTCGCCGCCGAGTTACGGAAGCTGCCGCCTGGCTCGCGCCTTCTGATGTTCACGGGCAATTACGTCGGCGCTTTGCAGGCAGCCGGAATAGATTTGAAGCAGGTGGTGCAGGAAGGGAACTACCGGATATGGGATGCGGCCCTTACCGCGCCAAATCAGGCAGCCGACTACGTGTTCGCTGTTGATGGCGACCCCGTCGCAGCGGCAGTCAAGCACCGTCCCCAAGGCTTGACTCCGATTGCGGAGATTCAGACCCCGGAAAAACCTCGCGCTATCCTCTATCGGACTCATAGATGACGTTACCGGCAAATGTTAGAATCTCGCTCGCACTCCCCCGACTATGACTGAATTCTTCAAAAGTATTTGGCATGTTTTGAATCCCACCATGGATCTGGCGAGCTTCGTCTCGGGCACGGTCCTCAAGCTGATTCTGGCGGCGATCCTCGGCGGCGCCGTAGGTCTCGAACGCGAGATCAAGCACAAGCCCGCCGGCCTACGCACCAATATGTTCATCTGTTTCGGCGCCGCGCTCTACACCATCCTTTCGTTCCGGTATTCAGAAGGCACCCTGGACCGCACACGCATTGCCGCCCAGATCATCAGCGGCATCGGCTTCATCGGCGCCGGCTCCATCCTGCACTCCCGGGGATCGGTTTCCGGCATCACGACTGCCGCCACCATGTTCGTGGTGGCGTCCATCGGTATGGCGGTAGGTGGCGGTGAGTATCTTTCAGCGATATTTGCCACGCTCGTGATCCTGGTGGCATTGAATGCGCTAGGCTGGGTGGAGCATCGCTTCAACTTCAAATCGTTGGTCATGATGTATGAGGTCAACGGGCCGGACGCCGACAAACTCATGGCCGAAGTGAACCGTATCCTGGAGAGGAGGCACCTGATCCCTACATCTGTGCAAAGCGCCTCGTCTAACGGCGGACATCGCGTGCAATTCACGGTGGAGGCGAAGCGCAGCGAGCATGAGGTGTTAGTAGAGAAACTGCGCGAGACTACCGAGTTAGGCCGGGTAATAACCATCGGCGGTTCGGAATTCGAATAGCTATGGCCCGACCGTCGGTTCCTTTCACCAAGGCCACTGCCTGTGGCAACGATTTCCTCATCATCGAGTCAGTCCATATTCCTCCCGATCCCGCCGAGTTCACGCGTCGCATCTGCGACCGACATGACGGTGTCGGCGCGGATGGCGTCGAATGGATTTTCCCGGGAACCGCCGGAGCTGAAGTCGAAGCCCGCCTGATCAATGCCGATGGCAGCCCCGCCGAGGTCTCCGGTAACGGGACACGATGTGTAGCGGCGTGGTGGAACAGCCGGAAGGCACCTCAGCAGTCTCTCATTAAGGTGCTGACGGGCGCGGGCGTGAAAGAGTGTCGCGCTATTTCGCATTCTGCTGGCCTTTACAAGTTTGAAATGAATCTCGGGTCCGCCGAGGTCCTTGGCGAGATAGCTATTCCTTTGGGCAGAGGAGAAGTTAGCGGCTGGAAGATCTGGATGGGCAATCCTCAGTTTGTTGTTTTTGTGGATGACTTCAAGTTTCACTGGCAGGCCCGCGGCGCGGAGATCCAGGCGCAAAAAAATATCTTTCCTGAGGGCACGAACGTTGACTTCGTCCGCATAACGGGACCCAACGCGGTGGAATGCCGTTTCTTCGAGCGCGGCGCGGGGGAAACGATGTCGTCCGGTACGGGGACTTGTGCCAGCGCCATCGCGGCCATGGTCGCCCATGGCGTTGGTATGCCGGTGACGGTGACCTCGCGGGGCGGTGCACAGGAAGTTCTCTGGTCGGGGGGAAGCGTTCAGCTTACTGGTCCGGCTCGTCTGGTCTGCGACGGTGAGTTTTTCATTTAGGATGAACGCATGCGCAAGCGAGGTGAGCCCGCCCGGGTTGTTCCGCCAGTACCTTCCCGCGACGGCACCATTGGGATCGTGGCTCCGGCCAGCAACTTCGAGGAAGCCAGACTGATCAAAGGCTGTCGGGTGCTGAACAAAGCCGGCCACAAGACTTTTTACTTCGATTCCATCCTGGAAAAGGAACTCTACTTCGCCGGGGGCCACGCACGTCGCGCCCGGGAACTTGAAGATATGTTCCGGCGGCGCGACATCGAGGCCATCCTGTGCGCGCGGGGGGGATACGGCAGCAATCATCTGCTTCCGTTATTAGACATGGGTATCATCCGCTCGCATCCCAAGATGTTTATTGGCTACAGCGACATCACTTCTTTGCTGACTTATTTTTGCGACCAGGCCGACATGGTTACTTATCACGGACCTATGGTCGTGACGGATTATGCCGAAGTCGCCCTGACTAAGATCAATCATGAAATGAGGAAGCTTTCGCGGTTCGAGAATCAGCTAGGCGAACTCGATTTCAAGCAATCCCGCAGCAAGCAGCCGGGTCCCGGTTCCGCGGAAGGAGTTCTCTATGGCGGATGTCTTTCTATGCTGGCCGCCTCGCTGGGCACTCCCTACGAGATTCAGACCGAGAACACCATCTTGTTCATCGAAGACATCAATGCCAAGCCCTACCAGATCGATCGCATGCTGATGCAGCTCAAGCAGGCGGGTAAATTCAAAGCGGTGCGCGGATTCATCTTTGGCGAGATGGTGGGGTGCATCCAACCCAACGGACAAGACTATTCATTGGGCGATGTAATCCTCAGCGTGCTAGGCGAATTAAAAGTTCCGATCGCCTTCGGCCTGAGGTCGGGCCATGTATCGAAGCCGTGGAACGTTACTTTGCCGATTGGCGCGGCCATCAGTCTTGAAGTGGCTGAAGCGCAAGCCACACTCAAAGGTCTCTGATCCATGCACCCGGAAAAGCACATTCATCTCACGGGGATCTGCGGCACGGCAATGGCCGCGCTGGCCGGCCTGCTCAAACAGCGTGGTTACAAAGTCACCGGTTCGGATAACGCCGTCTATCCACCGATGTCCACATTTTTGGCGAACCTCGGCATTCCCGTCATGCAGCCCTATGCGGAAGCGAACCTGAAGTCGCGGCCCGACTTGGTGGTAGTAGGGAATGCCATTTCTCGGGGCAATCCTGAGATCGAGTATGTTTTGAACGAGCGTATTCCGTTCCAGTCGATGGCGCAGGTCCTGCATGAGCACTTCATCACCGGACGCGAATCGCTCGTCGTAGCCGGCACTCATGGCAAAACCACCACCACTTCCATGCTTGCCTGGATCTTCCAGTCCGCCGGACTGAATCCCTCATTTCTGGTCGGCGGCATTGCGGAAAACTTTGGCAGCAGCTTCGCATTGAAACAGACTAAGCACTTCATCCTTGAAGGCGATGAATACGATACCGCCTTCTTCGATAAAGGACCAAAGTTCCTCCACTACTTTCCCGACGCGGTCATTCTCACATCAGTCGAATTCGACCATGCTGACATCTACACCGATCTCCATGCGGTGAAGGTCGCGTTCAAGCGATTGGTGAACCTCGTGCCGCAGCGTGGCGTGATCGTCGCCTATGATGGTTCGCCGAACGTGGACGAATGTGTGAGCAAAGCATTTTGCCGGGTTGAACGCTACGGCAAGTCCGGCACCGCGACTTGGGGTGTGCAGAACATTCAGTACCTCCCGACAAAAACGCGGTGGAGTATTCAGAGAGCAGGCCGGCCTTTTGCCGAGTGCGAATTCGATCTGGCCGGCGAATACAATGTGATGAACGCAACGGCTGCTGCGGCGCTGGCCGCAAACTATGGAGTGACCGCCGACGCGATCGCGGATGCGATCCGGACCTTCCGCAGCGTGAAGCGCCGGTTAGAGGTGCGGGCCGAAGTGAATGGCGTCATCATCATCGACGACTTCGCTCATCATCCCACCGCCATCTCCGAGGCTTTGAAAGCGTTGCGCACCCGTTACCCCCAGTCACGGCTTTGGGCGGTTTGCGAACCCCGGTCCAATACGCTGCGCCGCAAGGTCTTTCAACAAGAACTTTCTGAGAGCCTCGCCATCGCCGATCATATTGCCTTGGCGAAGATTTTCAAGCCCGAGGCGATTGCCGAAGCCGAACGCCTCTCGACGCAGACGGTAGTCTCGGAATTGAATGCCAAAGGTAAGTCTGCGTTTGAGGCTGCGGACGCTGATGAGATCATCGCGCGCATTGCCCCCGAACTGCGCACTGGTGATGTCGTTGCCATTCTTTCGAATGGCGGCTTCGGCGGCATCTATGAAAAGCTTCCGGAGCGGTTACGACATCTGGTCAAGACGGGCGCCCAACAGTGATACGCACGATTGTCCTCGTGATCTTTTATCTGATCATGATCGCGCTGATCGGCCCAATCGGCATCCTCTGGACCCTCATTTCGGGACGCATCGACTGGCTCTATCAGAAAGCGATGTGGGCTGCCTACGCCGGAGTTCGGCTGGTTGGCGTGAAGGTCGATTTACGGGGATATAACGACTTTGATCATAATGGCACGTATATCTACATGTGCAATCACGTATCGAATTTGGATCCGCCTATCGTTATCCCTCTTATCCCGCGGCGCACCTCGGTGTTGGTGAAGAAGGAAGTCTTCCGCGTTCCCATCCTCGCGCAAGCCATGCGAATGGCGCGGTTCGTGGCGGTGGACCGTCGTAATCGAGATGCAGCCATTGCGAGTATCCAAGCCGCCACCGAGGTTATGCGTAGTGGGATCAATATGGCCATCTTTCCTGAAGGCACGCGCTCACCGGACGGAAAGTTACTGCCTTTCAAGAAAGGGCCGTTTCATTTGGCCATGGAGAGTAAGGTTCCAATATTGCCGATCTCCATCTCCGGAACCGAGACGATGATGGGCAAGGGAACGATTTGGATAAAGCAGGGAACCGCGACTTTGGTCTTTCACTCCCCCATCAGGCCGGAAGACTTTATTGATCGCGACGTGCTCACGGAAGCGGTGCGCGCCGCCATCGCCAGTGGCCTACCGGAGCGGATGCGCAATGGCGCTAGCGCGCCGGTCGAAAGCCGTCCCACTTAACGCCATTCTCGTCGAAGATGACAGTGGCGTCGCCCGCCTGGTTCTTTTCTACGTGCGAGATCGTGGAACGTACTTTGGCTTCGCCGTAATGGAATTCAATCTCTACCCCGCCGTTATAGAACGGTTTGATCTTGTATGCGTAGGATTGCCCGGGAGCTAAGGAAGAAACTCCGAAGGAGCCGCCCGGATACCGGAATTCAATGTTCCGCGCTTCGCTATGACCCTGGTTCTTCAACGCCACATTGATAACGTTGGATTGGAAGGTGCAGCCAACGATGAATGGCAATAGGCAGGATGCGACCATCAACAGCAACTTCCGCAAAGGGTTTAGCCTTTCCGCTCCAGGATACGAGCGCTCACCACTACGCCATTACGCTCATCATGTAATTTAAGCGGAAAGACCAGAACATTCCATACCCATCTTGAGTCCTTGACTGGCAGCGACGGGATTCCCCGGAAGCTGCGGTCTACGTACGTCTCGCGGGTATTGGCCACGGTCTGGAGAATGTCCTGCCAATCGCCGCGCAGTTCCGGGAAAGTCTCAAACAGGTTTTTGCCAATGAACCAGAAGCGTTTCTTTTCGTACAGCTTGGCGAAGGTATCGTTTACATATTCCCAGTTACCTTCGTCGTCCATGACCTGGAGGACAACGTCGTCGCCCATCGCCATGCTGATCCGGGAGTAGTAGAAGTCGCGCGCATCCACCACCACGGGTTTTCCCCGGCGTTTGGCTTCAAATGAGCGCAATGCGGCCAGCATGTCATTCACGGAGCTATGGCCCTTCAGTAAATGCATGTCTTCCACGCCGCCGAACTTTCGCTCCAGGGTCGCCGAAAGAATGATGATGGGGATATGGGGACGCTTCTCGCGCAACGTGCCGGCTACCTGGGTTCCAAATTTTCCTGCGCCCAGGTGGTAGTCCAGCACGGCGATATCGATGTCATGTAACTTCGCCTCGGCCTCTTCAATGGAACTCGAGGAGATGGCCTCATAACCATTCTGCCGCAGGATCGCAGCACGCATGAGCAAGTTATCCGGATGGTCGTCCAGCAATAGCACTCGAATCGGTTTGTCGCTTTGCTTCTTGGTCTTGGCTTCTTGCTCAGTCATGGGATGGGTTGAAAAGGAAGCAGATTGGCGGCAAATCTCGCTTGATTGGATGCAAAATCGGCTTATAGCGGCTATTTTTCCTCGCTCGGTGGTTTCCTGGCGCTGCGTACAGCTTTTGCCAGCTCCGGTAGTTTGTTAAAAACCGCAACGCTTCGCAACCATTGCTTGTTATCAACCGCAGGATAACCGCTGACCATCTTTCCCGGCTCTACATCATTAGGAATACCGGATTGCGCGGTGGCAACAACTTGGTCGCCGATGCGGCAGTGACCGGCGACACCGACTTGCCCCGCCAGAATCACGTTGTCTCCCACCTCGGTGGATCCCGCCAATCCTACTTGCGCGCAAAGCATCGTATGTTTCCCCACGCTGGAGCCGTGGCCTACTTGAACCAGATTGTCCACCTTGGTGTCGGCCCCAATGCGCGTTTCCCCAATGCTGGCTCGGTCGATGCAGGCATTCGCCTGGACTTCAACTTTGTCTTCCAAGACGGCCACGCCGGACTGGACGATCTTGTACCAGTCACCTTTGTCATCCTTGGCAAATCCGTAACCGTCTGCGCCGATGACCGCGCCGTTCTGCAGCGTGACATTGTGGGCCAGTCGGCAACGCTCGCGGACCACAGCATGCGCATGAGCGAAGAAACGGTCGCCAATGGTGGCTCCGGTATAGATCACAACGTGGGCCAGCAAAATGCAGTCGTCGCCGATCGTCACATTGGGTCCGATCACCACATATGGGCCAACGTGCGGGTCTTTCCCGAGTTTCGCCGAGGGATCGATGACGGCGGTGGGATGGATCCCTGGACTATAGCGTGGCGCTTGATAGAAAAGTTCAATGGCTTTCGCAAAGGCTAAGTAAGGATTCTTGATGCGCAGCGCTGCGGTCGTCGCGGTGGGCAGCCCGGCAAAGTCTTCGGCGACCAACACTGCTGCGGCCCGCGTGGTCCTGGCTGCGGCCGCATACTTTGGGTTGACAATGAAACTGATATGACCGGAGTCAGCGGCCTCAATGCCGACCACGGCCGTGATATCAATGGCTCTTTGTTCATCTGAGCAGGCATCCAGACGAGCGCCCAGCTTACGCGCGATCTCTTCGAGTCTCATAGGTTGAGGCGGCGAAGCCGCCAGAGGATTCTACATAGGCGGCCAGGGAAAACGTAATTACGGTTATTCGTTGAACAGGAGGGGCTGTTCCGCGGCGACCTTGGCGGTGCGCCGTCGTCCCTGCATCCCTCCGATTACTGAGAGCACCGTCAGAGACGACAGGGCGCTGCGCGGTACAAACATCCGCTGGGTATTCGAGCGGGTGTCGGGCGGATTTAAAAGAAACCCATCGGGATGGAGTTGGGTAAG
>DATLCI010000009.1:0-3823 GCA_035526435.1 Terriglobales bacterium
GGCCCTGCGAAATAAAAGACCCGCCTTGTGAAAAAGCTAAGCTCGGGCTTTTCAATAGGTTACGGGCTTTTTCCGCTAAGCTCGGTCAAATAAAGAACTTACAGGTAAGCTCGGCAAAACAAAGGACTTAGCATTTTAATATTTTTCCGATAAGTTATTTGCAGTCTACAACTTACCCGAAGTTCTTTGGAATCAGCGGCTTGGATGAAGTTCTTTAGAATGAGACACATAGCTATTTGATAAGAGCTGAGGCCAGTGT
Source organism: Terriglobales bacterium (assembly GCA_035526435.1). GTDB lineage: Bacteria > Acidobacteriota > Terriglobia > Terriglobales > Acidobacteriaceae > DATLCI01. Next base: position 260 of record DATLCI010000009.1, read on the forward strand.
ATAGCCTCAAAACGCAAGTTGTCAATATGTAGGATACTAGATTTTTAAATATTCTTAAAGTTATACAAGAGCAGCCGCCAGCTACCTGCCGTCAAGTTGCCGGCGGCACGGGATCCTGTAGCTCATCGCCGGAGCGGATGGCGGCGCGTTTGGGCAGCGAATGCGGCAGCCACTGCACCCATGCAGGAATGCCGATCCTGTCCGCTTCACTTCTTCAGCTTGGCGGTCCAATTGGTGACCAGGGTCATACGTGGCGTAGTGGTGCGCAAGGGGACGCCGGCCAAGAGCTGCTTGCAGTCGCGGCTGACGCTGTAGTTTCCCATGGCGCCGACATCCACTCCGGGAAAGGCCGGGCGACTTTTGCCGATCTTGGGCTCGGGGCCGGAGAGGTCCATCTCAACCGCGACCACTTTCTGGTCCAGATCCTCGTACATGAATTGATCGCTTTTGCAGAACCAGCCGATATTGCCGCCATTCGCCGAGATCTGCCAGTGAGCCTCCGGGTTGGCCATGCTGGCGAGGTAGCTCTCATGCCGGCCGGATTCGTTTGATTGATAGGAGAACCATCTGCCATCGGGCGAGAAGTTTGCTCCGATATCGTGCCCTTTGGTCTGCTTGAGCAGCTTCGGTTTCGCCTCACCTTGCAAGGGCAGCAACCAGATGTCCCACTTAGTCTCTTTGGAGTCCGTCACGAAGGAAAGGTACTTACCGTCCGGCGTGAACTCCAGCGGGATGGACCAGGTGGGTCCCTGATACAGAAGCCGGTCCGGTTGGGACCCTGAAGTATCGCGAAGATAGATGTCCCATCGGGCCATATTGGTGCGGTTGGAGGCATAGGCGATCAGACGGTCGTCCGGCGACCAGTTGCCTCCCCATTGACTGGCGCTCCGCTCACCGAAGGAGAAGCGTGTAGCCACTCCCCGGACTACGTCATACATCCAAAGGCTGCGATCTCCCTTGGCATCCAGATCGACAAAGAGGAGGCGCTTGCGGTCATGGGATTCAGTCGCGAAAGTAAAAGTGCTGGCTTGACCGACCTTCTCGCCGGCGGACCCGCTCTCGTCGAACCATGTCCACTGGAAGGCGCCGGAGCTGTCGGCGGAGCGATACATGAGCAGCCCATTCTCCGACACGGTCAAGGCCGCAATGGCGCGGGGCTGTTCGAATTCGATCTTCTCGACGATGGGTACGGGCTCGCCCGAGAGCTTCCCCTTGGCCGCATCAAAGAGCTGCGCGAGAAGATTGCCGTCCCGAACGAAGAGTAGTCGGCCCTCGGCGTAGCGAGCGACACTGAACTCCGGAATGATCAGTTCCTTCGACCCGCCGGAGAGACTGGCGAAGTAAGTACCGGTGCCGGGTCCGGTTGTGGTAGCGCCGGAGGTGGTCTGGAAAAAAAGGAAGTGGTCGCCATCGGGCAGGAACTGGGGCCAACGCAGGGTGTAGCCAGACGGCTCGGGCGGCTTCATCACCTCGACTGGGGTACCCCCCGCAGCGGAAACCTTAAACAGTCCGCCATCGAAATTGGGGGAGAAGATGATGACGCCGTCTTTGTTCCAGGTGCCGCCCCGGGCATCATTGGCATCGCAGAGCGTCTGCACGGCGCCGCCCGCGGCATCCACTTTCTTCAGCTTACCTCCAGCGAAGAAGCCGATGTTTTGTCCGTCCGGGGACCAGAAGGGATACCATGCCTCTTCGGTGTTGGCCAAGGGCTGCGCGTCGAGGGAATCCAAGGAGCGCACATACATCATGATCTTGCTGTTCTTAGCCTGTGCGAGATAGGCGAGCTTCTTGCCGTCCGGGGAAATAGCAAAAGAACCTGGCCGCCCCATCTGCATGCCGTCCGGCAGAGTGATGGATGACTTGATCTGCGGCGTGGGCAAGGGACGCGTGAGCCAGAACACGGCAGGCGCAACAGACAGCGCCAGAACCAAGCCTGCGATCCAAAACCCGCGCTCCTGCCACTTGCGATGATGCTTCACCACCGCGGGCAGGCCAAGCTTCGAGCCGCCTTCCTGGATCCAGATCAACTCGCGCTTAACATCTGCGATGTTTTGCCAGCGGTCCGCTGGGTCTTTCGTGAGGCACGCGCGAACTACATGCTCGAGCGCCGGCGGACTCAGCGGTTGCACAGCGGAGATGGGTTCCGGTTCCTTTTCGAGGATCGCGCTGGCGACCGAGAGCTGGCTTTTGCCTTCAAACGCGCGCTTGCCGGTGACCATCTCGTAGAGCATGGCGCCGAAGGAGAAGATGTCACTGCGGCCGTCCACTTCCTGACCTTGTACTTGCTCCGGGCTCATGTACTGCACAGTGCCGACCACCGAACCCGCCATGGTGATGGGCGAATGCGGATGGGACATGGTGTTCACGGCCGTAAAGGATGGAGCGGCGGAGCCGGCAGCGGTGGCGAACGCGGCTGGCTTGGCCAGGCCGAAGTCCATCAGCTTGGCGCCTTCTTTGGTCAACATGACGTTGCCGGGCTTGAGGTCGCGATGCACCACACCTTGCTTATGTGCCTTATCGAGGGCGTCTGCGATCTCGATGCCGATGCGCAGCGCATCGTCAGTGGACAGCGGCTTGCGCTGGATGCGGGAGGCGAGCGTCTCGCCTTCTAGAAATTCCATGACCAGGAAAGCGATGCCCTCATGCTCGCCGACGTCAAAGAGCACGCAAATGTGTGGATGTTGGAGACCGGAGATGACTTTGGCTTCCCGTTCGAAGCGGAGACGCAGGTCGACATTGGCTGAAAGATGCGTGGGCAGAACCTTGATGGCAACGACGCGTTCGAGGCGGAGGTCTTTGGCTTGATAGACCTCACCCATTCCGCCGGCGCCAACGGGCGACACGACTTCATAGGGGCCAAGCTTGGTTCCAGGCTGTAAGGGCATGAGTTGGGGAGCATTCTAGCCCAGAAAAGCGCATTTTCCGCCCATTTTTCGCACTTCCTGGGTGCTTTTTTAACGGTCGCCGAGCTTGTGTTAGCCTCGTTCTCCCATGGCCTCGTTTGAAAAAGCCCCGCCGGACGTTCGCGAATTGCTGAGCAAGCCCATTCGCGATCTGGGACTCAAGCTGGAGGGGTCATCGGTCGAGCGGTTTGTTCATCAGCTATATAAAGAGCTCGACCAAAAGGGCCTGCGCAAGTTCCGTCCGCTGATCTATCTGAGCGACGAGTGGGGATGTCCTTCTGAGGAACCTGTCATCGGGATCCCGTTTTATCTGGCTGACCCCAAGCTGCAAAAACTTGAGCGCGAGATGAATGACCTGGAAGACGCGCGCCAGATCATGATGTACATGCGCCATGAAGCGGGACACGCTTTCAACTACGCCTATCAGCTTTACCAGACGCCCGAGTGGCGTGAGTTGTTTGGATCGTTCCGCAAGGCATATCGCGAGAATTACAAGCCGGTTCCCTTCTCCCGCAGTTTTGTGCGGCACATGGAAGGCTGGTACGCGCAGAAGCATCCCGATGAAGATTTTGCCGAGACCTTTGCGGTGTGGATGACGCCACGCTCGAATTGGCGCAAGCGCTATAAAGGCTGGGCGGGGGCCATGAAGAAGTTGAAGTAC
>DATLCI010000025.1:0-5486 GCA_035526435.1 Terriglobales bacterium
AGCACCGGCATCTTCTTTGTCACGTTTTACCTGCTGGGATACCTGATCTATAGTTCAATGTTTGCGGCTGTCGGTTCGATGGTGAACTCCGAGCAAGAGGCACAACAACTCCAGTTCTTCGTGATGCTGCCGCTGATCATATCCATGATCATGATGATGATGGTGATCAAGAACCCGAATGATCCAGTCGTAGTTTTTATGTCGATGATACCGTTCACCGCTCCTATCCTGATGTACCTGCGCATCGTCGTGGAGCAGCCACCAATGTGGCAGATCGCGCTTTCCATCGGGATCATGGTGGTATCTATCGGCGCGATGGTTTGGCTGTGTGCGCGGATCTACCGGGTGGGGATCCTGATGTACGGGAAGAAGCCCACGCTGCCAGAAATCATCAAGTGGATCAAGTACGCGTGATGTAGCAGTGCTTGTTTAGAATCCTTCCGTGCCTGAGCCCGCCCAGTTTCGATCAACGGATGATGCAGGACTAGAAGTCCGCTTCACGTTCCGGCAGCGGCTAGCGCTCTGGTTCATCAGCGCTTTTGGCGCAGCCGCCATCCGGCTGATAGGGCCTACGCTTCGTTACCGCGTAGAGATTGAGCCGGGGGGCCCCCCGGAGCCTTTACTTGTTCCCGCAATCTATTGTTTCTGGCACCGGTGTGTTTTTGCGTCGGCATATTTTTATCGGGATCGCGACGTGGCAGTGATGACGAGCCGGAGTTTCGACGGCGAATACATCGCGCGGATCATCCAGAAGTTAGGCTTCCGGGCAATTCGTGGATCAAGTTCAAGAGGGGCAGTGGGAGCATTGTTAGCGATGCATAAAGAGATCGAGGATGGTCGCACGGTAGCGTTCACGATCGACGGGCCGCGGGGGCCAAGATACGTAGCTAAGCCGGGCCCGGTGCTACTGGCAAAAAATACGGGCGTGCCCATCGTCTGCTTTCATATGGGACTGGAGAAGGCTTGGATACTGGATTCGTGGGATGGAACCATGATCCCGAAGCCGTTCTCGCGGGCGCTGCTTCGGATCAGTCGCGTGATCCCGCCGCCCCCGGATGCGGAGGCCGAATCTATTGAGCATGTTCATCAAGAAATGCAGTCTGCCCTGGAGCGGCTGCGCGATGATGCAGATGAACGTGTGGCTACGAAGCTGCGCGAGCCGGATTTTTAGCGGTAGATAGCCTAGCTTTGACATAGTCGGCGCTGCCAATTACCCTGAACTTCACAATTTAACTTAGGTTCGCGCGTTTTTTCGGGAAGCGGGTGCAAATCCCGCGCTGCCGCGCAACTGTAAGCGGACGAGCAATACCGGCATCTGTCACTGTGGCCACGGTCATGGGAAGGCAAGCCGGAGCAGAGTGGAGACACTCCGTCCGCGAGCCAGGAGACCGGCGCGAACCTTGATCACTGACATCAACCTCACTCGCGTGCCTAGGAGGATTGTTCATGCGCCGTCTCTTTTGTGTTCTGTTGTTTTTCGTTCTTTCCACTCTTTCCGCTTCCGCCCAAACCATCCAAACCATTACAGTCAAAGATCCGCAGGGTCGTCCCGTCGCGGGGGCGAGAGTCTCGCTCATTTCGCGGGATTCCACCGTCCTCGCAATCCACGTCACCAATGCGGAAGGCATCGCTGCAGTCGAAGCATCCGGAACCACGCGAGTCGAGGTGCTGGCTCCGGGGTTCGCCGCATTTTCTTCGGACGTTCCCCTTCTCAATCCAAATGTGCAGTTGAGGGTTGCGGCGGTGCCACAGACCGTAATCGTCACCCCGAATGACACTCCTTTGTCGGTGGAGCAAGGTAATGCTTCCGGCAGCCTACTTTCCGAAGAACAACTTGAGTTGATGCAGCCGGTGAATGCCGCAGAAGCGCTTCGCTTTCTGCCAGGGGCAGTAGTGAATGCGGCCGGGCGGCGCGGTTCGCTGAGTTCCCTGTTCGTGCGGGGCGGCGAATCGCGCTACAACAAAGTGATTGTGGATGGTGTGCCAGTCAACGACACTGGCGGCACGTTCGACTTCGGCGTAGTGCCGATGCAAGAAGTCGACCGGTTGGAGTTTGTCCGCGGGGCCGGCAGCACGTTGTACGGGTCCGACGCGATGACCAGTACGGTGCAGATATTTACTCGCGCGGGGAGCACGCGGATCCCGGAGCTGCGTTTTGGCGCGGATGGCGGAACATTTTCCACCGCGCATGGCTACGCGTCGTTATCGGGAGCTTACAAACGATTTGACTACAACGTCTTTAGCGATGAGCTGCACTCTCAAGGTCAGGGAGTGAATGACCACTATTCGAACTCGTCGCAGGGCGGCAATCTCGGCGTAGCGATCGCCAAGGGGGTTGCATTTCGTTTGCGGGAGCGGCACAGCAACTCTCGCAGCGGCATCCAGACTTTTTGGAACTACAACGGGCTGCCCCTGTTGCCGCCGGACACGGACCAGTACGCGCGTCAGAACAACTTTCTGGCCAGCGGCGAGTTGACCATCCAGTCGCCGGCAAAGTGGCAGCACCGTATCAGCGGCTATGAGTACAACCACAAGCGACTGAACCGCGACGTGCTTGCGGATCGGGGATGCGCATTTCCGTTGTTCCTTGACTGCGATTTCAATGACCTGTTCGTCGAGAATAAGGCGGGCGTAGCCTACCGAGGGGAGTGGTCACCCGCCACTTCCTTCCGCACTAACTTTGGCTATGAGTTTGAAGTGGAGAACGGGTACGTGAACCAGGATTTCTCCGGCTTCACCATCAATAGTCATGGACTGCGGCGCAATCATGGGTTGTATGGCGAGCAGTTTGGGGCCATTGGGCGAGTGACATTCGTGGGCGGACTCCGCTGGGTACATAACGAAACCTTTGGCAATCGTGCGGTGCCGCGCGCAGCGGTCACGGTCCAAGTGCTGAAGGGTTCCGAGTTTTTCTCGGGCACCAAGTTGCGTTTTGCTTACGGAGAGGGCATCAAGGCGCCGCGACTGGAGGAGTCTTTCGGTGCCGTGGGTGCATTCGGGATTGTTACTTTGCCGAATCCTAGTCTGAAGGAGGAGCGTAACCGTTCGTTCGAGGCCGGGATCATCCAGTCGTTTCGCAAGTGGGCGTCACTCAGCGGGACTTACTTCAACAACCGTTTCAGCGATCAAGTCGCGTTCAGCTTCAACTCCACTACGTTTACCAGCCAATATGTAAACCTGAACGAGGCGCTGGCCCATGGTGCGGAGATCGAACTGCACTTACGGCCATCCGCGAACCTCTCGATTGCGGCGAACTACACCCACACTTCTACCCAAGTGCTTTTCTCTCCGCTGGCGTTTGATCCGCTGCTGACGGCAGGGCGTCCGTTACTGCGGCGGCCTAAACATTCAGGAAACTTGTTGGCCAGCTATGTGAAATCGCGCTGGGGTGCGAGTTTGGGCGGAAGTTTTGTTGGCCCGAGAGTCGATTCAGATTTCGGGTACACCACGCCTGCCGTCACTCATGCCGCAGGATATGCGCGCTGGGATGTGGGTGGTTGGTACGCCGTGAGTCGCTATATGACGGCGTATGCGAATGTGGAAAACCTCTCCAATCGGAAGTATGAAGAGGTGGCCGGTTATCCCGCATTGAAGGCGAATTTCCGCGCAGGGATGCGGTTCCGCTTCGGCGGCGAATAGGCGCAAAGTAGCTGCATAGTGCAGGGTGGCGGGAGCGTTGACCGGCTCCCGCTGCTGCATTTAGGATGATAAGTTGCACTATCGGCCGCTGCCGCGCTGTACACTTTCGCCTTCAGGAGAGACCAAAACATGCCCTCTACCCAAGATAAGGTCAAACAGATCATCATTGAACAACTCAGCGTGGAAGAGAGCGAAGTGACTCCCACCGCCTCTTTTGTGGACGACCTGGGCGCGGACTCGTTAGATCGCGTGGAGCTCATCATGGCTTTTGAAGAGGCCTTTGACCTTGAGATCCCGGACGACCAGGCCGAGACCATCAAGACCGTTCAAGACGCGGTCAGCTACATCGAAAAGAATTCTAAGTCCGTGAAACAGTAGTCCACATCGAACAGAGGAGAGCGACACATGGCAGCCGTCGAAGATAAAGTAAAGCAGATCATCGTGGAGCAATTGGGCGTCGACGAGGGCGAAGTGACCTCCAGCGCATCCTTTGTGGACGACTTGGGCGCGGATTCGCTCGATACCGTGGAGCTGGTCATGGCCTTTGAAGAGGCCTTCGACATCGAGATCCCGGATGAAGACGCCGAGAAGATCCGCACGGTGAAGGACGCGGTGGAGTACATCTCCAAGAATTCGAAAGGCGGCAAGTAGCTTGGGTCACACCAACCGTGGCCGCCGGGTGGTGGTCACAGGCATCGGCCTGATCTGCGGCGTGGGGCACAATGTCGCAGAGACATGGGCCGCGCTCCAGGCCGGTACCAGCGGAGTGGCCCCCATCACGCATTTTGATACGACCGGCTTCGCTTGCACCATTGCGGCGGAGGTCAAGGGCTTCGATCCGCTCAACTTCATCGAGAAAAAAGAGATCAAGAAGATGGGCCGCTTCATCCATCTGGCGCTGGCCGCTACGGATGAAGCCATGAAGATGTGCGATCTCGTCGTTACGGAACAGAATTCTACCCGCGTAGGCGTGCACATCGGCAGTGGCATCGGCGGGTTCGACGTGATCGAGCGGGAACATACCAACCTTATGCAAGGTGGTCCCCGCAAGATCTCTCCTTTCTTTATTCCTGCTTCCATCGTGAACCTGGCCGCCGGGCATGTCAGCATCCGTTACAACGCCAAGGGTCCCAACGAAGCAACCTGCACAGCTTGCACTACCAGCGCGCACGCCATTGGCGACGCATACAAGATCATAGAGCGCGATGATGCGGACGTGATGATCGCCGGCGGCACCGAAGCTGCGATAACCCCGATGGGCGTTGGCGGTTTTGCCGCCATGCGAGCGCTCTCGACCCGCAATGACGATCCCAGCACCGCCAGCCGCCCGTGGGACAAAGACCGCGATGGCTTCGTTATCGGCGAAGGCGCGGGCATCCTGATCCTCGAAGAACTTGAGCACGCGAAAAAACGGGGCGCGAAGATCTATGCGGAGATCGTCGGCTACGGAATGAGCGCCGACGCATTTCACATCACCCAGCCCGCCGAGGAAGGCGAAGGCGGCTATCGCGTGATGATGAATGCCATGAAGAATGCGGGACTGAAACCCGAACAGATCGGCTATGTGAATGCCCACGGTACCTCTACGCCGCTGGGAGACGTGCTGGAGACCAAAGCCATCAAGCGCGCCTTCGGCGACCATGCCACTAATAAGAAACTGCATGTGAGTTCCACCAAGTCCATGACCGGACACCTCCTGGGCGGCGCGGGTGGACTTGAGGCCGGCATTACCATCATGGCGCTGTGCGATCAGGTGCTACCGCCCACGGCCAACATCTTTGAGCAAGACCCGGAATGCGATCTCGACTACGTCCCCAACACGGCGCGTAAGGTTGAGGGGCTGGAGT
>DATLCI010000090.1:0-15703 GCA_035526435.1 Terriglobales bacterium
CAATCGCGATCTGTCATTGATGAAGCCACGAACTTTCGCTGAGGAGATCCTGTGCAACCGTATGCAGGCGAAGGAAGTCCATGAAGGATTTAACTTTCACTTTGGGCATAAAGCTGAAGGAAACATCGACCGCTTGACGGAGTTGGGGAAAGAACTCGGCTTCGGCGTTAAGGCTTATCCGGAGATGAGATTGCGCGGCCACCCGGTTTCGTCAACCAGTATTCGCGCGCTTTTGCAGCAGAGTCGAGTGGACCGTGCGCGGCACCTGCTGGGAAGAATATTCTCCATCAGCTCCAGCCCCGGGCGAGGAAGAGGATACGGCCACAAATACACCGTCCCAACCATCAATCTGGCGCGCTACGATGAACTGGTGCCGGGCAACGGCGTTTATATAACGCAGACACGAGTCGGCGAGCAGACTTTTAAGTCGGTAACGAATATCGGCACGCGCCCTACATTCGGCGAAGAGTCTTTCGCGATTGAAACCCACTTGTTGAACTTTCATCCGATCGAAGTGACGGCGGAGACGCCGCTGGAGATCTCTTTCCTGAAATACTTGCGCCCGGAGATGAAGTGGCCGGACGTGGATGCCCTGCGAGCGCAGATCGCAAAAGACGTTCGGCGGGCACAAAGGTTCTTTCACCTCTGCACCCTGATGTAGAATCCGGCAGCCATGCCGCTCTTCCCTGACGTCTCTCCGGCGCAACGTAAAACCCTGATAGCGGCAGCCCTGGGTTGGGCACTCGACGCCTTTGATGTCATGCTGTACGCCCTGGTGTTGGCGCATGTAATGCGTGACCTGGGTATGGATAAGCCCACCGCCGGCTTGCTGGGCACGCTTACGTTGCTCGCCTCGGGGATAGGCGGGGTGCTGTTCGGATTCATCGCGGACCGTATTGGGCGGACCAAGGCGTTGATGCTGAGCATCCTGACCTATTCGGTTTGTTCATTTGCATCTGGACTCTCGACGTCAGTGGCCATGCTCGCTGCGTTTCGTTTCGTACTCGGATTGGGCATGGGCGGCGAGTGGAATACCGGCGCCACCTTGGTAGCCGAGACCTGGCCCATCCACCTGCGAGCAAAAGCGCTCTCGATCGTGCAGAGCTCATGGGCGCTCGGATACGCCGCGGCCGCGGTCGTAGCGGGTGTCGTACTCACACATTACAACTGGCGCGTGGTGTTTTTTGTCGGTATCGCGCCCGCGCTGGTGATCTTGTGGATCCGGTCGAGCGTGCCCGAGTCTCCCATGTGGGAGGCGCGAAACAATGTTCCCGTGGCCGATCGCCATGGCTTCAGCGTGATTTTTTCTCGTCCTTACATCAAGCAGACGATGGCGCTGCTAATGATGAACTTCTTTGGCATGTTCGCCTGGTGGGGGCTTTTCACCTGGCTGCCACCTTATCTTTCGCTTCCGGTTTCTGAAGGTGGGCGCGGATTTGGCGTGATGGACACTACCCGCTTCCTGGTCACGTTGAATCTTTTTGGGATGTTTCCCGGCTATGCGCTGTACGGTTGGGTGGCGGACCGCATCGGCCGGCGCATGTCGTTCATCCTTTACACGCTGGGCGCGGCGATCCTGGTTCCTTTTTATGCGCAGGCGCGCAGCGATTGGGCCATCATGATCCTCGGCATCCTGGTGGCGTATTTCGGTACAGGATTTTTTTCTGGTTCCGGGATCATTGCCAGCGAGATATTTCCTACCAGCGTACGCGCCCGCGCGCTGGGATTCACATATAACGGTGCGAGAGCATTGAGCTCGATCGCGCCGTTCATCATTGGTTACGCCGGCCAGAAGTATGGGTTGAGTGCGGCGTTCTATCTCTGCGCCGGCGGCTTCTTATTGTCGTCGCTGGTGGCGACTCAGATCCCGGAAACACTAGGCAAAGAGCTGGATTAACCGTGCTCTACGACGTGAGCCTCGACTCTTTTGTCCGGCATCTGGACCAGGATAGTCGCAGCTAGCACTACTACGATGCCCAACGCTTGTATCCAGCCCACCTGCTCATGAACGAATGCGGCGGCGAACAAGATAGCGAATACAGGTTCAAGACAGCTCGTAACAATGGCTCGCGTCGGATCCAGATATTGCAGGCCGGCGAAATAGCAAGAGAACGGCAGCAACATTGAAGTGATGGAAAAGACGATCAGGAACAGCCATTGCTCACCCGAATAATGCGCGGCATAGATCTTCCACGGCGGATTGATGAGCATCCAAAAGATGGCGACTGACGCGAGCGCATAGATGAGGACCTTCCAGCGGTCATGCCGATTCACCAGTAACCCGCCCACAACGTTGTAAAAGGCAAAAGATATGCCTGCAAGTTCCGCCGCGATCACTCCGCCCAGGTGAAGTTTGATCCCGATCACATTCACGAATGGAGCTTCGGGAGTGGCCACCACAATGCCGATCGCCATGACGCTGCCAACAAATGCCAGCAACACGGCGAGCACGCGAACCGCGGTGGCGCGCTGCAACCCGCGGAAGACCATGTAGAGCAGCACCCAGACCGGCGCCACATATTGCAGGATGATGGCGGTAGCGACGCTGGTCTTTTCAATCGCGTAGTAGTAAAAGAAATTCGAAGGGGCGAGTCCCAGCAGGCCCAGCAGCCCGCAGAGATACATATCGCGCCGCGGAATGGAAAGTCCTGACTTTCCTTTCCAAAGTAAAACAACAGGCAAAAGTATCAGGAGTGAGATGGTGGTCCGGGCTTGTGCGAGCGTAAGTGAATCGAGCGGCTTAGCGTCTGGACCGAACAATCCGGTGAAAGCAGCTTTACCGAGAGTCGCGGAGCCACCCCAGAAAAGCGTTGCTGCGGCGATCAGCAGATAACCACGCAGGGGATGTCGTGCACTCTGCAATCGTTTCAGCAGTCTCCGTTCAGGTACTTAGCAGTTTATCTAACCGTTCAGGATCGAAACCGATCATGACTTCATCGCCCACGATGATGGTGGGGGTGGAGCGGCTCTGATACTTCCCTACCAACTCACGCACGGCGTCGCGATCTTTGGTAATGTCCTTCAGTTCGAATTCAATCCCTCTCTCCGAGAGGTGGGCTTCAGCCCAGGCGCATGGCGGTCAACCAGGCTGGCTGAATACGATGACCTTCTTAGTGGTTTCGCTCATGATTCCTCTTGCGCTTTCGGAACCGGAAGATTATCGCACTGTTGCTAGGCGGTGGCATCTTCGTATTCGATCACGGAAGTGATCCTAGCGGTTTTCTGGAGCATCTGCGAGACCGAACAATATTTTTCTTCCGAGAGACGCACAGCGTCTTCCATCGCTTTGTGGGAGATTTTTCCTTTGACTGAGTAAATGAGTTTGATCTGCTTGTAAACGGTGGGCGGCTCCGCCGCGCGCTCGGCCTCCGCTCGCACTCTAAGTCCGGTGAAAGGTTCGCGCTTCTTGCTGAGGATGTTCACCACGTCAGTCGCAGTACAAGCGCACAGGCCTACCAGCACCAGTTCCATGGGGCCGGTACCGGTATTTCGTTTGCGGTCTGCATCCACCACCATGGCGTGGCCACTGGAGGCGATGCCCACAAAGCGCTCACCATCTGTCCACTGCACACTTGCTTCGACCATTTGCTACCTCGTGTTATCGGTTTGGGGTTCGGTATGAATCAGCACTTTAAATAATTCAGGGGCCGCCTGCTTGAATCGTATTTCCAGGGCGGTAGAAACATCGTGAACGCGCGCCAGGGGAAGATCGTCTTCCATGGTCACATGGCAAGAGAGATAGACCAGGTCGCGTACTTTCTTCAGGACCAATTCATGGATATCGATGACTTCGGGGAATTCCCTGACGATAGTGCGCAAGCGCGCGACCAGGTCGGGGTCGCGGACGATCTCCTGCCCTTTCTCCACGGTGTTGGGTTCACTCTCGATATGAGTGAGGATGGAGGTGACTTCCGGAATCTCCGACTTCATCTCAGCTTCCAGACGGGTCACAACATCGTGAGCTTGCTTCAGGGAGAGGCTTTCATCCAGTTCCAGATGCTGCTCCACGTGGATCTTGCCGCCCAAGTCTTGCACGCTCACGTCATGCACGCTGTAATTGTTGCTGGTAGCAACGCCGCGGATACGGTCAAATATGTTTTCCGTACCGACGGCGCGCGGGATGGAACGAACGATCACGTCGGTGTGAGGCAGAACGCGATGGACGGCATCCGTTACCGCACCGACGACCTGTTCCGAGCGTTGAAAGGTGACCCGACGCGACATGGCCACGGAAACATCCGCAAAGTAACGATTACCGGCGCGCCGAATACGGACTCGATCGACTTCGAGGACATCCGGCACCGCCGCGACTTCATCTGTGATCCGGGCCCTGATGCCGATGGGAGCCGCATCCAGCAGTGCATCGATGGTCTGCCGGGCCAGCCGCCAGCTCACGTGGACGATGACGCCCGCAACCAGCAGCGCCGCGATAGGGTCAGCCATTCGGAGGGCTGGAATATTCCATTTGTCGCCCACCCAGACCAAGATCAAGCCGATCACAACTACGCCACTGGACCAGATGTCAGTATTGAAGTGAAGGGCATCGGCTTCCAGCGCCTGGCTGTCATGCTTGATGGCCATTTTCTTGAGCCTATGTGAGCGCCAGTAATCCAACACCATGGACAGGATCAACACCGCAAAAGCTGAAGCTGTGGGCTCAATGTGGAAAGATCCGGTCATTAAGCGACGCACAGCTTCCCACACGATCCAAACGCAAGTTACGAGTAAAAGGCCAGTCTCAAGAAAAGCGGAGAAGTTTTCTACCTTCCCATGACCGTACTGGTGGTCTGCATCAGCGGGTCGATCCGAAACCCGGACAGAAAAGTAGGTAATGAGCGCGGCCAGAAAATCCAGACCGGAATGCGCGGCTTCAGAGAGGATGCCCAAGCTGCCCGAACTGAAGCCGACCAATAGCTTGAGCCCGGTGATAATGATCGCCACGTAAACGGAGTTGAGCGCGACCCCTCGCTTCTCCGCCTGCATCGACTGAAGTTCTGCCAGGCTGTCGGTGGTGGACATCTGCTCCATTATCAACGATGGCTGCCCCAGTGGCGAGACGAACCAGCATGACTATGCTACGATTTCCGCTCATTCCCAGAGCGCGGCGCTAACTCGACTCCCAAAGCGCCGACTCCTCTAGACGGAAAGAGAGCCTCTCACTGTGAAAATCCTTCGTCCGCTTGCCATTATTGCCGTCGCATTCGCCTCGGCCGCTTCGGTGGCGCAGACCGCCCCACCCCCGAAATCACCAACCACTGCGCCCACCGGCCAGACAAAGGCAAAGCCGGCGAAAACGGCTGCTCCGCCGACCTCGCCCGCGCCCTCGCAATCAAAGGCTGCAACCCCAGCCGGCGAACCGGCCGCCGAGGCTGCGGTAGTCACGATCAATGGAGTATGCCCGGCCGCCACCCCGGCTGAGAGCTGCAAGCGGGTTATTACGCGGGCTGAGTTTGAACGCTTGGCGGCTGCCGTCAGCCCCAACTTGCCGGCGGAGAGCCGTCGCCAGCTCGCGGCCCTGTATGTCCAATTGATCACCATGGCAAATGAAGCTGAAAAACAAGGGCTGGATAAGGATCCGGCATTTGCTGAACGTTTGCGGCTGGAGCGCATGCGGGTCTTGGCCCAAGCCGTCGAAAAGAAGTTACAGGACAGTTCAAAACCGACCGAGCAGGATGTTGAAAACTTCTACGCCGAGAACAGCATTCGGTTTGAAGAGTTCTCATTGCGCCGTATCGTGATCCCTAAGACGGTCGGCGGCGAAGCGAAAGTCGAAGCCATGAAGGCGCTTGCGGACAAAGTCCGTGAGCGCGTCGCCGCAGGCGAGGATCCGGACAAGCTGGAAGCGGAGGTATACGCCACAGCGAAGATGCCGGGCGCGCCTCCGACCACGAACCTGGGATGGAAACGCCGCGGCGGCATGGATCCGCGCCACGAGCCGCAGATCATTCCGCTGAAAGCCGGACAGCTTACCGGGGTACTGGAAGACGCGCAAAGTTACTACATCTATAAGGTCGATTCGAAGCGCATCATCCCTCTGGCGACGGTAAAGAATGATATTGAGGAAGGACTCGCGCGCCAGACCACGGAGAACCGGATCAGGGCTCTGCTGGGAAATATCCGGGTGGAGATGAATGACGCGTACTTCGGCCCGGCACCCGCACCACCAGCGAGCCAAGCACCTCCACCGTCGGCTCCGCCGAAGCAGTAACGGACTATGGCAGATGTTCAGCCAAGCGTCATAGTGACCGGAGCCGCTGGCAACTTGGGCGAGCGGCTTCTGCCTTTGCTGGACGCATACAGGGTCGTGGGGATAGATTTTCATCCGCCGCGCGACCTTACAAAGTTCGCGGCGTTTTACGAGATCGATCTTGGCAATGAGTCGTCCTGCGCGAGTCTGATCGATATCTTCAGGAAGCATGACGCCAATGCAGTCGTGCACCTTGCCTTTGTCATCGATCCCCTGCAAACCGGAGTGCTTGATCCCGATCGTATGTGGCGCATCAACGTCGCCGGTACGTCGCGGGTGATGGAAGCGATTGCGGTGGTGAATCGCACGGGCGGCGCCATCCGGCAATTCGTCTTTCCCAGCAGCGTCTCAGCCTATGGACCAGAAACTCCCGGGCTCGTGAATGAAAATCACCCGTTGCGAGCCCATACCCTGCCCTATGCCGTACACAAGATGGAGTCCGACTTGGTGGTACAAGGCAGGGCCGCGGCCTTGGGCGACTGCTCTACCTACATCCTCCGTCCTCACATTTTTGCCGGCTCTTCCATGCAGAATTATCTGGTAGGCGCATTACGCGGGACTCCGACTGGTCGGGGCAAGTTGGCGGAGCGGATGCAAAGAAAGAATAAGCGGCTGCCGATGTTGCTGCCCTGGGGCGATGAGTATCCGGCAAAACATTTTCAGTTTGTGCACGTGGACGACGTCGCCCGCCTGATCGCCTATATCTTGAAACACCTGCCGGCTAAGGCGGCGACTTGCATTCTCAACGTTGCCGGACGAGGCGAAGCACTTACCATCGCGCGTTGTGCAGAGATTGGCGAGGCAAAGATCTTGCATCTCCCCTCGAGATTGCTTTGCAAGATGGCGTTGAAGGCGATGTGGGCCTTGGGGATTTCTGCCGTGCCCCCCGATGCCCTGCCGTATATTGTTGGCTCTTACACCATGGACACCACTCGACTGAAAGACTATCTCGGCAAGGATTACGAGTCGGTGATCCAGTACAGCATCGAGGAAGCGCTGCGAGACAGCTTTCAGCCAGCGACTTCTCCTGCCCAACCAGCCGCAGGTAACAGCATGGGTCAACCTGCCTAAGATTTTTTTCCGGTATAAAGCCCAGCGATACCAAAGGTGTATGGCGTCCAGGAAACGTCCGTAAATCCGGCTTCGCGCATCCGCTCTAGCATGACCGGCGGAGCGGGAAATTTCTCCACCGACTGCGGGAGGTATTCATAAGGACCTCGAACTCCGGAGATCAGCGTCCCGATAGCTGGCAGTATCCGCCGGAAATAAAACGCATACAGCTTTCCCAAAAGACCACCCGGCTCACTGAAGTCGAGGATGCCGATCTCTCCCGCGGGCGCGAGGACCCGGTGGATCTCCCGCAAGCCTGCTTGATAGTTCGCCAGGTTGCGAAAGCCAAAAGCAGAAACGACCAAGTCGAATCTGGAATCGTTAAAAGGCAAGTTGAGAGCGTCCGCTTCAATAGCAATGATTCCCTTGCCTGCGAATTTCTGTGAGCCCCGCTTAAGCATCTGGTGGGCAAAATCCGCGCCCATGTAAGGCAAAGCTTCCTTCGGCGCCCGACGCCGCAGGCTCAGCGTCATATCGCCGGTTCCGCAGCAAAGATCAAGCACGCGGGCATTCGCGCTTTTTAGGATGCGGTCGAAACGTCTGGCCGTACGCCACCACCATAGGCGGTCAATGTTCGCGGAAAGGACATGGTTAAGCAGGTCGTAACGGGGAGCGATCTCATCAAACATCTGCCGGACCGCAGTCGCGGCTTGACGCTCGTCTGCGGCGCCGGCGGGTTGTGCTCCCCTGCCATTCTGCTTAAGGACCTCAGGCATGGGTTCCGCCACGTAATGCCGAAGCATTACGCATTGCCTGGAGACCGCGCTCAATCGCTATCTCCGATACATTGTTGGCGATCACCGCACGGCCCAGGTCTTTCAGTAAAACAAAATGGGGCACACCGTAAGTTCTCTTCTTGTCGGTAGCGATAAAAGGGCGCAACGACTCATCCGGCAGATTGGCCTCAGGTAGGGGCCCATAAGCTTGGACGGCCGTGGCAATCTGGCGCGCGGTCTTTTCCGAGGTCACACCATGCTCGACGCCGATGTACGCCGCCGCCACCATGCCCCAGCCTACGGCTTCGCCATGCAGGTACTGCTTGTAGTCGGTAGCAGCTTCTAACGCATGGCCGATGGTGTGTCCGAAGTTCAAGATCCGACGCAAGTCCCCTTCACGTTCATCCGTCGCCACGATCTCCGCCTTGATCTTGACGGAGTCGGCAACGATGCGTTCGAGAGCGGCTTTATCCTGATGGAGGATCTTCTTCCGCTTTTCCATCACGTAATCGAAGAGACTCTTGCTGCCGATGGCACCGGTCTTAATGACTTCAAACATTCCGGCATGAAACTCGCGCTCATCCAACGTGCTTAAAACCTGAGGATCTGCGATCACGAGCGACGGCTGGTGGAATGTTCCAGCAAGGTTCTTTCCGGCGCCAAGATTTACTCCAGTCTTGCCGCCAACGGCCGCATCCACCTGGGAAAGCAAGGTAGTAGGGACCTGGATCACGCGTATACCACGCATGTAAACGGAGGCGGCGAAAGCGGCCATGTCACCGATGACTCCTCCGCCCAGAGCCAAGACAACACTTGCCCTATCTGCGCCTACGCTGCAGAAATTGATGAGTAACCGCTCCACACCGGCCAGATTCTTGGCTACCTCGCCGTCATGCGATTCCACCACGGTGTAGTCGATCTCAGCGCTCTTCAGGGCAGATTCCAGCGCTTTACCCCAAAACCCGCGGACTCGGGGTGAGGTAACGACTATGAACTTGGAGGCGGGTTCCCTCAACCCCTGCAGACATAGCTTCCCTGCCTTCTGCAAGAGGCCGTCTCCGACCATGACTTGGTAGGGTGTCCGCTTGAGTTTGACCGAAATGCTTTTCACGCCTCTTCATCATCGCATGCGCGGCAGTCAGTGTCACCGCTGGCATGAAAGCTGCGTGGTACCATCGAAAATCATCCTTCATGGCTGAGATCCCCAAGGAAACAGATTTCATCGTGGTCGGCGCCGGAGTAGCGGGGCTGCGCGCCGCCATCAGTCTGGCGGAGGCTGGACGAGTGCTCGTGCTGGCCAAGCGCGACCTTAACGAATCTGCGACCCAATACGCCCAGGGGGGAGTGGCGGTGGTGCTCAGCGACGAAGACGAGGTCGGACTCCACCTCCACGACACGATTGAAGCTGGCGACGGGATCGTGAATGAAGCCGCCGCCCAGATTCTGGTGGAAGAAGGCCCTGACCGGATCCAGGAACTGATCGAGTGGGGCACACAGTTTGATCGTGACGGCTCCACCTTGACGTTCACCCGCGAGGGCGCACACAGTCGGTCTCGCGTGCTCCACGCCCATGGCGACTCCACCGGACGAGAGATGGGTCGAGCCCTGGCGGCGAAAGCCCAAACCCTACCCAATATTTCCTTTCGCGCGTTCGAGTTTACGGCAGACCTTTTGCTCTCTGACGACCAGCGGGTCTGCGGAATAAATCTAGTAAGCGATGCAGGAGTTTTTTCCGCGGTAACGGCATCTGGCGTGTTATTTGCGACCGGGGGCGCTGGACAGGTGTTCCGTGACACTACCAACCCGGCAGTCGCGACCGCGGATGGGATCTCCATGGCCTTCCGGGCCGGCGCCGTCATCAGTGACATGGAATTCGTGCAATTTCATCCGACCGCACTTTTCCTGAAAGATGCCCCGCGCTTCCTGATGTCGGAAGCCTTACGGGGCGAAGGCGCACACTTGCTCAACGGCGACCATCAGCGGTTCATGCCTGATCTGCACCCCATGGCCGAACTTGCTCCTCGGGACGTGGTGGCGCGCGCGATCGCGGAGCAGATCGCAAAAAGCACCGTCCCGGATCCGGTGGTTTACCTCGACATGCGTCATCTTGATGCCCTGCATCTCGCCACCCGCTTTCCGCGGATATTGGCTACGTGCCGCCAATTCGGCCTCGACATCACCCGTGACCTCATCCCCGTTCGGCCTGCGGCCCATTACCTCATGGGCGGAGTACGAACCGACCTGCACGGGCGCTCATCACTTCCGGGACTTTACGCGGCCGGCGAAACAGCCTGCACCGGCGTCCATGGCGCCAACCGCTTGGCGAGCAACTCTTTGCTGGAAGGATTGGTCTATGGGGCCCGGGCAGGCATGGCCATGCGCAACGAGGTTGAATATCCACCCGCCAAGTTACGGCCGCAACCGGATATCCCGGCATCAGGCGGCAATAATGATCCGGAACGCTGGGTAGAGACGGTAAAGAACGTGATGGGACGCAATGCCGGCGTGGTGCGAACTCTGAGTGGGCTGCGTGAGGCATTGGAAATCCTGGAATCAGTGGAAAACCGCATGCCGCCTGCGACCTCACGGCGTACTTGCGAAGCCATCAACCTGCGCGAGGCGGCGGAACTTATCATCCGGTCCGCCATCGCCCGCAAGGAGAGCCGGGGCGCCCATTACCGCACCGATTTTCCGACGCATGATGATGCTAATTTCAAAAAGCATTCACGGATCGAGGGGATTCGCGTCACCTTCGACTGATCTCTCAGCGACGATCAGCGCGTTTTTGTGCCAACACCAATCCGCGGGGTGTGGGCAGCAACACGACCGAGATCAATCCTTCCGCTTCCATCTTCAAGGCAGCCTCGCGTACGGTCTGCAGATGCGAACTTGCGTCGTGCATCAAGATCACGCCGGTGGGATTCATTTGCGGCAGAAAGCGCCTGACTTCCTGTTCCCGTAGCGGAGGATCACTATCGCTGAAGAACATGTCAACTACTCCGTCCACCTTGGTCTCCAGGCTCGACTCGTTCCGATATTCGATCCAGTCAGTGAGACCAGACTCGTCAATGCGCTGCTTCGCCTTGGCGAACACTTTGGGATCGTATTCGCAGGTAATGACTTTGCCGAAGCCGTTCTGCTTCAAGCCTTCCGCCAGCCACAGCGTACTGATGCCCATGAACGTGCCGGTTTCGACGATCAGGTTGGGCTTTACGGTTGTGACCAGGCACTTCAAAAACTCGAGGACTTCCACTTCCGCGGTCATGGAGTCATACATCTTCCAACGCTCGGGGTGCGGACACTCCGGCGTCGCTCGGTGATATTCAAGTTGCATCACGTCGCCGCGCTCGGCCACATGCGCCAAAATGCGGTGCTCACCCTTTAATCCGCGGAAGTTTTTTTTTAAGCGAACCAGCCACACCAATCCACCAAAGACGGCAGCTAGACTTGCGAGCTGGGCGTTGCTGAGTCCGAGGAAGACACGCGGATTGATGCGGATAAACTCGACGAGAAATCGTTCGAGTCCCATAAGGATAAAAAACTCCGCCGCTACCTGGCCCTCGGGACGGGGGCCGCGCACGGCTTTTGCGCCCAGTCTCCACAGGTAATAAAAGATCAGCCCACATGCCATGAATTCGTAGATGGGAGTGGGATGGACTTTCTCGGCCGTCGGCACTAATCCGTCGGGAAAACTCATGCCCCAGGGTAAGGTCGTGGGTTGGCCGTAATCGCCATCACCGGAGAGCAGACAACCAATCCTGCCAACGGCGTACCCCAGAGCCGCTGCTGGCGCAGCCGCATCCATCAATAGCGGCAAAGAGATCTTGTAACGGCGCGCGAAATATAAAAACATTGCCGTGCCGGCAAGAAAACCGCCGTACCATGCGAATCCTGTACGACTGAACAAAAGGATTAGAGGAGCATGGGCGAGCTCGTCCGGTGACTCCAAGACATGCCACAACTTAGCGCCGATCAATCCGGATACGGCCAGCAATGCAACGATGGTGTTGGGATCGGCCCGCAGACCACGTCGCTTGAGATCGGCACTCAAGACGAAATATCCCGCCAGGAATCCAACCCACATGAGCAGGCCAAACGTGCCCAAGCTGAGCGGTCCCAGGTGAATGAAGGGGATCATGGTGGAAAAAGTATACGTTACGGCTTGATGCCGGCTCGGACGGCGAATCTCGCGGGAAGGATCAACACCATCGGCAGCGAACCATCTTTGCGGCGATGAGGCCTAAGGTCAGCCAGTGAATCTATCTGCAACACTTCACGCAAAAAGCCCGCGCCCGGAGCATCTTTGATGTCATATAGGTCGCCGGGGAGGAAGCGCCGTTGCGCCGCGGCCAATAATTCCGCCTCGCTGTGAAAATCCTGATTGAGGTGGGGCTCGAGAGCGACTGCCCAGTACACATCGAACTCCGCGGTCCCATCTTCCTTGGGAGCTAGGTTGATCACTCGGTTGTGGTCATAGAGACTGGCGGATTCGGATTCAGACTGATAATCATCCCCCGGCACTACGATATACAGATTCAGCCGGGTGTCGTGAGGCTTGGACTCGCCCACTTTCGCGCCTAACTTCCAAGGACCAAAACCGACCGGTTTTTCTTTCCCGGACGGTTGCGCAACCTGCAAAGGGACCGGCTCACCATTGAGGTAAGCGGTCTTGGACGGCTCTTGCAGGGGCATCCACACCAGCATTGCCATCGCGGTGGCAGCCATCGGAAGGCTCTTCATTAGGCAGCAGTATATGTCATGGAGAAAGTTCGTCTGATATACAAGAAGACGGCATGTGGAACATCCTTGAGCATCGCGGGTTGCGGTTGGTATTCATTGCCAACATCGTCTCCATGCTGGGCAGCGGGCTGAACTCGGCGGCGGTGACCTGGCACATTCTGCAGGCGACCCATTCCGAAATGAACCTCGCGTTCGTTGTAGTCTTGCAGACCATCCCTGCGATGCTGCTGTTGCCTTTCGGCGGTGTGGTCATCGACCGCGAAGATCGTCGGCGCCTGGTCATGTGGCTCGATGCCCTTCGCGGAGCCGTGATCTTGGCGGTGGCCATCCTCGCGTTCACTGGTCATCTCCAGATCTGGCACCTTTATGGGATGGCAATGCTGGTGGCAGCGGGATTTTGGATGTTCTGGCCAACCATCACCGCGCTGATCCAGGAGTTGACGCCGGAATCCGAGGTCATCCATTCCAATACCTTCCTCATGGCTGGAGTCCAAGGAGGATGGTTGATCGCCGGCGCGATCGTGGGCTTTCTTTACAACCACATCGGCATCGCCGGGATACTGTTCATTGATTTCTGCACGTACATCGTTTCGTTCTGCCTTTACTTCGGCGTCCGCAAAGGACGCCACGTGGTCAGACCGCAAGATCCCGCGATGCCGCCCGTCGAGGGAATCCGTGGCGCGCTGGACCGATTCGTTCATGACCTTCAGGAAGGCTTCCGTTTCCTGCGGGGAAAGCCGTCTATCGTCTTGCTGGGAATAAGTTGGGCATTGTTCCTGGGCGCGATGTTGACCCAAGGCGTGATCACTGCCCCATTGAGTGAACGGGTGCTGCATGCCGGTGCCGTCGGTTACGGATGGCTGAACGGTGGTTGGGGTGTCGGAGCATTCCTCAGCGCCATGTACACGGCCAAGTTCATCAAGTCAGTGGGCTCGCGCGTTTCGGTGCGGCTTACCCTCGGGGCCATGGCCCTCTGTCTCTTTGCCACCCCTTACTCCAGGTTCGTCGCGGTCGCAGTTTTGTTCTTTTTCCTGATGGGGTCAGCGCGGGGCGTAGCCGGAGTGGCGATCATCAGCACCATGATGGAAGTGGTTCCCAAACACATGATGGGACGAGTACAGAACACGTTCTACTTCATCGGCACACTTCTGCAATTTGGATTGAGCTTGGCGGTGGGTTACGCGGCCCACCACCGGAGTCTCACGGCAGCCTTCGCCATCGTCGCGGGAATCTACGCCGCGGCCAGCTTGTTCACCCTGTTCCCAGTGCGGGTAGCCACTCCCGTCGAAGCTAATACTTAGCATCCAACCTTAAAGCGATAGTGCAACCGAAGAATCACCCCCTATTGACTCGCCCCGCGTAATACGCTAATTTCCTTTATGGCGAATAAAAGGCGAATATATGTTGCCTGACCTCAAGCTCTACCCGGAAGCCGACCCCCAAAAACTAGTGGGCATCGCCAAGCTGGCGGCGCAAGGCGAGCACCTGCGGGATGGGCATCAGGTGGAATACCTGACTCTTCCGGCGAGGTCGCTGCTTAATCGTTGCAGCGCGAAGCATATGCCCTTTCAATGGACGATCAATCCCTATCGAGGCTGTGAGTTCGCATGTAAGTACTGTTACGCGCGTTTCACCCACGAATTCATGGAGCTGCGGGATGGCCTGGACTTCGAACGCAAAATCTATGTGAAGCAACAGACGGCTTGGTTGTTGCGGCGCGACCTAAGGCGAGTCAAGAAAGGCCACAGCATCGCCATTGGCACGGCGACCGACCCCTATCAGCCCGCAGAAAAGAGATTCGAAGTCACGCGCGGGATCCTGGAAGAGCTGGCGTTGCATAGCGGATTAAGCATCGGGATGGTCACCAAGTCGCAGATGGTGACCCGCGACATCGGCCTCATGCAGCGCATCGCCGCCAGCAACGACCTCTCCATCAACGTGACTATTACGACCATGGATGCGGACTTGGCCCGCATTCTGGAACCACGGGCGCCGCGGCCAGATCTGAGGATGGCAGCGGTTAAGGCACTGGTCCGTGGAGGCATTCACGCCGGGGTAATATGCGCCCCGGTCTTGCCTGCGATCACGGACACTCCACGCAATCTCGACGGTTTAGTAAAAGCGGCGGCCGCAGCCGGCGCAAAGTTCATTTACACCAATCCGCTGTTTCTTAAGCCCTGCTCGGAAAAAATATTATTGCCTTTTCTTCACGAGCACTTCCCTCACCTCGAGGCCGATTACCGCAGTCGGTTTAAAGAAAATGGGTATGTTTCTGCCGCTTATCGCCAACGACTCGGAAAGCTGATGGATGCGCTTTGTCACAAACACTGCATGCCCGATCAGGAAGAACGGCGCGAAAATCGGCTGGAAAATGCCGTCACGGCGGAACACCACAAGGCGGAACAGCTAGCTTTGTTTTAGGGAATCATGTTTCAGCGGCTATGCCGCCTTCAGTTTTTTATGAATCGCCTTAGCCGCGGTCTTAAGGTCGCGGATGAAAGCCTCCGTTTCACTACGGCGAGCCTTCTCGTCAGGCGCACGCAGGATTGACGAGGGGTGGACCGTTGCCATGATCAACGGGGCATAAGCGCCTCCGGTAATGAGTTCGCCTCGCTGCTTCGATACGCGAAAGTCTTTCCCTAGGATCGCCTGCGCCGCGGTGGCGCCGAGACAGATCACAATGTCCGGCTTCAGCGCGGCGACTTCGGCCTCAAACCAGGGACGGCAAGCGGTGATCTCTAGAGCATTGGGCTTCTTGTGGATCCGTCGCTTGCCCCGAGGCTCCCACTTGAAATGCTTTACGATGTTGGTGACGTACGCCTCCCCTCGCTCAATCCCCGCCGCGATCAATGCTTTGTCGAGCAATTTCCCCGCCGGGCCCACAAAGGGC
>DATLCI010000081.1:0-5303 GCA_035526435.1 Terriglobales bacterium
GCGCCGCTGATGGTGATCTCAGCCGTGCCATTCTTCTCTTCGAAATGAAGTCCCGTGAGACGAGGGTCGTCAAAGGTGATGCCGCTGCCGGTCATCGTCACGGGCTCCTGGCGAAAGACCAGGCGGAGTTTGTTTCCTTCCTGAGTGATATTGGGATTCACCCGTTGCGGGAAACTGAGCAGCATCTCCGGGCTTTCGCCTTTTTTCAACTCGACGGTAAAGTGCGAGAAGGTATTTTCCACGAACAGGCGTCGGCCCGCCTCATGGAGTTCTCCGCGCATGCCGACCATTTCCTGCAGAAGCGCGGGCAAGGCGACGACGGGAACGAAGACTCTTCCTTCCACGATGCTGATCTTGCCGGGGAAGCGCACGCGTTTTTGTCCTACTTGGGCAGAGTTTTCGCCATGATTGAAGTGGGCCTCCGCGATGCCGCCGGGGAAGCGCGCCGTGTTGCCGTCGATGCGCAGGACGACCTTGGAAATGGGAGCCAGGACGGCCATGAGGTCAGCGGACTCCCGGTTCTCGTCGTCAATCACGCGGACGGAATAGGTGCCCTGGGGCGCGTAAACACTGAGCTGTTTGTCCTCGAAGGTAGCGCGTACGACGGCGGATGCAGCCAGCAAGCAAGCGAGGGCTAAGACGAACGAGGACAGCGTGCGCGGGCGGTTATGGAGTCTCATTCGCGCGTTCATTGAGCCCGTAGATGGTGAGTCCGCTCATTAACTTGGGATAGAAATCAGTGGATTTCTGGGGCATCACTTCGCCGGCGAGGGCGACGTCGCGCATTTGCTCGATCTTCACCGGATTCATGAGGAAGGCGACATCGGCGCCGCGCTGCACGCGTTGGAAGGCCTCAGCAGCATCGCGCAGATATTCGACATTGGTCTGGTTGCGGATGGCTTCTTCCGAGATGGCGAGCACGCGCTCCAGCAGGATCTTGTGGAGTTGAACAACGTCAAGCTGGCGCTGCAAAGGTGACATGCTTTTGAGAAAGCTGGTGACTGCGTCGGGTTTGGCGCGGAGAAGATGCAGACCTTGAGCGGTGCGAGCGAGTATGGCAGACGACTCCTGGCCAGCGGAATGGAGGTTGGCTATTGCAGCTTCGACCGGAGTGGCGACGTCGAGGTCAGAGATAGAGAACCACTCGCCGGCGACGGTCAACATTCGGGCGGCATCGAAGCCGGCCAGGCCAGAGACCAGGCGATGAGTCGGGAGGATGAGCAGACCTTCATCCTCCATGTTGATGAAGGTCATCATCAACTTTTCATAGGGAGCGGTGACCTTGATGGCCATTTGGCCGGTACGTCCAAACTCGGCAAAATCCATGCCTTCGTCTGCGCGGCGTTCATTGCGGTAGGCGAGCGCAGTCTCGTAGCGGTGATGACCATCCGCGATGATGAGCTTTTTATGCTCCATGTGATTGCGGACGGCGAGCACAATGCCGGGCTCGGTGATCTTCCACAGGCGATGCTGGACCGCGTATTCGTCTTTCATCTCAGCGACGGGACTTCCGCGACCGGCTTCCGCCCAGATGAGGGAATCTACCTGGCGGTCGGGATCGGAGTAGAGCATGAAGATCTGGCCGGTGTGGGCCTGGGTGGCGCGAAGCAGATTCAGGCGGTCGGCCTTGGGTTTGGATAGCGTCTGTTCGTGACGATAGACGACCCCGTCCGCGTAGTCGTGAAGGCGGCTGAGGCCAATGAAGCCCCGCCGCGTCATCGCCACCCCGGCGCGACCCGGCACAGCAAAGGTCTGCGAGTAGGCATAAATAGCAGGGTCTTTATCCAGAACAATGGCCCCGTCGTGGCGACACATTTCGAGAAATCCAGCGGCGCGGGAATATACGTTGCATTTTTCGTCGTCGCCGGGCTCGGAACGGCCTAGTTCCATACGGATGAGGTTGTAAGGACTCTTTTCGTAGTAACTGGCCTGCATGGCGGGAGTGATCTTGTCGTAAGGCTGGGTAAGGACGTCCTCGAGCCGAACTTTGCGCGGATCGTAGCGCCATGCGCGGAAGCTGAGGATCTGGGCCATAAGAGCGAAGGTATCAGGGTCTGGCTTCGGGATTGTAACAATTCATACCAGTGAGTACGGAGCTGAGGAAAACGCGGATAACCCTGACCGATCGAATCCACATCACACACTATGCGCCCGTGTCGTTCGCATCCAATGTGTAAGGCATCGCTGTGCTACCATCAGCCTAATATCGGAGAAAATATTTTGTTGCGCCGGACGAACTACGCGCTAGTGCTGGCCGCGTTTGTGATGCTGATGATGCCGTCCGCCTTGGGCCAGGGCTCGGATGAGAATGTGCACATCATCCCCCGCAAATCTCCGGAGCCAGCCACGGCAAAATCGGTGGATGATCCCAGCCTTAAAACCTATACCAAGCCATTAAAAGTCGATGTGGACCTGGTACTGGTGAATGTGACCGTCACAGACCCGATGAACCGGCTAGTTACGGGGCTGGAGAAGGAGAACTTCCGCCTCCTGGAGGCCAATGCGGCGCAGGAAATACGTCATTTTTCCAGCGAAGATGCACCGATATCGGTAGGCGTGATCCTGGACCTTAGCGGCAGCATGAACAACAAGATGCAAAAGGCCAAGGACGCCATCATTGAGTTCTTCAAGACGGCGAACCCACAGGATGAGTTCTTCCTGATCACATTTTCCGACCGGCCAGAGGTGCTGACCGATTTCACGCAATCCATCGAGGAGATCCAAGGGCGGCTCATCTACAGCATCCCGAAGGGCCGCACCGCCCTGTATGACGCGGTTTACCTTGGCGTAAGCAAGATGCGTAACGCCAAACACGCCAAGAAAGCCCTGTTGGTCATCTCTGATGGCGGCGACAACCGCAGCCGGTACACGGATTCCGAGATCAAGTCCCTGGTCCGGGAGGCCGACGTGCAGATCTATGCGATCGGCATCTTTGACGACGTGCGGGCCACGGCGGAGGAAGTCCGTGGGCCATTCATGCTCTCAGAAATGACGGATGTGACGGGTGGAAGGACGTTTCCGGTCTCCGATATTAACGATTTATCGGATGTGGCGGTAAAGATTGGGGTGGAGCTGCGCAACCAATATGTGCTTGGTTACCGTCCAACTAACAAGGCGCGGGATGGGAAGTGGCGCAAACTGAAGGTCAAACTTCTTGCTCCCAAAGGCCTGCCACCTCTGAATGTTCATGCAAAAACGGGATACTATGCTCCGCAACAGTAGGGCACTTTCGCTCATACTCGTCATTTTCTGTTTCAGCGTAAGCCTCTGGGCCCAGACCGGACAGCAGCAACAGCCTGTCCAGGACTTGACGCCGCCCTCTGACGCCGAAGCCGAGAGGATGGCGGTGCCCCCGCCCACTGCGCCCAATGTGCCGGGCGATACGGCGAACGTGCCGACGGAGAACCGTCCTACCGGCGAGCTGAAAAAGAACAAGGACGACTCCTACGTATTCCGTAAGGATGTCGAAGAGGTCATCCTCTACGCCACAGTGGTAGACCCGCGGAACCGGGTGGTGAATAACCTCGAACGCAATGCGTTTACGGTGTTCGAAGACGGCCAGCCGCAGCAGATCACCTCATTCCGCCGGGAAGATATCCCGGTGTCGCTGGGGATCCTGATCGACAATTCCGGGTCCATGCGCAACAAGCGTCCGGCGGTGAACCAGGCGGCACTGAATCTGGTACGCGCTAGCAACAAAGAAGATGATGTGTTCATTGTGAACTACAACGATGAGGCCTATAACGACCAGGACTTCACCAACAACGTGAACCTGCTCAAAGAAGGCCTGGAAAAAGTTGAAGCACGCGGCGGAACGGCGATGTATGACGCCGTTGTGGCCTCAGCAGACCATCTGGCCAAGGGCGGCAAGCACGAGAAGAAAGTGCTGCTGGTAGTCACAGACGGCGAAGATAATGCCAGCCGGAACTCACTCGAAGAAGCAGTGCGCGCCGTGCAGAATGAGAACGGCCCCACGGTATACACCATCGGCGTGCTGGATGAAGACAGCAAGGCGCGTAAGCGCGCGCGTCGGGCCATGGAAAGACTGTCGCTGGAGACGGGCGGCGTGGCTTACTTCCCCAAAGATCTGGGAGAGGTCGATACCATTTCGAACGCAGTCGCCCATGACATCCGCAATCAATACACCATCGGCTACAAGCCAACGCGGCCGCAGTCCGCGGGCGGCTTCCGCAACGTAAAGGTGGAAGCAAAGGCTTCTGACAACAAAAGCCGGCTGCAAGTCCGCACCCGCAGTGGATACTTTGCCAACCAAAAGAACCGCGCTGCTACCGCCCCTCCCCAAGGCCAATAAGATTTCCACACCCTCCGCGAAATGATGGCGGCGGTGGTTGGTTTTGTCGGCGATATTGTTGGCAATCCTACCGCTCACTGATAGGCTACTAATGCCCTATGAAAACCATAGAAGCCCTCCATCTCCGCAGCGCCGACCACATCGTTGACTTAGTGGGACAAACCCCAATGCTGCGCCTGCAAAGGCTTGCCGGCGTCGGGATGGCAGACGTTTTTGCCAAGCTTGAGTACCTGAACCCAGGCGGCAGCGTGAAGGACCGCGCGGCCATCGGGATCATTAAGAAAGCGGAAGCACAAGGCCTGCTGAAACCGGGCGGGACGATCGTGGAAGCGACGGCGGGAAATACCGGCATCGGGCTGGCGCTGATCGGGGTGAATAAAGGATATCGAGTGGTGGTGTGCGTGCCCGAACGGTTTGCGGAAGAAAAGGTAAATGTCATGCGGGCCTTGGGCGCGGAGGTGATCCGCACGCCCGATGAGGGTGGCATGCAAGGCGCGATCAAGCGCGCCAAAGAAGTTGCAGCCGGCATTCCCGGCTCCTTCGTTGCACTCCAGTTTGAGAACCAGGCCAACCCGGAATTCCACTACGACACCACTGCAAGAGAGATCTACGAACAGATGGACGGCCGCATCGATGCGATCGTGATCGGCGTCGGCACGGGGGGAACGTTCTCCGGGGTGGCGCGCTACATCAAGGAAATGAACCCGAATGCGCTGGCGGTCGCCGTGGAGACGCAAGGCTCGGTGCTTCAGGGCGGGGAGCCGGGCGAGCATAAGGTGGAAGGCATTGGCGTGAGCTTTATCCCGAAGACATACGATGCGAGCATCGCCGACGAGGTGATCATGGTGAGCGACGAAGACGCGTTCAATATGGTGAAGCAGTTGGCGGCGAAAGCCGGCGTACTGGCAGGGTCGAGCGGCGGGGCAAATGCGTTTGCCGCGCTGCAGGTGGCGCGACGTTTGGGAGCAGGGAAGCGCGTGGTGACGATCAT
>DATLCI010000093.1:0-15064 GCA_035526435.1 Terriglobales bacterium
CACCGAAGCCGGTAGAGCCGGTGTAATTCGTCAGCAGCACCACATATCCCGGGCTGGCGTACATGTGATAATTCCAGCGCAGGCTGATGGCGTCTTGGAACATGTTGTGCGCGCCGCCGTGGATGATGGTGAACAACGGATACTTCTTGTTGGGATCAAAGTTCGGCGGCAAGACCAGCATGTTGTGGATCTTGCGACCGCCCTTTGAGGTAAACCAGAAATGACGTGGCGGCTGCCAGTCGATCTTTGCAGCCTCGTCGGCGGCAAAGTTCGTAAGCACCGTGTGCTTCTTCGCGCCTATGTCCACCCGCACCACTTCACCGGGATTCACCGAACTCTCCCACTTGGCGATCATCATCGGCGACGATGACTTCTCCGGGATCTCAATCCCGCTGTAAACGCCGCGGTCCATCGCAATAGCTTCTTTCACCTCGCCACCATTCGCCGGCAGAGTGAAGATCTTGACCAATCCGGCATCTTCCGCGGTCAGGTAGATGGTTTTGCTATCGGCGGAGAAGATGAACTTATTGACCGAGCGATCAAAATTCGGCGTGATTACAGTCCCTTGCGCTGAGTTTCCGGATTGAAGATTTCCCGATTGAAGATTCGGCCAGGGAAACATCGCAATGCGCGTCAGGTTGTACTCTTTGTCGTTCGCGGGCTCGAATTGCGCATACAGCGCCTTGCCGTCCGGACGAAACGTTGGCGAGCCATATTGGCCGGTGCCGGATGTAAGT
The DNA here is from genome assembly GCA_035526435.1 of Terriglobales bacterium. Classification (GTDB taxonomy): domain Bacteria; phylum Acidobacteriota; class Terriglobia; order Terriglobales; family Acidobacteriaceae; genus DATLCI01. The sequence continues at coordinate 738 of DATLCI010000093.1, forward strand.
TGCACCGGCTCGCCGCCTTCCGCCGCGATGCTGTAAAGCTGATACGGGACTTGCTGGTAAGCGGCCGCGTTGCGGTCCGTCGTCGCCGAGAAGATGATGGACTTGCCATCCGGAGTCCAGGTGGCATCCATTTCCTCGGAGGTATCGCCGAAGCGGCCGCCAAAGCCAGCCTTCGCGATCAGCTTGGAGCCGGCGAGTAAATTCTTGGGCTTGGCCGCGAGGTCCGCATCCTGCACGAAGAGCGTGATCTGCTTGTCATCCAGCCAGCGGTCCCAATAGCGAATGGGAAAACTCTCATAGACGCGCGCGTTGTACTTACGGTCCTTTCGCTCCTTGGCCATCTTCTTGTTAGCTTCATCATCGGCTGCGCCGGGAAAAACGCTGCTGACGTACATCAAGGCTTTGCCATCCGGACGCCATCTCGGCGAACGCGCGCCAGTGGAGATATTCGTCACGCGCTGTGCTTCGCCGCCACCCACGACATCGATGACATAGATCTGCGTCTCTTCATCGCCCTCGCGCTTTGCCGAGAACGCAATCTTGCGGCTGTCTGGACTCCACGCCGGGCCGCTCTCACCGCTCTTCGTGAACGTCAGACGTTTTGGCGAACCGCTGCCATCTGATGGCAACAGCCACAAGTCGGATACCTGCTCTTTGGGATCATAGGACGGCTCAGTCACAGCCACCAGCACCCATTTTCCGTCTGGGCTTACGTATGGAGCGCCCACCCGCTTCATCAGCCAGATGGCTTCATGGGTAATGGTCTTCTTCTGCGACTGCGCGGCAGCCACTGACCACAAGGCAAATATGAGGACCGCCAGAATCTGTTTTCTACGAAGCAAAGTGTTCTCCTTCAATCTATTTGGGCTTTATCTGCTGTTGTAGCGCGTTCCAGTCGTTCAACTTGGTGGCGAGTATCTTTTCCAAGGTCGCGAACATGGCGACCGCCTGCGTAGTAGGCACCGTATCTGCGCTTTGGACCGCGTCCAGGACTCCGGCCAGGCCGCGATTCAACCTAGCGAGGCCATAATCTTCGATCATGTTCGTTCCCGGCGTGCCCTCTTCGATGGCTGCGGCCTTTTTATCGAGCGCCGCATTGGCTTCGGAAGCCGGTTCTGCCCTTAACTTCTTGCGGAATGCACGGACCTCATTGAGCGCCTTAAAGTCCTGCGTGATCGCATCGGTGATCTTCATCGACAGCGCGAATTGTTTCTGGATGTCGAGCGGTGATGTCTTCGCCCGAGGATCCATCTTTATCGACATCGTCTGCGAGTAGCTCTTGCCGCCCGCGGTCAGCTTGACGGTGTACTGGCCGGGCAGAACGGCGGCACCTAATGGATGGCGCGGCGTGTCGCCCGGAATGGCGGAGATAGGATAGTCATGGTCCAGCACATCGGGCGAGGGGTAATGCAGGTCCCACACAAAGCGATGCATGCCCGCTTTCGCCGATAGCGGACGCGCCGGCCTGATCCAATACATGGGCACCGCAAGTTCGTCCGGGTTCACCGGCTCGGCAACATCCGCGCTGGAAAACTTCCGGACTAGCTTCCCCGCCGCATCAGAAATCTCAATCACCACGGGCGTACTGGAATCCGCTTTAAGGATGTAGTCCAGCATGGCGCCATCCGGTGGATTCTGTCCCATGGGCTCTTCGGGAGGCAGCGGCGTGTCCGTATTCACATTGCGTTCCAGCCTGTAAGTGACCTGTGGCTTGAACAGGAAGGCATCGGCCCCCGCCACGGCGGGAGTCATCTGCCGCAGCGGAGTAACGTTGTCGAGTATCCAGAACGAGCGGCCGTGAGTGCCAACTACGATGTCGTCATCCTTCACTACCAAGTCACGCATGGATGACGCCGGCAGATTCAGCGTAAGCGGTTGCCATTCATCGCCATCATTGAAAGAAACATAAATGGTGCGTTCGGTCCCGGCGTAGAGCAGCCCCTTGCGGATGGGATCTTCGCGGACGGCATTCACCGCAGCGGTGTCAGGCAGGCCCCTGGTGACCTTTTTCCAACTCTTGCCGCCATCGTGCGTGCGATAGACATACGCATGCAGATCATCGAGCCGGAAGCGGTTCACCGCGACGTAAGCGGTCATCTCGTCAAAACGCGATGCCTCGATCTGCGCGATCTTGCTCCATGGCGTCAGCTCGGGAGGCGTGATGTCCTTCCACCTCTTACCGCCGTCGCGCGTGATGTGCACCAACCCATCGTCGGTACCGACCCAGATCGTGTTCGGATCCTTGAATGACGGCCCAATGCTATAGATAACTCCGCGGTGCTTCCCTTTCGCGGGATCATTCTCGATGAATTTACCCAGCGTGGCTGGCCAGCCGGGGTCTTCGCGCGTTAAATCTGGACTGATGATCTGCCAGCTATTGCCGCCGTCAGAGGTCTTGAACAGAACGTTCGACCCTAAATACAGCGTCTTGGAATCGGCATGAGCGAAGATCAGCGGCGCTGTGCGATTGAAACGATACTTTCCCGAGCGAAGAACGAACGGCGAAACATTCTGCGTCTGTCCGGTGCGACGGTCGAATCTGCTGCCCTTGCCGCCGTAGATGAAATTCGGATTCAGCGGATCCGGCGCCACGTATCCATATTCTTCCGTGCCCACGGGATGCCAGTCGCGCTCAGTGATGGCTCCGAAATCTCCCCGGCTGGCCACGCCCGCGGAGCCGCTCTCTTGTTGTCCGCCATACACCCAATAGGGAAATCGATTGTCCGTGATCACGTGATAGAACTGCGCGGTGGGCTGGTTGTACCAGGAGCTCCACGTTTGCCCGCCATTCACCGTGATGGTCGCGCCTTGGTCAGCGCAAAAAAGCATGATATCGGGGTTATTCGGATTGATCCAAATAGTCTGGTAATCGTCGCCACCGGGCGCGCCTTTGATCGCCGTGAAGGTCTTGCCCGCATCGGTGGATTTGTAAGTTGAAGTATTGGCTACAAATACCGTGTCTTTATCTTTTGGATGGACCACTACTCCCGCAAAGTCTGAACCGCGTCCCCACAAGCGACCTTGCGTGTTGCTGCGCTGCCAGCTTTCGCCCGCATTGTCAGAGCGATACAGACCGCCGTTCTTCGCTGCATCTACCAGCGCGTAGATGCGGTTGCCATCAGACGGCGCAATGCCCAACCCGATTCGCCCCAAGGTCTCCGCTTCACCGGGAAGTCCTTTGCTAAGTTGTCGCCAAGTTTTGCCGCCATCTGCAGATTTGTAAAGACCGCTGGTCTTTCCCTCAAAGGGATTTCCCACCGTCCACGGTGGACGCCGTGACGACCACATATCCGCGTATATCGTATTCGGGTCGTTCGGTGCGAACACCAGCTGCATAGCTCCGGTGTCGGCATCCTTATAAAGGACGCGCTCCCAGTTCTTGCCGCCATCTTTCGATTCATAGACGCCGCGCTGCTCGTTCGGCCCATAGGGATGCCCGATGACCGCAACATAAACGTGGTTCGCATCGCGTGGGTCGACAATGATGGAGTTGATTTGCTGCGCGTCCGGCAGTCCCATGTGCTGCCAGGTCTTGCCCGCATCGGTCGATTTGAATACGCCATCGCCGGTCGCGAGGTCCGGTCGACGGCGCCCTTCACCCGATCCAACGTAGATGACGTTGTCATCACTCGGCGCGACTGCAATGGCGCCGACCGACCCTGTGGCTTGACCGTCGAAGATGGGCCTCCACACGCGGCCGTAGTCAGTCGTCTTCCACACACCGCCATTCACCACACCTATATAGAAGAGGTTGGGCTTGTTGGGCACGCCGGCATTGGCGATGGTCCGACCGCCGCGAAACGGGCCGATCATCCGCCAGCGCATCTCCTTATATAAGGAGGGATCGAATTGTTGGGCAGAGGCGAGCGAGCCAAGGGCGAGGCAGGCAACGAGTCGGGCAATGCGATACAGGGGTTTCACTTATCATCTCCTGAGAATGACCGGAGATGATACCGCATTCGGTTGTCCCGGGCAGCTTAGACCGCCCTGAGCTCTTTGCGTCCTTTGAAGACGATGTAGAGCACGGGTATGAAGAACAGATTCAGCACCGTAGAGAACAGCATGCCGCCAAAGACGGTCGTGCCTACGGATTGACGTCCACCGCTGCCCGCGCCCGTCGCTGTCACCAGCGGCAGCACGCCGAGAATGAACGCAAATGAGGTCATCAGAATAGGACGCAGACGGATACGCGCCGCCTCGATCGCCGCCTCCGTCACGCTCATTCCCTTTTCGCGCAACTGCTCGGCGAACTCCACGATCAAGATAGAGTTCTTGCTGGAGAGCGCGATCAGCATCACTAATCCGATCTGGCAGTAAACGTCATTTTGCAAGCCGCGGGCCCATACCAATCCCATGGCCCCTAAGATCGCAGTCGGTACCGCTAGCAATACGATGAATGGCAATGAGAAGCTTTCATACTGCGCCGCCAGCGTGAGATAAACCACCAGGAAGCCGAGCGCGAACAGCATCAGCGCTTGTCCGCCGGATTCAATCTCTTCCCTCGAAATGCCGGTCCACTCATAACTGAAGCCGCGCGGCAGCAACTTCTTCGACTGCTCCTCCATGGCGGCGATAGCGTCGCCGGTGCTGCGCCCCAAGGCGGCCGAGCCGGAAATATCCGCCGAGCGGAAGAGGTTGTAGTGCGAGATGACCGGCGGCGTGGTCGTCTCTTTCACTTGTACCAGGTTATCGAGCGCGATCATGTCACCGGTGTCAGAGCGGACGTAATACTGCTTGATGTCTTTCGGCTGCGCGCGGAAAATCTTGTCCGCCTGCACGTACACGCGATAGGACCGGTTGTTGTAATCAAAATCATTCACGTATTGCGAGCCCAGGTAGATCTGCATGGTGTCCGTGATCTGCTTAAGCGAGACGCGCAGGCTCTTCGCCTTCTCACGGTCGATAGTCACCACATACTGCGGGTCGCTGGAGGTGAAGCTGGTAAACAATCCGGCCATGGCGGCATTCTGGTTTCCTGCCCCTACCATCTGTCCCAACGCGCTGGAAAGCTCTTCGAACGAGTGTCCACCTTGATCTTGCAACACGTATTGGAATCCGCCGAAGGTGCCGAGGCCCTGGACTGCGGGCGGCGCAAACGGAATGGCCATGCCGCCCCGCACGGCGAACAGCTTCTGGCGCTGCCGTGCCACGATCTCAGGCCCGGTGTGTCCTTTGCCTTTGCGCTCAGAGAATGGCTTGAAGCTGGCAAAGACGATGCCGCGATTCGGCGCGCTGCCCACGAAGCTGAATCCCGCGACGGCGAATACGCCTTGTATGTCTTTTTCTGCCTGCAGGATGTTCGAGACCTGCGCGCAGACATCGCTGGTGTATTCCAGTGACGCTCCCGGCGGCGCTTGCACAATGATGATCATGTAGCCCTGATCTTCCGCCGGAACAAACCCGCGGGGCACGCGCTGATAGACCACATAGGCGAGCGCCAGGGCGACCAGGAAGAGTGCGACGAAAACCGTGCGCTTTCCCGCCATCCAATGCAGTGTGTCTTTGTACTTGTTGGTTCCCTTCTCCACTGCGCGGTTGAATGCGGTAAAGAAGAAGCCGTGCTTCGGTTCCGTTCCGCTCAAGAACAACGCTGCCAACGCCGGGCTGAGGGTCAAAGCGTTAAAAGCGGAGATGGACACGGAGAACGCAATGGTCAGCGCGAATTGCTTAAACAAAATGCCGGTGGTGCCGGGGAAGAATGCAACCGGAACGAACACGGCCACCAGCACTAGAGATGTCGCGATAACGGCGCTGGCTACTTCCGACATCGCCACGGAAGCCGCGCGCTTCGCATCATGCAAGCCTTCATGGATATGGCGCTGCACGTTTTCGATCACGACAATGGCGTCGTCAACCACCAGACCGGTCGCTAGCGTGATGCCGAAGAGCGTCAAAGTATTAATAGAGAAACCCAACGCCTTCACGAAGATGAATGTGCCGATCAGCGACACGGGAATCGTTACCGCGGGAATCAGCGTCGTACGCCAGTCTTGCAGGAAGACGAAGATCACCAGGATGACCAGAAAAATGGCTTCGGCGAGGGTAATCAGAACGTCGCGAATAGATTCGGAAACGGCCTCGGTGGTGTCGAACGCCACGCGATACTCCAGCCCGGGCGGGAACGACTTTGACAGCCGCTCCAACTCCGCCGTTGCCGCGGCATAGACTTCAAGCGCATTCGCGTCAGTAAGTTGAGTCACGCCGACGCCGATGGCCTCGTGTCCGTTGAAAGTTAGATTGGTGCCGTATGCTTCCGCGCCCAGCTCCACCCGGCCCACATCCTTGAGCTGGACGATGGAACCGTCATCTCCCGCCTTGAGCACCAGGTTGGAGAAGTCATTCACGTTCACCAGACGTCCTACGGCGCGCACGCTGATCTGATAACTCTGGCCGGTAGGCGCAGGCGGCTGGCCAAGTTGGCCCGCAGCCACTTGCACGTTCTGTTCGCGCAAGGCGTTGGTAACGTCAGACGCGGTCAACTTGCGGCTTGCCATCTTTGCGGGGTCAAGCCAGAGACGCATGGAGTAACGGCGTTCACCAAAGATGAATACGTCGCCCACGCCCTTCACGCGCTTGAGCGCATCTTTCAGATAGACGTCGATGTAGTTGCTTATGAAAAGGCTGTCGTACTGCTTGTTCTCGGAATAAAAACCCGCGGCGAAGACGAAGCTGTTACCGCTCTTGGTGATGGAGATTCCGGTAGCGTTCACTTCGGCGGGCAAGCGGCCTTGAACGTTCGTTACCCGGTTTTGCACGTCGACCGCGGCCAGATCGACGTTGCGACTGAGGTCGAATACGACCGTCACGCTGCTGCTGCCGTTCGAGCTGCTGTTGGAGGTGATGTACTTCATCCCCTGCACGCCATTGATCTGCTGCTCCAGCGGCTGGGTCACGGCGGCTTCCACTACCTCAGCGCTGGCGCCGTTATAAAAACTGCTGACGGTGACCTGCGGCGGCGCAAGGTTCGGGAACTGCGCGATCGGCAACGAAGGGATGGATACCGCGCCTGCCAGAATGATCAGCAGGGCGCATACCGTAGCGAAGATGGGACGCTTAATGAAAAAGTCGACAAACATTGAGGATTGATTTCCTGCTAGTGCGTGTTCCAACTACAAGGATCAGGGTTATGACTGGGGTTGGACCGGCGCGCCTTCGCCCAGCATCTGCGTGTTGCCGGTAATGATCTTCTCGCCCGGCTTGATGCCGTCGAGCACTACATAATCATTGCCGACGAGCTCACCTAATCGCAGTTGCCGCTGCCTGGCTACGAATCCTTTATCTGACTGCTCCGCAACGAAAGCAAAACTCTGGCCATTGAGCCTTGAAACCGCCAATACCGGGATCATGATGGCTGGTTGTTCCCCCCAGACCACTCTCACGCGGATCAGTTGGTCCGTGCGCAAAGTGTTGGCCTCAGCGCCAAGCTCGGCCTTGGCGAGCACGGTTTGCGTGGCATCATTCACTTGCGGCGAAACGAACGTGATACGGCTGTTGGCCATCACTTTGCCGTCCGCGCCAAGCAGTTCCACCTTCTTGCCGACATTCAATTCCTTCGACCGCTCGACCGGAACTTCAATGTATGCCTCCAGCGTGCCTCGCTGGTTCACTGTGGTGAGTTGCGTGGCTGGAGAAACTCGGTCGCCTACATGGACCGGAATGTCGCCTACAACTCCCGCCGTGGGCGAAACGATGCGGTAATAACGAAGTTCGACATGCTGCTGCGCAACCTGTGCTTCGGCAGCTTTGAGCTCCGCGAGACTGGCGTCGTAACGGGATTGGGCCTGGTCGAGCGCTTGTTGGCTTACCACTCCGGCCGCGGCCAGCTTTTTAGCGCGTTCCAGTTCGTCTTGCGCAAGCTTCAAAGTCGCTTGCTTGGCCCCGCGAGTCGCTTCCTGGCTGCCCGTGGTCGCCTGCTGCTTGAGCGGGTCGATCTGCAGCAACGGCGTGCCGGCTTTCACGTTGTCGCCCGACTTCACAAAGATCTGCGTGATCTGACCATCCACCTGCGGCATGATGGTGGTGGAGTTGCGCGACTTCACCGTTGCCAGGTATTCAGAGGAGATATTCACGGACTTGGGCTGCGCGGTCATCACCGGCACCGGCATGGCGGGCATGCTCCCTTTCGCCGCAACTCCGCCGCCCTTGTTGCAGCCCACCAACAGGAGCACGGCTGCAAGCAGCCAAGTAGCAGTATTCAAGAGGTGGCTCCTTGCCATAGATATATAAGTTAACAGAATCGAATCAATCTGTTAGCAGCATGGGATGACTGGCAGGAGGGTTCGGTCGCAGAAAGTTTTTGTCCAGCGAAAAGCGGCGGGTAGAGGCCCGCCGGCAAGGTATGGAGCTAGGGCCTAGGAAACCTTACGACGCCGCACCGTTCGCTTCAATAAGGGCGTTGAGCGTTCTGTGACCTGCGTATCGACTACCGCTCCCGGCACCATTCGTTGTATTCGCTTGGTCTGCTTGGTTCCCGCTAAGGGCGCGTTCGATTCACCGAATAGCTTCCCCATGTAGTCCGCGCGGCACTCTTCCGAGCAGAAATGTACCGCCAGCCAATCACGCGAGCGGCGGTCATCCCACACGTCAGAGATGGTTACTTCACGTCGCGCGGCCGTCACCCCAATGTTCTCCGCGGCGAACCCCAGGATCCAAGGTTCGCCATTTTCCTTTAATACTTTGCAGCCATCACATTCAAAGCGCACCATGGACTTCGTCTCCTGCTAATTGAGATGGTTGGAGCAAACCTGAGGCCGCCTCATGGCGGGAAGATGGGCAATCAAACGGAAGAACGAGCAATTTATGAATTGGATGTTTGAAAGGGAGAGGCTTAAAGAGTGCTACGCCTGACGACTAGGGTCGAAGGCGGCGGCGCCACGAACTCTCGGTTTGGCGATTTGAGCCAGCTCCACGCGGTTGCGCCCGTTATGCTTGGCCTGATAAAGCGCCTTGTCCGCCGCCAGGATGACCTGTTCTGCGGTGGGGATTCGCTCGCTCCATTCGGCGAGGCCAATACTCACGGTTACCCGCGTCACTACGGGGGCGGGCTGCTTGCGGCGGGTCGTCGTGTTGCGGCGGTCGGGACGCTCGCGTGTGCTTCTTCCCGGCCCGCGAGCGGTGAAAACATCTGCTTCAATGGCCTGACGCAACGCCTCCGCGTGAGCATGGCTTTCTGTTATCCCATGTTTTGCAAATACCACTGCGAATTCTTCGCCGCCGCAGCGATACGCCGTGCCCCCGCCGCCAACATTTCCCAGATGACGCGCTACCTTCCGCAGCACTTGATCGCCCGTGTCATGGCCAAAGCTGTCATTGAATTGTTTGAAATGGTCAACGTCCACGATGGCCACGCTAAAAGTTTCGCCTAAACCTGCCAGTGCTTCATTGAAGGCTCGACGTCCCGGCAGCCCGGTAAGTTCGTCGTGATACGCGATCCAGTGCGAACGCTCAACCACGGCAATACCGATGGCGAAGGCGGCAAGGGCAAGATGTCCGTCGTCCGACGTGGCGCGGAGTCCGGCAGCTAGTGCTGCTAGCGACCACAACATACCGGCGGCCACGGCATCGAGCGATAGGGCAAAACGCAGGAAGAGCATCGTTAACACCAGCGCAACCCCGATCTCCACGAACCCGACCCGCGCAACGCCTAGATCAAACGTGGGACGCGCAACATCCGCCATGAACGCCGGCGCCCAGCGCGAAGCCATCAGGAACATCACCCATTGCACGCCGAGCAATCCGCCCCACCACGCCACCGCTTCCCAATCAAAGAAGGTGTCTTCCACCAGCAGGACGAGGCCGAAGTCGGCGGCAAGCAGCAATCCCATCACGGGATACGAGATGGCTTCCGCGGAGAAGGCCGCGACCAATAGCTGCGCGCCCAGAGCCAGCATCACCATGAATGCACGCAAAGAGTGAAGACGTATCGCCAGCAATCCGGAGGCGGCGATGAGTGCGGCGCATAGCAGGCGCAAGCTAGGCTGCGACTTTGCCGGAGGTATCCAGAAGGCAAACACGGCTATTCCTGCCAGGACGAAGAATCCATTCGGGAACAGCAGCTGCCGCAAAAAATGTGAAAGACGGAAAGACACCTGCCCGAAAGATTATCGCGCCCAATGGGCAGAAGTCAGTGACCAGCTTGGTTCCTAGCTGCCGGCGTAAAAGCTGCGTACCCAGCGATGCTTCCGCAACCCGTCTAGTGTGCTCTGATCCAAACGCCCCTGATCGGAGACGGCCGCATTCGCACGAACATGTTCTTCCCGACGCATCCCCGGGATCACGGAGGACACCGCCGGATGCGATAGGCAGAATCGCAACGCCAGTGAAGGCAACTCATCCATCTTCACCTCTGCGTCTTTTGTGATGGCTTGAGCGCGCCCCCACACCTGCTGCTTGCGGTCGCCCTGAAAATACACGTTGCGGAAGTCACCTTCCGCGAACTTCGTCTCCGGCTTGATCTTCCCGGTCAGCGAGCCTTCATCAAACGGGACCCTCGCAATCACGCCGATGCCGTTTTCCTGGCAGTACTTAAACAGTTCATCTTCCGGCGATTGATCAAAGATGTTGTAGATGACCTGAACGGTCTGCACCAGACCGGTCTTCAGGGCTTTTAGAACATTGGTCGGCTGATGGTCATTGATGGAGATACCCACCTGCCGGACTTGGCCGCTGCTCCGCATTTCGCGTGCGGTGCGCTGCCATTCTTCGGAATCGGCCCACTCGTCTGACCAGACGTGGAATTGATAGACGTCCACATATTCGCGGCCAAGATTTTTTAGTGACTGATTCAGCGAATCCATGACGTACTGATACGGAAAGACCACCGAAAGCTTCGAACCCGCTTGGGCGGGCCAAACCATATTCATGGGCGGCACTTTGCTGGCAATCACCACCTCTTCGGATTTGCCAAATGCCTGCGCCAGAAGTCGTTCGCTATGGCCATCGCCATAGGCCAGTGCCGTGTCGAAGAAGTTGATGCCGCAGTCGCGGGCATACGCCAGCGTTTTTAGGGAATCGGCGTCTTCAGCACCAACCCACATGGCTTTGCCTATACCCCAGGCGCCAAAGCCAATCTCACTGACTTCCGGCCCTTCTTTCCCTAGGCTTCGATATTTCATGGACTTACACCTCTTCTTCCGCCGGTTTCACCACCGCAACAATCACATTTCCTGATTAATGAGGCCTTCCCCACGATATCATTACCTTTCTTTACTCCCGTGAGCGTACCGCAGAAGAGTCCTTCCGGTTGCTGCGGAGAAGGTTGAACGTTTGAGCGACATACGAACAAAAGGCATCGCGGCAAGCCTCCCTGCGGAGCGCAAAGCCGGCGTGCCCTCCAACGCCGACGTCATCGCGGAACTAGGCGGCCAGCCGTTGCTCGCCAACAAGGGCGTGCCCCTGAATCTGGATTGGGTGGAAGAGATTCGCGTGAATCTGAGCGCCGTGGAACGCCGCGCGCAGTCCCTGGTCACTCGTCGCTCGGTAAAAAAAGAGTGGCAAGTCGCATGGCTTCTGCGCGCCATTGCGTGCATGGATCTCACCACGCTTGCCGGTGACGACACCGCCCAGCGCATCCTTCGACTCTGCGCGAAAGCCCGCCAGCCGGTTCAACAAAGCTTGCTCGATGCACTTGGCCTTCACGAAAATGATTTTAAGCTCACCGTCGGGGCAGTCTGCGTCTATCACGCCTTTGTCGAGACCGCGGTTCAGGCGCTCGAAGGCAGTGGCATCCACGTTGCCGCCGTATCTACTGGCTTCCCCGCCGGACTCTCGCCGCTCGCCGAGCGCGTGGGTGAGATTCGCCGTTCCGTGGAAGCTGGCGCCGACGAGATTGACGTCGTCATTACTCGTGGCCACGTTTTCGGCGCTAAGTGGCAAGCGCTCTATGACGAAGTTGCAACTTTCAAAGAAGCCTGCGGACGCGCACACCTCAAAGTCATCCTGGGCACCGGCGACTTGCTTACCATGCGCAACGTCGCCAAAGCCAGCATGGTCTCCATGATGGCCGGCGCGGACTTCATCAAAACGTCCACGGGGAAAGAAACCGTGAATGCCACCTTACCGGTCGGCATGGTGATGGTCCGCCAGATCCGCGAGTACGCCGAGCGCACCGGCATGGCGGTCGGCTTCAAGCCGGCTGGCGGCATTCGCACGGCCAAGCAGTCCATGGAATGGCTCGCCTTAATGAAAGAAGAACTGGGGCGCTCCTGGCTGGAGCCGCACATGTTCCGCTTCGGGGCCAGCGGGATGCTGGCGGACATTGAACGTCAACTTGAGCACTACGCGACCGGACGCTACTCCGCCGATCATCGCCACCCGATCGCTTAATCAAAGGACTCTGCATCAATGAGCATTGCCGAAAAGTTTGTGAGCATGGAGTACGGCCCCGCGCTGGAAGATCCGAAAGAAGCGCTGGCCTGGCTCGAGCGCTTCAACCGCAAGTTCGGACACTTCATTCACGGCGATTGGCAGCAGCCCTCCGCAGCAGAATTTTTTGACACCAACGATCCTTCGACCGGCGAGCGGCTCGCGCAGGTCGCGCAGGGCTCCGCCGACGACGTTGACGCCGCGGTAAAAGCCGCTCGCGCCGCACTCGCACCCTGGCAAAAGCTCACCTGCCATGCTCGTGCGCGTTATCTCTATGCACTCGCGCGTCTGGTGCAAAAACATTCGCGCCGCTTGGCTGTCCTCGAGACTATCGACAACGGTAAGCCCATACGCGAGAGCCGCGATATCGATATCCCGCTGGTCGCGCGCCATTTTTACCATCACGCCGGCTGGGCCCAACTGCTTGATCAGGAATACCCTGGATACACCGCGTGCGGAGTCGTCGGACAAGTCATTCCATGGAATTTCCCCATGCTGATGCTCGCGTGGAAGATCGCTCCTGCGCTTGCCGCCGGCAATACCGTCGTCCTCAAGCCTGCGGAGTTTACTCCGCTTACTGCGCTCGCCTTTGCTGATCTCTGCAAAGAAGCAGGCCTGCCCAAGGGCGTAGTCAACATCATCACCGGCAACGGCCGCACCGGAGAGGCGTTGGTCACCCATCCCGACATTGACAAGATCGCCTTCACTGGCTCCACCGAAGTCGGACGCATCATCCGCAAGGCCACTGCGAACAGTCATAAGAAGCTTTCGCTCGAACTCGGCGGCAAGTCGCCGTTCATCATCTTTGACGACGCTGATCTCGACAGCGCAGTCGAAGGCTTAGTCGATGGCATCTGGTTCAATCAAGGCCAGGTTTGCTGCGCCGGCTCCCGGCTGCTGATGCAAGAGAGCATCGCGGAAGCGCTGGTCAGCAAGATTCGGACCCGCATGGAATCATTGCGCGTCGGCTCGCCGCTCGATAAGGCCATCGACATAGGCGCCATCGTCGCTCCCATCCAGCTCGAACGCATCACGAAGCTGGTGGCGCAGGGCGTGGCTGAGGGTGCGGTATGCAATCAGCCCAAGACTTTGCTGCCGGAAAAAGGCCTCTACTTCCTGCCTACGCTTCTCACCAACGTCCATCCCACTTCAACTGTCGCCCAGGAAGAGATTTTCGGGCCCGTACTTGCGGCCATGACTTTCCGCACCGTTGCTGAAGCGGTCGAACTTGCGAACAACACCGTCTACGGACTCGCCGCCAGCGTCTGGAGCGAAAACATCAATGTTGCGCTGCAAGTCTCCTCGCAGATCAAAGCGGGTGTGGTCTGGGTCAACAGCACCAACCTCTTCGATGCCGCCTGCGGATTCGGCGGATATCGCGAGAGCGGTTACGGACGCGAAGGCGGACGTGAAGGCATGCGCGAGTATCTCGAACCAAAATGGTTCAAGGACGCCCCGAAACTTGAGCCCGCCCCCTCCGTGATCACAAAAGCTATTGACGCTGAGACTGAGGTTGAGACGCCGCCCATCGATCGCACGATCAAGTTGTACATCGGCGGCAAACAGACGCGGCCGGACTCCGGCTATAGTCTGCCCGTCAACGGTCCCGACGGCACGCTCCTCGGCGAAGCCCCGCTTGGCAATCGCAAAGACATTCGCAATGCCGTTGAAGCTGCTCGCAAAGCTGCGGGATGGGCCAAAACTACCGCCCACGGACGCGCTCAGGTCCTTTATTACTTCGCGGAAAATCTCGCGCAGCGTCGCCTGGAGATTCGCGACCGCCTCGCGCGCATCGTTGGCAAAAAACAAGCGACTGCGGAAGTAGGCCTCAGCATCGATCGCACCTTCGCCTACGCCGCGTGGGCTGACAAGTACGACGGCCTCGTCCACAATCCGCCCATGCGCAACGTCTCCATCGCGATGAACGAACCCATCGGCACCGTCGGCATCATCTGCCCTAGCGA
>DATLCI010000095.1:0-6987 GCA_035526435.1 Terriglobales bacterium
ATGAACTTGTATGCGGCCAAGAGCTGGACGAAATATTCGTTCGTGGGGCCAGCCAGTAATGCAATCAAGGTGGAAGTGACGGGCCAGCAATTTCGCTGGTACTTCCGCTATCCCGGGCCGGACGGAAAGTTCGGTGAGACCAAGCCTGAGTTACAGGATGCGTCGCTGGGAAATCCACTGGGGATCGATCCCAACGACTCAGCCGGCGCGGACGACAAGGTAGCCGCCCAGCTGGCGGTGCCGGTGGGACGCGAGGTGGAAGTCACGCTGCGGTCGCAGGATGTGATCCATAGCTTTTTTGTGCCGCAGTTGCGCTTAAAGCAGGACGCGGTGCCCGGGATGGAGGCAAAAATCCACTTTCAGGTGGCTGAAGTGGGCGCTTTTGAAGTGGTATGCGCCGAGCTTTGCGGCCAGGGCCACCACCAGATGAACGCGAAACTTAAAGTATTACCTGAAACCGAGTTTGGAAGATGGCTCGCGGGAGGCGCGAAGTGAATCCTTTGCCGGCGGCGGCAGAGACGCAGATCGGCTTCCTGCGGCGATACCTTTTCGCCACCGATCATCGGACCATCGGGCGGCAGTATTTCTTTCTCTCGCTGGCGGCGGTGGTGGCGGGGATGGGGTTGTCGCTAATCATGCGCCTGCATGTGGTTTGGCCCGGGTTGAAACTTCCCTTCCTGGGCGAGGTTCGTCCAGAAGACTACCTCGCCTACATGACGATGCACGGGACACTGATGGTGTTCTTCGTGCTGACAACGGCGCCGCAAAGCGCGTTCGGAAACCTGATATTGCCAGGGCAAATCGGCGCGGGTCGGATGGCGTTTCCCAAAGTGAACGCACTGTCTTTCTGGCTGACGGCCATGGCGTTCCTCGTCGTGATAGCCGCCATGTTAGTTGAAGGTGGGGCGTCGCAATCGGGATGGACGCAATATCCGCCGCTGAGTGCGATCCCATCGACGGGCCCAGGACAAGGGCTGGGCATGGATCTATGGATCATTGGCGTCAGCGTCTTCTGTTTGGGGTCGGTGCTGGGCGCGATCAACTTTATCGCGACGACGTTGCGCATGCGCGCCCCGGGCATGCACCTGATGCGGATGCCGCTGACGGTGTGGACATGGTTTGTGACGGCTCAACTTACGCTGCTGGCGTTCAGCGTGTTGCTGGCGGCGACGCTTCTACTTTTCGCTGACCGGCATATGGGCACGAGCTTTTTTGTTCCTGCGGGGCTGATGGTGAACAGCGCCGCGATCAAGCACTCCGGCGGTTCGCCACTACTGTGGCAGCACCTGTTCTGGTTCTTCGGCCATCCCGAGGTGTACATCGCCATCCTGCCGGGAATGGGGCTGACGTCGCACCTGTTGTCCACGTTCTCCCGGAAGCCAGTATTCGGCTATGCCGCAATGGTGTTCTCAACGATGGCGATCGGTTTCTTTGGCTTCCTGGTCTGGGGACACCACATGTTCATCGCGGGATTGAATCCATATGCGACCCTTGCATTTGCGACCCTGACGATGGTGGTCGCAATCCCCAGCAGCGTGAAGACAGTGAACTGGCTGGCCACATTGTGGCGCGGCCAGATCCGGCTCACGGTGCCGATGTTGTTCTCTATCGGCTTCGTCTCGTTATTCGTGACCGGAGGCTTGAGCGGACCGATCCTGGCGCAGCCGACGATCGATGCGTATCTGCATGACACCTATTTTGTGGTCGCCCACTTTCACATGATCATGGGCATGGCCGCGGTGTTCGCTATTTTCGCGGGAACCTATTACTGGTTCCCGAAACTCTTTGGCGGGCGATTGATGAGCGAGTCGCTGGGGCGAATCCACTTCTGGCTGACGTTCTTAGGGGCGTACGCCACCTTTCTACCTATGCATTTCCTGGGCATGGCAGGGCATCCGCGGCGGTATTCGCAGGTGGCGGGCTCGGCGGAGTATTTGCAATCGCTGCTGCCCTTGCAGACCTGGATCACGATGGCGGCGGTGGGATTGATCTCCGCACAGCTCATATTTTTCTTCAATCTTTTCTGGAATATGCGGCGGGGACAAATCGCTTCGGCTAATCCTTGGGAGTCAAGCACCCTGGAGTGGCAGCCGCAACCAGTCGGCCTGGTAGTCAGTCACGGCGCGTATGAATATGCGACGAACGGGGACTACACAGTGCAATCGGCGCCACCGCGGGGGACATCTAATTAGCGATGCGGACAACGGCCATTTCGAATCAAGTGGAAGAGCCCCGAGTCAATGTTGGCGGGGGCGGCACGAATCTGCGTCCACCGCGCGGCGGGGATGGTGGGGATGAGCCGCGGCGGCAGCCTGAAGGTAATCCGCGGCTGCGCAAGCGGCTGATGCGGGCACGCGTGGGATTGGGCGCGGGAGCCACGGGCATCACTATATTTTTTCTGGCCTTGGCTAGCGCGTATATCGTGCGCCAGGGCGGCGGCAAGATGGACCCGGCCACCGGCGAGTTCATCAACGACTGGAAGCCGCTGGTGCTGCCCGGTATTCTCTGGCTGAACACGGCCATCCTGTTCGTCAGCAGCGTGACCGCCGAATTGGCCAGGCGCCAGATGTTCCATGAGCCCGCGTTACTGGAGGAGTGGTTGGGGTTGGGGCGTCCGACGCAGCGCGGGGCGTTGCCGTGGATGGGCATCACGCTGATCCTAGGAATCGGATTCCTGATCGGTCAGTACATGGCGTGGCAGCAGCTGAATATTGAAGGCTGGCTGATGAAGACGAATCCTAGCAGCTCGTTCTTCTTCATCTTGACAGGAGCTCACGCATTGCACCTATTGGGTGGATTAATTGCCCTGAGCTGGGCGTCGGTGGCGACGGCGCTGGCCAAGCCGATGGAGTCCCGGCAACTGGCGACGGACATCAGCGCGTGGTATTGGCACTTCATGGGGTTATTGTGGCTGGGAATCCTGGGGCTGATGTATTTCGCAAAATGAAGATCTTCCTGATTGGCGTCGTTCTGCTGCTAGCGAGCTCGCCGGCGTTTGCCCAAGGGTGCTCGACCTGTACCAATTCCGCGGCGAGCGCTCCGGAGCGCAGCCAACGCGCGCTGAGGCGAGGAATCATCATCATGATGGTGCCGTCGCTGGCGATCATGGCGGGCTTTGCCGGGATCGCGTACCGATATCGGCGGTAGATTCCGCGTATAATAAAGAATTCCGCGAGGCGTTTTTAAGGTACCTGTAGGCCCCGTCGCGGAATCATGCTGATGGCACCCTCCTTACCGATCTCACCGAACCCCGGGGAAAGTGAAAGCATTGTGGTCCGGGGCGCGCGTGTCCATAACCTCAAGAACATCGATCTTGAGATACCCCACAATCAACTGACGGTAGTCACGGGCGTATCCGGTTCGGGAAAGTCTTCGCTTGCCTTTGACACCATTTACGCCGAAGGCCAGCGGCGTTATGTGGAATCCTTATCCGCCTATGCGCGGCAATTTTTGGAGCGCATCGAAAAACCTGACGTGGATGTCATCGACGGCATTGCGCCGGCGATCGCCATCCGGCAAAAGAACTCCACCCGCAATCCCCGTTCGACGGTGGCTACGGCTACCGAGATCTACGACTACTTGCGGTTACTGTATGCGCGCGTGGGCACCACCTTCTGCCTGCAGTGTGGTGGCACGGTAAAGAAAGACACCGTGGACGAAGTGGCGGAAACGATCCTAAAGCTAGACGAAGGGACGCGGATGCATCTGCTCTTCCCTGTCCGGGCGACAGCGCCTCTACCGGCGGTGGAGGCGAAGCCGAAAAAACGGACGTCGCAAAAAGCTTTGCAGGCGATGGAAGAGGCGCAGGCTAAGGCCCATGCGGACAACCTCAAGGGCCGTTTGTTTGACCTGCGCAAACGCGGGTTCGCGCGTCTCTACCAGGACACGAAGATATTTGAGTTCTCCACGCCGGAATCATTGCTCGACGTGGACTTCACTCAGCCGGTGTATGTGTTGGTTGACCGCTTGGGGGTCGCACCGGATATTCGGGCGCGGTTGGTGGACGGAGTGGAGATCGCCTATCGCGAGGGCGGCGAGATCATCTTTGAGACGGTGCCGCGGGAGGGCGAGGGCGTGCGGCAGTGGTTACGCTTCTCCCAACGCTTCGAATGTAAGAAGTGCCTGTTGCGTTATGAGGAGCCGGAGCCGAGGCTGTTCTCCTTCAATAATCCGTTCGGAGCGTGTCCGCGCTGCCAAGGTTTTGGCAATACCATCGACTTCGATCTGGACTTAGTGATCCCGGATAAAGAGCGCACTCTTAACGACGGCGCCATTGAGCCGTGGACCAAACCAAAGTATCGGCCGCTCTTCACGGAACTGAAGCGTGCGGCCAAACAGCATGACATCCCCATGGACGTTCCCTGGGAGGAGCTCGAGTTGGACCAGCAGCAGGTGGTCCTCGAGGGCGATGGCAGCTTTCCCGGGGTGCATGGATTCTTTGCTCATTTGGAGCGCAAAAAATACAAGCTGCATGTACGCGTGTTCCTCAGCCGGTATCGCGGCTACGCGCTGTGTCCTGACTGCAAGGGGCAAAGGCTGCGGCCGGAGGCGCGGACGGTGCGGATATCCGGCAAGAACATCTGCGAGGCCGCGGCCCTAACGGTAGAAGACGCGGCCAAGTTCTTTGCCGAAGTGAAACTTACGCGCGAGCAGGCTGACATCGCCGACAAAATATTGGTTGAAGTTCGCGACCGATTGAAGTTTTTGAATAATGTAGGGTTGGAGTACCTGACGCTGGATCGATTGTCGTCGACGCTCTCCGGCGGCGAGGCGCAACGGATCCAGTTGGCGACCTCATTAGCGTCGCGACTCGTAGGCGCTTTGTACGTGCTGGATGAACCTTCGATCGGACTGCACAGTCGCGATACGGAGCGGTTGATCCGCATATTGCATGACTTGCGGGACCTGGGAAACACCATCCTGGTGGTGGAGCATGATCCGGAAGTGATGCGGGCGTCCGACCGGATCCTGGATCTGGGGCCAGGGGCGGGCGAACATGGCGGGAAAGTCATGGCGGTGGGAACGTATGAGGAACTGCAGAAATCCCCTGCTTCCTTGACCGGACGGTACCTGGCGGAGGAGCTGCGCATCCAGATGCCGCCAGCGCGGCGCAAGCCCGGGCCGCAGCAATTGAAGCTGACCAACGTTCGTGCACATAACCTGCGCAAGGTGAACGTGTCTTTTCCGCTGGGAATGCTGGTGGCGATCACCGGAGTCTCCGGGTCAGGCAAATCGACATTGATCCATGATGTGCTTTATAAAGCGCTGGCATCGGCGTTGGGCGTGAACGCGGGAAACTCGGCGCTGGGAACGTACGACAAGCTGGAGGGAGCGCAATTCCTGGGGGATGTTGTCCTGGTGGACCAGTCGCCCATCGGGCGGACGCCGCGATCGAATCCCGTCACATATATCAAGGCGTTTGACATCATCCGTGAGACATTTGCGGACACACCGGAAGCGGCCAAGCGCGGCTATGGCGCTGGACATTTTTCGTTCAACATCCCGGGAGGCCGCTGCGAGACCTGCCAAGGAGATGGCACGGTCACGGTCGAGATGCAGTTCCTGGCGGACGTAGAGCTGATCTGCGAGGAGTGCAAAGGGACTCGGTTCAAGCCGGGAGTGCTTGAGGTCAAGTACAAGGGCAAGAACATCCACGAAGTATTGAACTTGACGGTAAAAGAGGCCTTACAGTTCTTCAGCGCCGTGCCCAAACTGGTGGAGAAGCTCAAAGTGCTGGAAGAGGTCGGCCTCGGGTACCTGCGCTTAGGGCAGTCAGCCACCACATTGAGCGGCGGCGAAGCGCAACGTATGAAACTGGCCGCACACCTGCAGCCGCGGCGGGAGTTTGCTGCCGCTCGCACAAATAATGACGGAGGCGAGAAGAACAAGAGGACCAACCGGACGTTATATATCTTTGACGAACCGACGACCGGACTTCATTTTGACGACGTGGGAAAGCTGTTATTCGCCTTCCGGCGGTTGCTGGATACGGGTGGGTCCATCATCGTGATCGAACATAACCTGGATGTGATCAAGACGGCCGATTGGGTGATCGACCTGGGGCCGGATGGGGGCATCCACGGGGGCGAGGTAATGGGCTCGGGGACGCCGGAAGATATCGCCAGGAACAAGAAATCGCACACCGGACAGTGGCTGGCGCGCATCTTAAACAAGAACAACGGAAACCTTCCAAGCAATGGACGCAAGAGTAAGGCTTAAGCTCGGAGTCTTTCTTGCGGTGGCCCTAGCGGCCGCCGCAATGCCTGCGTCCGCCCAAAAGGGCAACAGCGGGGTGGTGAGCAGCGGCAAGACGGTGCGTAAAGTCCGGGTAACGGAAGAGGACACGTCAGTAGCACCCGCGGTCATACAAGCTGAGACCGCCATCGAAAAGCGCGATTACGTCGCCGCCGAGGCCTTGCTGCAAAAAGTAGTGGAACTGGATCCCCGGGACTACCGGGCCTATTTCGATCTGGGTTACGTCTTCAATGCTACCGGGCGGAAGCTTGAAGCTATTAATGCGTACAAGAAATCAGTAGCGGTCAAACCTACAGTGCAGGAGACGAACCTGAATCTTGGGATCCTGCTAGCCGCCGAGGGTAAGAACGTAGAAGCGGCAAGGTTTCTGCGCGCGGCGACATCATTAAAGCCTGAAGCCAAGGATTCGGCCGGAGTGTACCGGGCATGGTTGAGTCTGGGGCGCGTTTTGCAGGATGTGGCGCCGGCGGAGGCCATCGCGGCGTATCGCGAAGCCGCAAGGATGGAGCCAAAGGATCCGGAGCCGCATCTGTCACTGGCCCGGCTATTGGAAAAGGCAGACCCCAGCGCATCGGAATCGGAATACCGGCAAGCGCTAGCCCTTGATCCGAAATCACAGGACGCCCTGGCCGGATTGATCAACCTCTACACCCAGAGTGAGCGCCTGACCGAAGCGGAGGCATTTCTGCGCGCTTATTTGAGAGCTCAACCACAAAGCGCCTCGGCGAACCT
>DATLCI010000118.1:0-14526 GCA_035526435.1 Terriglobales bacterium
TTTACGCGACGAGATCAAAAGAAGGAGAAATACGAGGGTGAAGATCGATTTCGACAAGATGCAGGGCCTGGCACCGGCCATCGTGCAGGACCAGGACAATGGAGAAGTGCTGATGGTGGGGTTCGTGAATGAAGCGTCCCTGGCGGCGACGTTTGCCAGTGGCTACGTCACGTTCTACAGCCGCACCAGGAAAAAGATGTGGATGAAGGGCGAGACGAGCGGGAACCGCTTGAAGGTCCTCTCGGCAAGCACGGACTGCGACAGCGACACGCTGTTGTTCAAGGTACGAGTGGAAGGCGACGGAAACGTCTGCCATGAAGGCACGCGCTCCTGCTTCACAAAGGTGATCCCGTTCGACAACAACTAATGCCACCGCAGAGCCAGAGGAAGAGACCATGACGAGGAAATTGAGATTAGGAATCCCCAAGGGCAGCCTGCAAGAGGCGACCATCACCCTGTTCGCACGCGCGGGCTTCAATATCTATGCGAATGGACGCTCGTATTTCCCGGGTATCGACGACCCGGAGATCGAATGCATGCTGATCCGCGCGCAAGAGATGGCGAGATACGTGGAGCATGGCGCATTGGACGCCGGGCTGACGGGAAGCGACTGGGTAGCGGAGAGCGGGTTGGAGGTGCAGCCGGTGGCCGACCTGGTATATGCGAAGCAAAGTCGCGGCAAAGTGCGATGGGTGCTGGCAGTGCCACAAGACTCAACCTTCGCCAGCGCTGAAGACCTGAAGGGCTGCATCGTCGCGACCGAACTGGTGAATGCCACGAAAAAGTATTTTGCCGGAAAGAACGTTCCGGTGACGGTCGAATTCAGTTGGGGCGCGACCGAGGTAAAGCCCCCAATATTGGCCGACGCCATTGTGGAGGTGACGGAGACGGGAAGCTCATTAAGAGCGAATCGTCTGCGCATCATCGATACGGTGGTGGAGTCGGTGACACAGTTGATCGCCAACAAAAAAAGTTGGGAGGAAGACTGGAAACGTAAAAAGATCGAGAACATCGCCCTGATGCTGCGCGGAGCGATCGAGGCACAAGGGCGCGTGGGGCTGATGCTGAATGTCCGCAAGGCAGACCTTGCCCGAGTGCTGGCGGTGTTGCCCGCCTTGAATTCACCCACGGTCTCCACTCTGAGTGATAACAACTGGGTAGCAGTGAATACCATCCTGGAGGAGCGCGTGGTGCGGGATGTGCTGCCAAAGTTGAAGGCGGCGCAAGCAACGGGGATCGTGGAATATCCGCTGAACAAGGTGGTGATGTAGGTGCGAATCCTGCATACCAATGAGCCGGCGGGCCGCAAAGCATTGGCCGCAATGATTGGCCGTGCCACAAATCTCGAGCGCTATGACGCAGTGGTGCGACCGGTCATCCAAGCGGTACGGGAGACAGGGGATACCGCGCTTCGTGCCTGCGCGCAGCGCTGGGACGGTCTCCAGCCGGGTCAGCCACTGGCCGTGCATCCGGCGGAGATGGCGGAGGCCTGGAAGCGGATGTCGCCCGCTATGCGCAAGGCCCTGCGGCGCGCCGAGAGGAACATCCGCACCTTCTGCCAGTGGCAGATGCCGAAGACGTGGATGAAAGAGCTGGAACCCGGCGTTCGAGTGGGCCAAAAAGTAGAGCCGCTGGCTTCCGTGGGATGTTATGTGCCGGGCGGACGTTATCCCTTGCCTTCGACGTTGCTGATGACGGTGATCCCGGCGCAGGTGGCCGGCGTGAAAGAGATCGTGGTGGTGTCACCGCGGCCCCAGCTGGAGACGTTGGCGGCCGCAGCCATGCTGGGAGTGAAGAAGTTCTACCGCATCGGCGGCGCTCAGGCGATCGCCGCATTGGCCTATGGGACGAAGACGGTACTTCGCATGGACAAAATCGTTGGTCCCGGGAATTCATTTGTGACCGCAGCCAAGAGATCTGTCGCCTTCGATTGCGCAGTCGACATGCTGGCCGGTCCCACGGAGGCACTGATCCTGGCCGACAGCGGTGACGCCGGGTGGATCGCAGCCGACCTCGTAGCCCAGGCTGAGCACGATGAGGAAGCGATGTCGGTATTTGTGACGTCGAAGAAGAAACTAGGTGAAGCAGTGGCCACCGATGCGATGGCGCAAGCTGCAGGCAATGAGATCGCAACCCAGGCCCTGAGGAGAAACGGAGTGGTCTTCATCACGAAGAATCGAAAGGAAGCGATCGCCGTAGCGGATGCCATCGCAAGTGAACACGTTACGGTAGTCGACGGGGAGACAAAGGGGATCACGGCCGGGTCACTGTTTCTGGGCGCGTATTCGGCCCAGGCCTTCGGCGATTACTGTGCGGGCCCGAATCACGTATTGCCCACGGGCGGGGCGGCGCGTTTTCGCGGCGGGTTGTCGGTATGCGATTTTGTGAAGGTAGTGAGCGTGCAGCGGATATCGAAAAGTGGAGCGCGAAGCCTGGCGCCCTTTGCCGTGCACTTGGCTGAAGCCGAGGGCCTCTCAGCCCATGCGGGATCCGCCCGTGCGAGGTCCCGATGCTAAAAGCGCGCAAAGCTGTGCTGGAGATGAAGGAATATCATCCGCCGTTGAGCGGCCGCGAAGGGCTACGGCTCGATTTCAATGAAAACACCGTGGGATGTTCGCCGCGGGTGCTGGCGAAGCTACGATCGATCACGGCGGACCAATTGGCCCGATATCCGGAGCGGGAACCCGGTGAACGGACAATCGCGGCATTTCTAGGAGTGAGTGCGGCACAAGTCCTGCTCACCAATGGCGTCGATGAGGCGATCCATCTGCTGTGTGAATGTTATCTGCAGGACGATGATGAAGTCATCATTCCTACGCCAACGTTCAGCATGTATGAGATCTACGCGCAGCAGACGGGCGCCAAAGTGATCACAGTGCAGGCGGCTGACGATCTTCGGTTTCCGGTGGCAGGTGTGTTAAGTGCGATAAATGCGCGGACGAAGGTCATCGCTATAGCCAGCCCGAACAATCCGACCGGTGCAGCGACCTCCGAGGAAGAGCTGGTGCAGGTCTTAAAAGCGGCCCCCCATGCGGCGGTGCTGGTGGATGAAGCGTACTTCGAGTTTTACGGCCGCACCCTGGTGCCATTGATCAGCAGGTACGCCAATCTTTTTATTGCGCGGACTTTCTCCAAGGCGTTTGGACTGGCTGGCTTTCGGTTAGGAGCGCTGGTCGGCTCCAGCGACAATCTGCGGATGGTGCGCAAGGTGAGCTCGCCCTACAGCGTAAATGGGATCGCCTTGGCATGTTTAGGCGAGGCCCTGGCCGATGAGGCCTATCTCCATGATTATTCCGCGCAAGTGCGGGAGGGACGCGAGCGGCTGGAAAAGGTGCTGGAGGGAAAGGGCATCACGTATTGGAAGAGCGAGGCAAACTTTATTCTGCTGCGGCTGGGTGAGGCCCGCATCCAGTTCGTGGAGTCGATGAAAAAACGAGGGATACTGGTGCGCGACCGCAATGGCGATCCCGGATGTGGGGGATGCGTGCGCATCACGATCGGGACGCGCGAACAGATGGACCAACTGTTGAAAGCATGCAGCGAAGTGCTGGACGGATCAAAAGGGCAAAGTCATAGATGAGAAACGCACGGATACGACGCAAGACCAACGAGACCGATATTGATCTCAAACTAACGCTCGAAGGCCGAGGCAGATATCAGGTCAAGACCGGAATCCGCTTCTTTGATCACATGCTGGAACTGTTTGCCCGCCACGGCGCCTTCGACCTGCAGCTTCGATGCAACGGCGATCTCGACGTGGACCAACATCACACGGTGGAAGATGTAGGGATCGCATTGGGGGAAGCTTTCCAAAAAGCGCTGGGCAACAAGCGGGGCATCCTGCGCGCTGGGTATTTCCTGATGCCAATGGACGAGACGTTAGGACTCGCGGCGGTCGATCTAAGCGGCCGTTCACAAGCGGTAGTGCAAACCGGAGTGAAGGTGCGCCTGGTGGGCGACCTGCAAAGCGAACTGGTCCATGACTTTTTTGAGGGCTTTGCGCGCGGGGCCAAGGCCAACATCCATGTGAAAACACTCTATGGCCGCTCGAACCATCACAAGCTAGAAGCGCTGTTCAAAGCGTTTGCGCGAGCCATGCGCGTGGCCTGCTCCAAAGACCAGCGGCTGGCAAAAATGTTGCCCAGCACGAAAGGCTTGTTGTGATCGCGCTGGTCGATTACGGGGCAGGGAATGTCACCTCGGTGCGCAAGGCGCTCTCGGCCGTCGGTGCGGACGCCACAGTTACGAGCAATCCCAATGAGATCAAGGCTGCGTCGAAGATCATTGTGCCAGGCGTTGGCCACTTCGCCGCGACCGAAGCGTTGTCCGGACTGCGCCCGGCGATCACAGCGGCCATTGCCGGCGGAGTACCCTTTCTCGGAATATGCGTCGGGATGCAGTGGATGTTTACTGGAAGCGACGAATCGCCCACGACGAGTGGCTTAGGCCTGATCGACGGGAACTGCACGCGCTTTCCATCCCACGTGAAGGCGCCGCACGTGGGATGGAATCATCTGGTCCAAGTGCATGAGTCTCGCTTACTGCGTAACCTTCCAAAGGAAGTTTTCATGTATTACACGCACTCTTATCGCGTATCCCGGGTCGCAGAATGTGTAGCCACCAGCGACCATGGCGGAGAGTTCGCCGCGGCAGTGGAGGATGACAATGTTTTCGGAGTGCAGTTCCACCCGGAAAAATCCGGCGAACTCGGGCTAAAGATACTAAGGAACTTCCTCGATGTTGACTAAGCGCATCCTCGCCTGTCTCGACGTGCACTACGGACGAGTCGTGAAGGGCATCCAGTTCGAAGGGTTGCGCAATGCCGGGGAGCCGGCCGCACTGGCGCGGGCTCATGCCGAGTCCGGGGCCGACGAGATCGTGCTGCTGGACATCTCCGCTACGCATGAAGACCGGCCCACGCTACTGGAGACAGTGCGCCGGACGGCGCAGCAATTATTCATCCCATTCACGGTAGGCGGCGGCATTCGAACGCGCGACGATGCGGCAGCGGTGTTCGACGCCGGCGCGGACAAGGTCAGTGTGAATTCCGCGGCCGTCGCCCGCCCGGAACTGATCGGCGAGATCGCCACTCGATACGGGTCGCAAGCGGTAGTGGTGGCGGTGGACGCAAGTGCGGCTGAGACGGCGGAGGTGATGATCGCGGGCGGGCGCCAAAGCACCGGGCGAAAAGTCCTGGACTGGGTCAAAGAAGCGGAGGAGCGGGGGGCGGGCGAGATCCTGCTTACGTCCATGGGTCGGGATGGTACGCGGACCGGATTTGATTGCGCATTGATACAATGCGTGGCACAGTCCGTACAGGTCCCCGTCATCGCGTCTGGCGGCGCCGGCAACGCGGAGCACTTCGTGGAGGTGTTCCAGAGGGGCAAGGCAGACGCGGCGCTGGCGGCTTCGATATTTCACTATGGCATTCATAGCGTGAGAGAGTTGAAACAGACGTTACGACAATCGGGGATCCCCGTGAGGTGGCCATGCTAATCCCGTCGATCGACCTGATGGGCGGCAAGATCGTGCAGCTGGTGCAGGGCGAGAAACACGCGCTCGACTTCACCGACTTCGAGCCATGGATCAAGAAATTTGAGAAGTATCCCATTGTGCAGGTGGTGGACCTGGACGCGGCCATGCGGCAAGGGTCGAACCGCGACATCGTGAACCAGCTATGTAAGCGCCTGCATTGCCAGGTGGGCGGCGGTATATCATCCGTGGAAATCGCGAAAGACGTGCTGGGCGCAGGGGCGATGCGCGTGATCATCGGCTCGGCACTTTTCGACGGCAACCGCGTGAATACGGAATTCGCTGCGAAACTGGCGGAACAGATCGGAGTCAAGAAGCTAGTATTTTCCGTCGACGCCAAAGGCGGCAAAATCGCCGTAAGCGGCTGGAAGATCTCGCTGGCTATCACTGCGGTGGACGCGATCAAAGAGTTGGAACCCTACTGCAATGCGTTCCTCTATACCCACATCGACACGGAAGGGATGTTGGTGGGCTTTCCGCCGATGACGGCTCGCGAGTTACGCGCAGCTACCAAGAAACAATTGATCCTGGCGGGCGGCATCCGTTCGCTGGATGAGGTGGCGGAATTCGATGCCATGGACGCCGACGCGGTGGTGGGCATGGCGATCTATTCGGGCGTGATGGAAGCGTAAAAGGGCAGACGCCAGCTGCCAGTCTCTAGTAGACCAATACTTCGCCCTTTGAGCGCCATTTTCGGTTCTTAAGCTGGATGCATATCCGCGAACGATGAAGCCATCTCGAGACTGCCCACTGCTCTTCAGTCGTGGTGCTGCTCGTGCAATACGGGCAATCCTTCTTCTTCGCGCAGCGGGCGGCGGGACGTCGCACGCTTGTTAACCAATCCCGCGAACCAGTGCTGGAACCGCTCCAGATAAACGTAGAAGACGGGCGTGATGTAGAGCGTGAGGATCTGTGAAAGGATCAGACCGCCCACTACGGCCAGTCCTAACGAGCGACGCGCGTCGGCGTTCTCGCCGATGCCGAGGGCGATGGGCAGCGTGCCCATCAAAGCCGCCATGGTCGTCATCATGATAGGACGGAAGCGGACGAGAGCGCCTTCGAAAATGGCGTCTTCCGCCGATTTGCCTTCGTGGCGCTGCGCATCGAGAGCGAAGTCGATCATCATGATGGCGTTCTTCTTCACGATGCCTACCAGCAGCAACACCCCGACGAAGCCATACAGATTCAATTCATAGCCGAAGAGCAACAGCGTAAGCAGCGCGCCCACTCCGGCTGATGGGAGCCCGGAGAGGATTGTCAGCGGATGAATGAAGCTCTCATACAAAATGCCGAGCACGATGTAGATGACGAAGATGGCCATCACCAGCAGCAGTCCGAGACCTTTCACGGATGATTCAAATGCCTGAGCCGTCCCTTGAAAGCTGGTGGAGACGGTTGACGGCAAAGTCTGGCGGGCGGCGGAGGTGACGAGGGCGGTAGCCTGACTGAGCGCTACGCCCGGTTTGAGGTTGAAGCTCAAGGTCACGGCGGGAGTCTGCCCCTGGTGCGAGATGGTGAGCGGTCCGATGTCGCGGCTGAGCTTGGCGACGGAGTTCAACGGGATCAGTTCGCCCTTGGATGAACGCACATAAAGCATGGCGAGCGCAGTGGGATCGCGCTGATATTGCGGCTCCAACTCCATGACCACGCGATACTGGTTGGTCGGGGTATAGATAGTGGTGACCTGGCGCGAGCCGTAGGCGGAGTAGAGCGCGTCTTCAATCTGAAAGCTGGTGACGCCGAGCGCCGAGGCTTTGTCGCGATCGATCGCAACGTTGACCTGGGGATTATTGATCTGCAGGTCGCTGGTGACGTCCTGGAGTTCGGGCAATTCGCGCAGCTTGGCTTCAAGCAACGGAGCAGCGGCGTAAAGCTCGTCGGTGTCAGGCGATTGCAAGGTGAACTGGTACAGGCCTTTTGATTGGCGTCCGCCCAGGTTGATGGAAGGCGGCACCTGCAAAAAGGCGTTGATGCCGGTGACGGTGGCGAAGCGCGGCCGCAGCTCCTGCACGATCTCGTCCGGCGTGATGCCGCGGCGGTCCTTGTCTCTCCAACTGCCGCGTTCGTGCATGGGCTTAAGCCGGATCATGAAGCGTCCGGTGTTGCCTGCCGAAGTCCCACCGCCGCCGCCGACGCTGTTCATGTACTTAGCCACCGCGGGATGGGAGCCGATGATCTCCGCCAACTGTTGATGTTTTTTCACCATCTCGTCGAAGGAGACACCCTGTTGGGCTTCGGTAGTGGCGCGGATCACCCCGGTGTCTTCCGTGGGCAGGAAGCCTTTGGGAATGCCGTCAGTGATCACCTTGGGCGTTCCCTTAGGCAACATGCGATTTACGAATGAGGGCATGCCGGCGAAGAGGACGAAGGTAAGCACGAGCACGAAAGCCGAGACCCCCACGGTGGCAGGCTTGTGATGCAGCACGGTGCGCAAGGAGGATTCGTAGCCATTGCGCATGCCATCAAAGAACCGCTCGATGCTCTGATAGACGCGTCCATGTTGTTCGCGATCGGTGTGACGGAGGAAGCGCGAGCAGAGCATGGGTGTGAGTGTGAGTGAGACAAAGCCAGAGACCAGGATGGCTACGCCGATGGTGATGGCGAACTCGTTCAACAGGCGTCCGATGATGCCGCCCATGAAGACCACGGGAATGAACACCGCGGCGAGCGAGATGGTCATGGACAAAATGGTGAAGCCGATCTCTTTGGCGCCGTCGAGCGCCGCCCGATAGGGACTCTTGCCCATCTCCATGTGGCGGACGATGTTCTCCAGCATCACGATGGCGTCGTCCACCACGAAGCCCACGGAAAGCGTGAGCGCCATGAGCGAGAGATTGTCCACGCTGAATCCCAGCAAATGCATGACGGAAAACGTTCCGACGATGGACATGGGCAAGGCCAGGCTGGGAATGATGGTGGCCGAGAGGTTGCGCAGGAACAGGAAGATGACCATCACCACCAGCGCGATGGAAAGAATGAGGGTGAACTTCACTTCATTCACCGAGTCGCGGATGGAGGTGGAACGGTCAAACAGCAGATCGAGCGAGATGGAGCCGGGGATCTGGCTGCGAAGCTGCTCCACAACTTTTTTTACATTGTCCACCACTTCCACGGTGTTGGTGCCGGGCTGGCGCTGTACGGCCAATACGATGGCGCGATCACTGGTGAACCAGGTGGCCACGCGATTGTTCTCAACACTGTCCGTTACTTTACCCAGTTCGTCCAGCCGCACCGGCGCGCCGTTGCGATAGGCAACGATCAGGGGACGGAATTCCGCGGCGCTCTTGAGTTGTCCGCTGGCGAGGATGGTGTAGGCGCGGTGCTGGCCAAAGAGAGTGCCGGTGGGCATGTTCACGTTGCCCTGGCGGATCGATTGGGTCACTTCATCGATGCCGATCTTGCGCGTGGCCAAGGCCTGGGGATCGAGTTGGAGGCGGACCGCGTACTTCTGACCGCCGTAGACCTGCACTTGGGCCACGCCGCTGACGGTCGAGATGCGTTGCGCGATCACCGATTCGGCGTACTCATCCACCTCCGAAAGCTGCAGCGTGGGCGAACTCATTGCCACATAAAGGACCGGCTGGTCGGCCGGGTTTACTTTTTGGTACGACGGCGGCGCGGGCATGTCGGCGGGAAGATCACGGACCGTCTTGGCGATGGCGGCCTGAACATCCTGCGCGGCGGCGTCAATGTTGCGGTCGAGCGAAAACTGCAGGGTGATCGATGTGCTGCCCAGCGCATTGATCGACGTCATGTTGTCGATGCCGGCGATGGTGGAGAATTGTTTTTCCAGCGGCGTGGCCACCGCGCTGGCCATGGTCTCAGGACTGGCGCCGGGCACGTTGGCATTGATCTGGATGGTGGGGAAGTCGACGTTGGGCAGGTCGCTGACGGGCAGCACCGTGTAGCTGAAAATCCCAAAGATCAGGATCGCGGTCATCACCAACGTGGTGGCAATGGGGCGCTCAATGAAGGTCTCGGAGATCTTCATTTCCCGGCTCCCGGAGTGGCTGACTTAGGCACAGATTTTTCCGTCGGCTGATCGCTGCCCGATCCAGCGGCGGGTTCGCCACCCGGCGCAGCGGAGGTCGGCGCGCGCTTCATCTCCACTTTGGCGCCGCGGGTGAGGCGAAGCTGCCCATCGGTGACTACGCGCTCACCCGGCTGCAGGCCGGTAGCGATGACAATGTCATTGCCCGATGTACGTTTCACCGTGACGGGCCGCATGTCCGCGGTATTGTCAGGGGAAACGACGAAGACGTATGAACCTTTTTGTCCGCTCTGCACCGCCTGCTGCGGGACGACGATCGCGCGGGGCTCAGTGGTGAGAGTCAGTACGACATCGACAAACTGTCCTGGCCACAGGGTGCGGTCACTATTCTGGAAGGTGCCCTTGAGTTTGATGGTTCCGGTCTCAGGGTCAACGGTATTGTCAATGAAACTAAGCTGGCCGGAAGAGGCGAGTACGGAGCCGGCGGGCTTGCTGGGATCGTCGTTGCGGGTGGCGGCGTCCACGCGCAGAGTACGCGCCGCCATATAGCGCTTGACCTCAGGCAATTGCTGCTCCGGGATAGAGAACAGCACATTCACCGGGGTGACCTGATTGATGGTGACGAGGTTAATGTCATTCGCCTTAACAATGTTTCCGCGGTCGACGTCGAGATTACCGGTCCGGCCAGTGATGGGCGCGGTGATGCGCGTGTACTGAAGTTGCAGGCGGGCATATTCAACCGCGGCGCGGTCGGCGATAACCGTGGCGTCGAGGGCGTCGGCATTGGAGACGAATTGGTCGTATTGCTGCTGGGCGACTACGCCTTCTTTGAGCAGGGCGGCATAGCGTTCGGCCTGCACTCGCGCATTCTTAGCCTGGGCTTCATCGCGCCGTAGATTGCCTTCCACGCGCGCGAGTTCAGCCTTCAATTGGCGCTGGTCGAGAGAAAAAAGCAGTTGTCCCTTGGTGACATCCTGGCCTTCGCGGAAGTGGACCTCCTGCAACTCTCCGCTGATCTGAGACTTCACTCCCACCGTCTGAAAGGCCTCGACGTTGCCGATGGCCCGCAAGGTGATGGGCACATCCTTTTGCTCGACGGTCGCAATGGTCACGGGGACCGTCGCCGGCGGCCCCTGCGCGGCCGTCTTTTCCGGCTGCGAACAGCCGACGAGCAGAGATGCGGTGAGAACTCCCGCCGCGGATAAGAAGAGAAGATTGCGCTTACACGTCATTTCGTAGTTCTGCTTTCTGCGGGATCTTTACGGATAAAGGCCTTACTGGGAATGGCTGCGGCAGCTTCCGATTTAGACGGAATCTTTGCCGTGACGTGAGCAGGCGTGGCCGTCGCGGCTATGGTCGAAACATTCATGGTTACGCCTCCCAACCAGATCTCAGCTACCGTCCGGCACACTACCTTGAGGTCGAAATCGCGCTGCTGGCTCCCCCGAAAAACATCCTGCACCAGAAAATAATGCAGCGTCATACCGATGAAAAGGCGCGCTGAGAGCAGTGGATCAACTTGGCGAAAGCGTCCGGCAGCGATGCGGCCGCGAATGTGCGCGGCCACCGTCTCGTAGTAGTCCGAGATATATGTACGAAAGAAGCGGTCAGAAAGTTGGTGGCTCTCCAAGCCGCTGAACAGCAGCAGGCGATAGAGGCGCGGGTCGGCAAAATTGCGGGAGAGAAGATCTTCCGCGATGGCGGCGAACATCTCCTGATCGTCGTCGCCGGCGCCGAGGATGGCATCAAGACGGGCACGGCCTCCGCGGGCCGAACACTGCTCCTCCAACACCGACCAATAAAGCTCTTGCTTACTGGAAAAATGGCGAAACAGCAAAGCCTCACTCACGCCGGCGTGCCGCGCAACTGCCTGAGTGGTGGTCCCGCGATATCCCTTTTGCGAGAACAATTCGAGCGCAGCGATTTGGAGTCTCTTGCGGCGGTCTGGAGCGGCTAAACGCATGTGAGTAAATACTTACTTTATCACAGCGCGTGACACCAACGGCGCAAAGGATGAACGGAAAAGCGAAGGGCACGATCATCACGCAGGTGCGGCCATTGGCCCAGTCCCGGAATGTCGTGCCCTGGAAGCGCGAGCTTCCTAACCTCAAAAAACCTTATCGAGTGAAATTGATGATGACCAGTTCCGTGCTTTCTGCGCCCGCCTCAAACTGCCAGTTCTCGGCGGTCTCCTTGGCGGAAAGAGCCAGCACGGGGTGGCCGCCGATGATCTTCACTTCTTTCACTTTGCCGCTGGAGGCGACCGCGAGTTCCAGCTTGACGGAACCGCTTACGCCCATGCGCTTAGCCAATTCCGGATAGATTGGCGTGGTGCGCTTGGTGATCTTGCGGTGGTCGGCGCCCGAGGCGACGTTCTGGGTAAAGGCGATGCTGGACAGGCTCAAGGTCAGAGTTAGAGCCAACAGGATGCGAGTTACTTTCACTTGCATTCTCCGTAAAAATCAATGATGACGACTCACTTACAGAATGAGATTAACCGTCGGCGCAGCGTCGCGATAGATAACCGAAGTAATGTTAGGCAAACCTAACTATCGCAGCGCCCTCTTAACTAGTGAGTAAACAAGGGGACGGGACATGGCTAAAGCAGGGAAAGCGCCCTCTTTATGGGGGTTTGGTGGCATTGGGCCAGTGCGGCTAGGCAAACGCGTGTGGCACGAGATGAGCGACGATGACGTGTACGGAAAAGCCGCAGAGCTTTCCTATTACTTCCTGCTGGCTCTTTTTCCGGCGCTGCTGTTCGTAGTATCGCTGTTAGGTTTTTTTGCCGGCCCGGGTACAGCACTACGCCAAACGCTTTTCCAGGCGCTGGCTTCCATCGTGCCGCAAGGATCTTCAGAACTCGTATCAAATACGGTGAATGACGTAAGCACCGCGGCCGGCACCGGCAAGCTGACGTTTGGGATATTGACCGCTTTGTGGGCGGCCTCAGGCGGAATGAGCGCGCTGATCAGTACGCTCAACGGCGCTTATGAAGTGAAAGAAACGCGTCCCTGGTGGAAGGTGAAACTCCGGTCGATCGCCCTCACCATCACCCTGACTCTCCTCATCATCGCTGCGCTCACTTTAGTGCTGTTTGGCGGACACCTGGGAGCGATGGTGACGAACCGAGTCGGGTTGGGGGAAATATTTCAGACAGTCTGGAACATCATTCAGTGGCCGATCGTTTTGGCGACAATGCTCACTGCCTTCGCAACCATCTACTACTTTGCTCCCAACATTAAGAAACCGGAATGGTATTGGGTCAGTCCGGGAGCAGTCGTGGGGGTCACGCTCTGGCTGGCCATCTCGTTTGCCTTCCGGCTTTATCTCCAGTACTTCAACACCTATAGCAAGACGTACGGATCCTTAGGCGCGGTCATCATCCTGATGTTGTGGTTTTACATGACGGGCCTGGCCGTGCTGGTGGGCGGTGAAGTGAATTCAGAGATTGGGCACGTGGTGGAAGAGGGAGAGGCCCGTAAGCTGGGCGACCGCAAGCTCGAACGAGACTTGGCCGCCTAAGGTTCAATAAAAGTCTGAACAGCTCAGGAAAAACCCACATTCCGTACACTTCAACTTGCAACTGGAATTTTTCAGGCGGGTGCCGCAGGTCGGGCAATAGGCGGACAGATCGAGATCCGGGTTGGCGCGTTGGGGAGTATTCAGCGGGGATGGCTTTTGGTCATCCATGGGCGCACTTTATCACGCAGGGCGGCCGATATTGCGGGAAGAAACTTGGTATGCTGAGAAGTTCCAATCACGGATTTTTTCTGACAGGAGAATGATATGCAGAGAACAGGCAGCGCAGTTTGGCAGGGCGGACTGAAAGATGGCAAAGGAACGGTCTCGACCCAGAGCGGAGTGTTGAAAGAGACCCAATACAGCTTCAGCACGCGTTTCGAAAATGGGGTGGGGACGAATCCGGAAGAACTGATCGCAGCGGCTCATGCCGGCTGCTTTTCAATGGCGCTGAGCGGGCAATTAGGCGAGGCCAAAATGACCGCCGAGAGCATCAACACTACCGCCACCCTCACCCTGGAGAAGACTGAGGCCGGATTCACCGTGACCAAGATCCACCTGGATGTGACGGCGAAGATCCCGAGCGCGAACCAGGCAGCTTTCGAGACTGCCGCGAATAATGCGAAGGCGGGATGTCCGATCTCAAGGCTGCTGAAGGCCGAGATCACGATGACCGCGAAGCTAGCGTAGCCGTCCCAGGAACAAAAAGCCCACTTCATGCGAGTGGGCTTTTGATTTTTAGCGGAGGCCTTCCGCTCCAGCTTAGCTGCGGGTACGCAACACGTCGCGGATCTCGCGATTAATGCGGGCGGCGTCACGGGCGCCGTTGTCGACCATCTCGGCCCACTTCTTGCCAGTGTCGTCTAGCTTGGACTGGTTAAGCAGGTAGCAGGCCTGCATGATGGTCTCAATCGCATTGCTCAGGTCGTGGGCAAGGGAACGGAGGTTGGTGCTGATGTCGGCGGGAATTTTCGTTTCGGTAGGTTCCATCTTGGGCTGCGGCATCTTTTCTCCAAATTTAAAAAAGCGACACTGAGCCGGGAAACACTCATTGGAGGCAGTCTGGGCGGCGCTCAGTTGGCCGGACATGGGATTTAATTTGGCGCTTTGCCCGGGCCCGGCCATTCTAATGCAAGAATCATCGATAGCCGGGAAACAGAAATCGCCTAAGCCTGAAGGATTAAGGTGGCCGGGATCACCTTATTTGCGATGCAGATCAACCGAGGCGCAGGTGCGAGGCCGCTGCCGGCCATGCCGGGTTATTGTAGGCCGTGACGGTCGAATGGTTTGACAGGGTAGGCTGCATCTGAAAAAATAATCAGGTAGTTCTTTCCGAAAGCGGCAGGCTTCCTGCCGCGCCTCAATAGTTGCCGAAGTGGCGGAATTGGCAGACGCGCGTGGTTCAGGTCCACGTACTCGCAAGGGTGTGGGGGTTCGAGTCCCTTCTTCGGCACCAAAAGCTTCTATCTGAATGAGCGGCCTCT
>DATLCI010000147.1:0-3955 GCA_035526435.1 Terriglobales bacterium
GAAACTGGGCTGGCATGAGTTTGAATTCGTCTTCAACGACCTGGAATCGCGCAATGAGCGCGAGGAAGCGGAGATCCAGGAGATCCTGCTGCGCAGCGGCGTGCTCACGGTAGATGAGGTGCGCACGATGCGCGGACTCCCCCGGCTGTCCAGCAGGAAAGCAATCGCGACGACAGGAGATGTGGCATGAGGTTGGAAGCATTAGCGGTAGAGATGCCGTTCGTGAGGGCTCATCCGAACCGGATCCCATTCAAGGGCGTGCTTACGCAGGTAGATGTCGCCAGTCAGCGAGCGCCTGCGGGCGCGCGTGGACGCAGGGTCATTCTCACAAGGCAAGCGGCGGACGCGGCATTGCCGTCGCTGATCGGCATGGGGCTGGACTACACGCCCAAGCTCGATGGCCACGATGCCCGGCTGAAAGTGGGACTCATCACCGGCGCGGAGATCGTAGGCACCCAGTTGCAGATCGAAGGCTACATCTACGGACGCGACTTTCCCGAACTGATGTTGGAGCTGAATAGCCCAAACGCTCCGCTCGGAATGTCTTATGAGCTGGCGGATGCGCGGGTGGAAGACGTTCGTGCCACCGTTTGGCGACTGACGGAAGTCATCTTCACCGGCGCGGCCATTCTGCGGCGCGACAAGGCCGCCTACGCGGATACATCCATCACGATTAAAAATACAGGAGTAACAAACAATATGGACAAACAGAAGACGGAACAACTCATCGCGGTATCGCAGCGTATGGCAGATGTCGCCGAAGCGCTTAGCGCCACCGTTGCCAGCATGCAGGCTCAACACGAAGAGCTTTCGGTCAAGATCGAACGCATCGTGGCTGCGGTTGAACAAGATAGCAGCCTGCGCGAACGCCTGGCGGAACTCGAAAAGACCAATGGCGAGCTAACGGAAAAGTTGGCCGCGAAATCCGAAGAGAAGGTGCGGGTGCCTTCGGCTCGTAAGACCATGCCGCCCACGCTGGGCGCACTGCTGGCCAAAAGCGGGATCGAAGTCAGCGACGCGATGGACTCGGCGGCGCTAGACGCGTCGCTCGGGCCGCTAAGCATTGAGCAGCGCATCGCGGTGAAGTCGCAGATGGCGAAGGCGGGGTTGATCGTTTAATCCCGGGCCCGCGGCAAGTTGCTTCCGCCGTCCCACCCCATCGTGCTTCGCACTCTGGGGACCCCGATTCGCGCTAGGCTCGCGCTGGTGGGCGCTCACCCATGCACCCGTTACGCGTCGAGGAGCGCTTTGGCTTGCTTCACCCGCTGGACGGCCTCGCCGGGGGTGTCGCCCAAGGCGGAAAGATGTCCCATCTTGCGGCCAGCTTTCGGAATCAGCTTGTCGTAAAGGTGTAGTCGCACGCCGGGAACAGCGAGAGCTTTATCGAAGTGCGGATGCGGATGCTTCAGCCAGAGGTCGCCGAGCAGGTTCACGATGGCGGCCGGCTTGGTGACTTCAGGCGACCCCAGCGGCAGATTGCAGACCGCGCGAACAACCTGTTCGAACTGGCTGGTGGCGCAGGCACGTTCGCTGGCGTGATAGCTGTTGTGCGGACGCGGCGCGAGCTCATTCACCAGCAGCTCGCCGGACTTCAGCACGAACATCTCGACCGCGATGAGGCCAATAACGTCGAGATCTGTGGCGATCTGCAGCGCGAGCTCCTGGGCTTGCTTCGCCAATGCCGGCGGGATGGGCGCCGGGATCACCGACCAATCCAGGATGCGCTGCTCATGATGATTCAGCGCGACCGGATAGGCAACCGTCTCTCCTTGAGCGCGACGCGCGACCAGCACGGAGATCTCGTAGTCGATGTCGAGCGCTTTTTCCGCGACGCAGATCTCCGCGCCCAGGTAAAGCCAGACTTTGTGCGCGTCGGTGGAGAGATGCAGTCGAGCTTGGCCGCGGCCGTCGTACCCGCCCTGGGCGGCTTTTACGAAAAAGTCGCCAGGACCGAGCTCGCGGGCGGCGCGCTCGAGTTCGGACGCAGTGTTCACGGTTCTATAAGGTCCAACGGGTAGCTTGTGTTTCACCAGCCAATCTTTTTGGCGGGCACGGTGCTGGATGATCTCCAGCACGTCGGGACGGGGATGCACGGGCGCATGTTTGCCGGCGGCGCGCAGGGCCTCAATGCCGACTTTTTCGATCTCGATGGTGACCACATCACAGCCGCGGGCAAGTTGGGCAGCGGCCTCGGCGTCGTCGAGGGCGGCGGTATAGCAGCTATCCACCACCCAGCGGGCGGGGCAGGAGGCGTCAGGGTCGAGCACCTGGATGCGATAGCCCAGGGCGCGCGCAGCCATGGCGGTCATGCGGCCAAGCTGTCCGCCCCCCATGATGCCAATGGTCGCGCCCGGCTGAATGGTCTTCACGGAAGTTCCTGCTTCAGAACTTCATTCGTACGCGCCTTACGCCAAGCTTTTAAACGGTGGCGGAGTTGCGGACGGGTAGCCGAGACGATGGACATGGCCAGCAAGGCTGCGTTCGCAGCGCCGGGCTTGCCGATGGCCAGCGTGCCGACGGGAACACCTTTCGGCATCTGCACGATAGAAAGCAGGGAATCCACGCCCTTCAAGATAGTGGCGGGGATAGGGACACCCAGCACGGGAAGAACAGTTTTGGCAGCGATCATGCCGGGCAGATGAGCAGCGCCCCCCGCGGCAGCGATGATGACCTCAATGCCCCGGGCTTCGGCGTCTTCAGCAAATTCGAACATCCAGTCCGGTGTGCGATGTGCTGATACCACGCGCGTCTCATGAACTACGCCGAATTCGTTCAGCATCTCGACCGCGGGCAGCATGATTTCGTAGTCACTCTTGCTGCCCATGATGATGGCGATGCACGGCCGCGCATTTATTGCGGAGGCTCGAGTGGCGACCTTCGTCTTCTTCGGCATAGGGAACTGTTCCGGCGCTGCAGATAGAGCGACCAAGAATTCTACCAAGTCATAAGCATTCGCTCCGGGAATCGACGGCCCGGAGGTAGGCACCTGTCCGTGGGCCTGGCCCCCGGCAGCAATTTACGTCGAAATCGAAAGGAAACACATGACAGCACAATTCATCGATCTCCACGCTGCCGCGGACTTTATTGGACCCGGAGCGGTGGAGGTAAACCGTTACCAGACCGAGATCACCGACCTGGTACGCCGCCGCGGGGTCTTCGGGCAACGCATCAAGCAGGTGCCCGCCACCGGACACCCATCGCGCTTCTTCGAGCAGACAGACATCGCCGCCCTGGCTGCCGCCAGCGCCTTCGTGGACCCGCGCAATATCACGCCGGTGGCCGCCTCGCCTACCCGAGTTGAGCGCAGCGTCCCGTTGAAGGCCTTGGTCTCGCAGATCAACTACAACCTGTTTGACGTGGAAGTGGGCGCGCAGCAGAGCCAGTTCGCCTACCTGCAAGCGAAGGACCTGGCCGACGCGGTGGAAGGTCTGCTGCGCACGCATGACAAGGCCTTGTGGAGCGGCACCGACACTTCGCTCAGCACGCCGACCACGACCCAGTACTTCGGCGCTGCGGGACAGATCGCCGGCGGCGGCAATCTGGCCACCATCGCTACCAACGAGAGCATAGTGGATGGCATCAAGAGCACCATCGCGAACATGGTGGCCAACTCTTCGTATGAAGTGAAGCCGACCGCCATCTACGCGAATCCGGTGCTGCTGGACCTCATCGATCGCGAGCTGAAGGCTGACTTCAATGTAGTGCTGGCGACCACGGAAGTTGTAGGCGGCCTGCGCGTGAAGGCGCTCTCGACCCAAGCCGGCGATATCCCACTCATTCCGGAGTGGACGCTCGGCTATACCGGCACGCCCGGCAGCGGCACCGCCGTGTTGCCGGCGTACATCGTGACCGAGGACCTGATCGAGTACCACTGGCTCACGGACCCCAATCCGCGGGTCTTCCAACTGGGCCTCACCGGGTCACTCGCGCAGCAACATGTGGTGGTGAAGTTCGG
>DATLCI010000168.1:0-4544 GCA_035526435.1 Terriglobales bacterium
GGGCACCGGGCGCGAGATTGCGATCAAGGACCTGGCGGTATTGATCGCAAAGTACGCGGGTTATCAAGGAGAGATCGAATGGGATGCGACCAAGCCCGACGGCCAGCCCCGACGTTGTCTTGACACCTCCCGTGCTCGCACCGAGTTTGGGTTCGTAGCCACCACCTCGCTTGAGGACGGGCTGCGAAAGACCATCGACTGGTACAAGACCCAGACCGCCAGTGCAACCCCGGCGGCACGTTGATCCACTGCGAGCTGCGTAAGGATGGTGGGGGAGCATTGCGCGTCCTGATCCTCAATCAATTCTTCTACCCTGACGTTTCTGCTACCAGCCAATTAATGACCGATCTGGCCGGGGACCTCGCCGCACAAGGCGTGGAGGTCACGGCCCTTTGTTCGAATTCTTCCTATGTTGGGAACCGCCCGCTCGCGAATTCAGAGATGAGAGGCGGAGTGCGGATCGAACGGGTGTCCGTCATCGGTTTCAGCCGGCAAAACATTATGCGCCGGCTAGGTTCTTACCTGAGTTTTTATGTCAGCGCTTTTTTCAGGGTACTTCGGTTACCCAGGCAAGACGTGATCCTGGTGCTGACCACGCCTCCGCTCATCGCCCTGGTCGCCTATTTGGTCCGGGTCCTTCGCGGGTCGAGGATGGCGTATCTCGTGCAGGACGTCTATCCGGAGATCGCTTTCGAGTTTGGGCTGCTGAAACCCGGCAGTATTTTCGGAAGACTGCTCAGTGGAATTGCTACTTTTCTTCTGAAGAAGGCCGATATCGTCATCGCCCTGGGCACCTGCATGCAGGCGCGGTTGCTGGCAAAAGGTTTGGACAATCGAAAGATCCATGTCATTCCTAATTGGGCGGATGGAGCGGAGGTACGTCCTATCCCGCGGGCAGAAAATCCTTTTCGTACCGCTCATGGACTGGAAGACAGCTTCATCGTGCTTTATTCAGGCAATATGGGCCGCGCCCACGACTTCTCCGTGATCCTGCAAGGGATGGAGGCTTTGGCGAAGGAGAAAGATGTCGTCTTCGTTTTCGTCGGCAGAGGGCCAAAGCGGGATGAGATCGTGGCATTCACAGAATCCCATCCAGAGGTGAATGTTCGCCTGCTGGATTATGTCCCGCGCGAAGACCTGAAGCTGAGTATGGGCGCGGCGGACATCTCTATCCTCGCCGTAGCCGATGGTTTGGAAGGGTTGGTGGTGCCGAGCAAGTTGTACGGCATCATGGCGTCGGGACGGCCGGCGTTATACGTTGGCCCGGCGAACAGTGAAGCGGCCCACACCATCGTCGCGCATGGGTGCGGCATAGTCGTGAGTAACTCCGATGTCGCTGGATTTTGCCGAGCCATATTGGAGGCGAGAGGTGACCCCGCAAAGGCTGAGGCCATGGGCGTCGCCGGCCGGGCTGCATTCGAGCAACGATTCGACCGAAGGGTCGCAACGCAACATTACTATGAACTCCTTACCCGATTGGTGAAAGCTTCTTAGTCTTTGAGCCGGGAAGCGGAAGAGGGTTGTACGCTGGCGCAAAGGCATAGTATTGTGGAGAAAATCCCGATTTGGTCCTTCCCGTCCCCCACCCTGAAGGAACCGAGTGTAGGTACGCACAGAATTGATCGCCCTCGCCTATCTTTTGTTCTTCCTGACCACATTGACCTTTTCCGTGGTCTATACGCTCATGGTCAGGAACCTGGCGATCCAGCGTAACTGGGTCAGCAACCACTCAAACTCCCGCAGCATTCATGACCGTCCGGTTCCGCGGCTCGGCGGGGTGGCGATATTTCTCGCGTTCAACACCGGTCTCTTGTTGCTGATGCTCGCCTAT
Source organism: Terriglobales bacterium (assembly GCA_035526435.1). GTDB lineage: Bacteria > Acidobacteriota > Terriglobia > Terriglobales > Acidobacteriaceae > DATLCI01. The sequence goes on from DATLCI010000168.1 coordinate 1,832, forward strand.
GACCAGATGGGAAGGAACCCCTTCGAGTTCAAGCAGTTGTTGCTGAAGACGATGCCGGCGGCAACGGTGATCTTCACCCTGGGGCTGGTGGATGACATTGTCGATCTGAAGGCGTGGATCAAGTTCATAGTACAAGTGGTCGCGGCCCTGATGCTTTATTTCAACGGCATGCAGATCCACGAGCTTCCATTCTTAAGTGGCTTAGGGATTCACAACTTAGGAACCGTGGTTTCCATTGGACTCACCATCTTGTGGGTCGTTGGCATAACGAATGCGTTCAACCTGATTGATGGCCTGGATGGCTTGGCGGCGGGATCCGCATTCTTCGCCACGTCGGCGGTGTTTGTTGTAGGCCTCATCAGCGGCTATACGCCGGTCGCGTTGGTAGCCGTCGGGCTCGTCGCCGCGATAACCGGATTTCTAAGATTTAACTTTCATCCCGCCAGCATCTTTCTCGGCGATTCCGGAAGCTTGTTCCTGGGATTCATGCTGAGCGCACTGGCACTTGCCGGCGTGCAAAAGTCGCCGACGTTGCTCGCGGTTGCGATTCCAGTGGTGGCCTGCGGGCTGCCTATCATGGATACGGCGATAGCCATCTTCCGCCGCCTGCTCAGCGGCAAGCCGATCTTTTCTTCCGACCGCGAACATATCCACCACAAGCTCATGAATCGCGGACTTTCGCAGAAGCAAGTCGTCATCATGCTCTACGGGGTCTCCGCGCTTTGTGCGTTCTTAAGTCTGTTCCTGCTGCGCCCGGGTGGCGGGACCTACGCGATCGTGATCGCAGTGATGGGCGTGGGCGCGTGGATGGGGCTGCAGCAACTGGACTATAGGGAATTAAGCGAATTGAAACGCCTAGCGCGGCGGACGGTGGACCAAAAAAAGATCATCGCCAACAACATTGCGGTCCATAAAGCAGCCGAGCAAATGGCCGGGGTAGAGCGGATGGATCAATTCCTGCCACTGCTGGACCAAGTTTTCGCCAATAATGCTTTCGATGGTTATGAGTTCGCAACCCCCGATGGTTCTATCCACCACCAGGGCCCGAATAATCTTGTTACCGGGATCCGGGATCGCTGGCAGCTTTCCATCCCCTTGAACTCCGCGGAGCAAAGCGAGGGGACCTTGATCATCTATCGGATTTATACCCCGGAGCCCCTGTTGGTCGATATCAACCTGTTGACTACACATTTTCCGGAGCAGGCCGGGGCGGCCTTAGCCCGCGCGCGCCAAAACATGCTGGAGTTCACCGGCCCTGCCGGTACCCCCGGTCACCATTGTTAGTTACTTTGGTAGCTTCGGGATGCAAAACATTGATTGCCCCAGCAGTCCCATTCCGGTAAACTTTCACCCAATTCCCAAATCAAAACTGCGTTTCCGCCTTTATCGGCGGAGAAGGAAGTGTATGAAGACGTCCAAGGCCCTCGGGAAAGCGTTTTATTGCATCCTGATCATAGGTTTGCTCTCTACCCTGGCGCCAGCGCAGAAGAAAGCCAAGACCGCGGGCGCTCCGCGAGTCATTCGATTCAGCGGGGTCCTCACCGATGCCGCCGGCACCCCGCGCTCCGGGACCGCAGCCGTCATATTCTCTCTATATAGCGAACCAACCGGCGGTGCTCCGTTATGGCAAGAAACGCAGAACGTGCAACTGGATGACCAGGGCCGTTACGCCATCTTGTTGGGATCGGGAAGCGAATTGCCTGCGGGCATATTCAACCGCACGGAAGCCCGTTGGTTAGGGGTGCAAGTGCTGGCAGATGCCGAAGCGGAGCAATCGCGGGTAGCGTTGGTGAGCGTGCCCTATGCATTGAAGGCGCAAGATGCCGAGACCTTGGGCGGAAGACCCGCGTCAGCTTATGTATTGAGCGAGACCCTGAATGGATACGCTGCGGGTGCACATACTGGGTCAGCAGCGGCAAAGTCTTTGGATACCGGTATCGTGAGCGCGACCGGCGGCGGCACCGCGGATTCAGTGCCCAAGTTTTCCGCCACGGACACCCTAGTCGATTCGATCATCACGGAAAAACTGGTGGGCTCTGATCTGCGGATAGGCATCGGGTTGGGCGCGACCAGTCCCTCGGCGAAGCTGCACATTAACGGCCGCATGGTGGCGGATGGTTTTGATATCACCACAAGCGCGGCGGATTCGGTCCATATTACGAATTCGCATTTGAATGGCAGCGCCATTGAGGCGAATGTCAGCAACACCGGCGGCGGCCAAACGACCGCGGTGTTTGCCAGCACGGAGAGCGCGAACGGTACGGGCATCTTCGCGGTAGCGCTGCCCGCCACGGGCGTACCCACGGACACGTCGTTCGGCATGATCGCCTATACCTGGAACCCAGGGGCCGCAATCCTCGGCTTGTCTATTGCGAACGATGTGGGCGGCTTCGGCGGCTTCCCAACATTTCCACAGCGGACCGCGATCTACGCGGGTGTGAACAGCAGCACCGCGCAACCGTTAGTAGTGCAGAACCGCCACGCCAGCGGCACGCGGCTGATCAGTGGACGCAACTCCGCTGGTACCGAAGTCATCGGCATGACGGCCACCGGTAACATCACCGCCACGGGCACCATTTCGGCCACGGCCTTCAGCGGGGACGGATCAGGCTTAAGCAATGTCAGCGGAGTCGGGTCACTGGCAGCAGATCCAGCCGCATGCTCCGCGAATAACTTTGTCACGGACATCGCCGCGAACGGAACGCTCACTTGC
>DATLCI010000111.1:0-8801 GCA_035526435.1 Terriglobales bacterium
GCGGAAGGTGTGGTCTCGGCAGAAAACGGTCTTTCGGTTGAATCGCCGGTTGAGATCCGGTTCAGGGCAACGCCTTCAGGCAAGGCGAACACGCAGACTTTCTCCAATGGTGACGCCTTCACTTTGCAGGCCAATGCATTCGCTGTGGCGGCGCAAGGTGGAGATCCTTTTCCTTGTTCGGGTGAAGAAGGGTTACGCAATCAGCTTATCCTGGATGCTGCATATCGCAGTTGGAAAAGCGGCCGCCGTGAGAGTGTAGAGCAGCTTTAGCAGATTGCGGCTGGCCAATACGGAGCAGAAGGAACTATTCCACGATCGCCAGCGTGTCCCCGGCGTTGACGGCCATGCCGACATTTGCGATCAGTCTCTTGAGCGTACCGGCCTTGGGCGACTTTAACTCGTTCTGCATCTTCATCGCCTCGATCACTACTACACCTTGTCCGGCTTCCACGGCATCGCCTTCGGCAGCCAGGATGCGAACGACCTTCCCGGGCATTGGCGCCTTGATCTTTTTGGGCCCTTCGCTGGAGCCGGCTTTGGCTTTGCGGCTGCGCAGCGAGCGCGGGTCGCTCACTTCGACTACGTAACGCCGGCCGCCCACAGCAATGCTCTGTTCACCAGTCTGTCCATTGCCATTCGAAGCTGCAGTTTCCCGACGCACTTCATAGGACTCGCCGCCGACCAGCAGGGACAGAACATCGGCGGCAGGCTGCGCACTGTCGAAGGTGAAGGGCTGTCCATCAACCTGACAGATCCAACCGGCTGCATCGGAGCGTTTCAGCTCGACTTTGTAGCTGGTGGTCTTGCCATCGCGGCTGGTGACGGCGACGTCGTAGGTCATCGCAAGGCCTCACGTCGTGCGGTGCGCTTCCAACCACTTGCAGCGCCATTGCCATTTGCCGATTTCGTTTCATCCGGCGAAGGCCCGTCGCACATGCTGTCTGAACTTTTTGCCGCGGAACTCAGGGCAAAGATAGCCGCAGCTACTGCAGCGATCTTCGCTGAATCGCGGAGGTCAGAGTTGGACATTTTCTTGGCCAGCATCCGGTCGAGCAGCCCCGTATCCATTCGCCCGGCGGCGAAATCTTCGTCGTGCAATATGCGCCGGAAAAGTTCAACGTTCGTCTTGATGCCGCCGACAAAGTATTCATCGAGTGCGCGCAGCATGCGCGCAATGGCCTGCTCACGCGTGGGCGCGTAGGCAATGAGCTTCGACAGCATGGGGTCGTAATCGAGCGGCACGGTCCAACCTTCGAAGACGCCGCTGTCTTCGCGGATTCCCGGCCCAGAGGGCGTGACGAGCTGCGCGATCTTGCCCGGCGAGGGAAAGAAATTGTTGTCCGGATCTTCTGCATAAATGCGGCACTCAATGGCATGGCCGCGCAATTGAACATCGGCCTGCGCGAAGGGCAGCTTCTCTCCCGCCGCCACCCGGAGCTGCAAATGCACCAGGTCGAGGCCGGTGACCAGTTCTGTCACGGGATGTTCAACCTGAAGGCGGGTGTTCATCTCCAGGAAATAGAAGTTTTTTTGTGCATCCACCAGGAACTCAACGGTGCCCGCGTTGGTGTAACCGGCAGCCTTAGCCACACGCACGGCGGTCTCACCCATACGCAGGCGCATGGCAGGGTCCACAATGGGCGATGGCGCTTCCTCAATCACCTTCTGGTGGCGCCGCTGCACTGAACATTCGCGCTCGCCCAGATAAACGACGTTGCCATGTTCATCGCCAAATACCTGCACTTCTATGTGCCGCGGCTGCGCAATGTATTTCTCGATGTACACTTCGTCGCTACTGAACGCCCGGGCCGCTTCACTGCTGGCCCCTTCATAAGCGCTGGCCAGGTCCCGGGGGTGGTGCACCAGGCGCATGCCTTTGCCGCCGCCTCCGGCCGCGGCTTTCAACATAACGGGGTAGCCAACTTCATCGGCCACCTTTTGTGCTTCGTCGAGGGTCAACCCGCGCGAGCTTCCGGGAACAAACGGGACTCCGGCAGCTTCCATGGCACGGCGAGCGCTGGTCTTTGATCCCATGATGTTCATGGCAGCGGCGGTTGGCCCGATGAACTTTATTCTGGCGGCTTCGCAAGCCTGGGCGAAGGCCGCATTCTCCGAAAGAAATCCATAGCCGGGGTGGATGGCATCCGCACCACTGCGCCGGGCTACATCCATGATCCTCTCAATGTGCAGATAAGATTCGCGGGCAGCGGCCGGCCCGATAGCGTAAGCTTCATCGGCTTTGCGTACGTGCAACGCAGTGCGGTCAACGTCTGAATAGACGGCGACGGAAGCTATGCTCATCTCGCGGCAGGCGCGAATGACGCGCACGGCGATCTCTCCGCGGTTGGCGATCAGGATCTTTTTGAACATATGCGTCTTCGATACGAGAATCCAGGCAAAAGCTGATTGTAAATCACAAAGAAAAACCCCTCCCCCGCGGGGGAGGGGTCATCGTTGTTCTGGGGGAAGGATTACTTGGTCTCTTCGAGTACGATGCCGCTCTGTTCTTTGGCTTTTTCCGCCTTCATCTTCTTAACGGCCATGGTCTTCTCGACCATCTCGTCGGCCAGCTTGAGGTCGGCATCGCGGGCGGCAGGATCATCGCACTGGATGTCAGCCCGTTCGCGATACATGAGATTGAGGTAGGCCATGGCGTCGTCGTAATCCTTGCGGAGTTCAATGGCCTTCTGCAGCATCTGGATCCCTTCTTCCACGCGGGGAAGGTTCTGCTCGCGCAATGCGGCGCAGACTTTCTTGTCCTTGATGGGATCGGTAAGCTTTAGGCCAAGCTCACCACGTTTTTCCATGCGGGGAACGTAGCTCTGCGTCCAATCAATGACGGCGACGGAATAATGATTTTCCGGATCACCCGGATCGAGGTCGATGGCCTTCTTGTTGTACTCCTTGGCTTCATCGAACTTCTTCATGTTGAAGTAGATGGAGGCCAATCCCTTGGTGCCGAGGACGACGGTATTTTTGTTGTCCTTATCGTTCTCCAGGACTTTTTTGTATTCTTCGATGGCGCAATTGGCCCAGCGGGTGTTCTCAGGAGATTCGCCGCCGGGAACAAACTGAGCCACGCATGCGGTCGCCAGATACAGTTTGGCCACCGTCAATTCAGGATCCAGCTCGATCGCGCGCTGGAAGAAGGCCACTGCCTGCTCAAACTTGCTGGACTTATAAGCTTGTACGCCTTTATTCAACTGGTCGCGGGCACGCAGTTTATTGCATCCCGAGGTGGCCAGCAGCATAGCCAGCACCGCGAGCGCCAGCGCGATCTTGCCAATCAACTTTCCGGCACGGCCCCCGGTTTGGGCTAATTCCGCGTTCATGTTCATGCGGCGTCTCATCTCCTGTGGATCACTTGGCGCGGTTGGGATCTTGCCCACGCTCTCTTTTACGCACGATTGGCGCAGCCGACGCCGCGCCAGTGCTTCGAACTTTGCAGCTAAAACTGGAGCACTATTTTCCGGCTTCTACATTGGCAGTTATCAGGCCGATCTTCATGCTTAAGTCAGCCGAATGCGCGATGTCGATGACCTGGGCCACATCAGAAAAACTCAGGTCGGCATCGGCTTTCACGAACATCACCTTTTCCGCGCGGGTCTTGTAGATGTCTGACAGCCGGGCTTGCAGGTTCTCCCAAGTCACGTCGTCTTGGTTGATCTTCAATGCCGGGCGATTGCCCGGTACTTGCAGCACCTGAACCACGATGGTGCGTTCGGGGGTGTCCTGCTGTTTTTGATCTTTGGGTGGTTGCGGGATAAGCGCTTCCAGCCCTTTCGGTGTGAGCGGGGTGATCACCATAAAGATGATGAGGAGCACCAGCAGCACATCAACCAACGGAGTCACGTTGATCTCGGCCTTCTGGCCTCCGGACCCTCCAACTGCCATACCCATAATGAATCCCTCTCCTATGAAACGAGGAGGCAGCGGGTGAATCCTGCCCGCTGCCCTTTCAAACTAGTTCCCACCACCGCCGGTCGGTTTATTGTCGCCCGGGGCTTTGACCTGCTCGGTGAGCAGGCCTACTTGGTCCACGCCCGCTGTACGCACCGCATCCACCACCTCGACGACCACGCCGTATTTCACGCCCTGGTCAGCCTTGATGAAGATCTCCTTGTTGGAGCGGTTCTCGAGCTTCTCCTGCACTTTGGGGCCGAGATCGGCAATGGCGCCGATCTGTTCCACGTCCAGCCAGACTTTACCTTCGCGGGTGATGGCTACCAGGATGGCATCTTCCTTGTCAGCATCTTCCATCGCGATGGGGTTGTTAGTCTTGGCTAACTGGACATTCTGGCCTTTTTGCAGCATGGGCGTGATCACCATGAAGATGATCAGCAGCACCAACATAACGTCCACCATGGGCGTTACGTTGATGTCTGAGTTATACGCTGTGGTCTTTCTACCGAATGCCATACTTGAAGGACCTTCCGTTTACTTACGGCTGCCGCTGCGCTTGATGAAGTAGTCCACCAGTTCACTGGAGGAGTTGTCCATTTCCACGTCAAAGGCTTCCACTTTGCTGGTGAAGTAGTTGAACATCATGACAGCCGGGATGGCGACGAAGAGTCCCACCGCGGTGGTCACCAAGGCTTCCGAAATACCGCCGGCCACGGAGGCCAGTCCGGCAGTCTTGGACACCTGGATCTGCTTGAATGCGGTCAAAATGCCGACCACGGTGCCCAGCAGCCCGACGAACGGGGCCGTGGAACCGATGGTGGCCAACGAGCCGATGCCGCGCTTCAATTCGGCGTGGACAATGGCTTCCGCACGCTCAAGGGCGCGCTTGCTGGCTTCTACCTGCTCGCCGGAGATCTCGTTGGAATCCGTGTGGGCCTTGAATTCCTGCAGACCAGCGGTGACGACCTTGGCCAAGTGGCTCTTCTTGTTGCGCTCGGCGATGCGGATGGCTTCTTCAATCTTGCCTTCACGCAGGGCGCCGGCCACGGCCGGGGCAAAGGCACGCGATTGTTTGCGCGCCGCGTTGAATGCGATGTAGCGGTCGATCATGACCCCGATGGACCAGGCGGACATGATGAATAGGATAACGACGACGGCCTTACCTAACCATCCCATCTGGTTCCATAGGGAGACGGGGTCCCAACCTACGGCAGCTTCCTGGAATGCGCCCAGGAGCGAGGGGATGCTGGAGACAGCGTGCGTTGCGATGGATTCAAATGCCATGAGTTAAATTTCTCCTCGTTCAGTACTTTTCCATGTCAAATTCAAAAACTGGTTTGAATGGCCGATTTTGCAGATGTTGCCCTTATGAAGCTTCATCCTTGCAGCAGTGTTGCGGGTTATGGGGCCCGAGCAGCGGAGATACATACGGCCCGCGTTGCCGCGGGCCTTTAAGACTATCCGCCACCTAGGGTGAAATTGACCGTGATCGAGGTTTCCACCTCGACTGGCTCGCCGTTCAGCATGTAGGGCTTATAGCGCCACTGCTTTACTGCCTCCATGGCCGAGTTCACTAGCATTGGAGGCCCACTTATGAGCCGAAGGTTTTCTATGTTCCCATTTTTACTTATGGTTGCCGCCAAAACCACGGCGCCCGAGATGCGCGCGTTCTTGGCGATCATGGGATATTGCGGCTTAGGCTGGCTGATGGCGTTGCCTTGCAGCACGCCCTGCGATACGCGGACTTTCTGGACCGCTACCTTTGGAGCCGTGCTGTTCGCAGAGCTTAGTACGCCGCCTAACACGCCACCCGTCGAGCCCCCCGCGATACCGCCGGGGACACCGCCAAACACGCCAGCATTAGATGGAGCCGGAGCTTCGTCTTCCACCACTTTCACAATCTTGTCCGGAATCTTGGTCGGAGTACGAAGAGCTCCGTCGATGATGTCCGTCTGCACCTTCTTGATGACAGGGGTAGCTGCTGGCGGAGGCGGTGGTGGCGGCGGTGGTGGCGGGGCCACCAGGAAGGTTGTGAGTGAAGCCTTGGGTAGCGCTTCGGTGTAGATCAACGGGATAAGGACAAGAATACCTATGATGCCAGCTTGAATACCGAACGACGCCATGGTCGTCCAGCCGGTCCTCGTCCTGATCCTGCCTGTTGACTCTAAAAGGCTGTCTTCAAACATTGCCTTAAACTCCGTTCCGGGACTACCTTAACCTCTCGATAATAGACACCGGGGAGGGGAGTTTTGCTCCCAGACCGGCGCTCGTAACAAGAATCCCTGAAAACCAGACTTCAGGCCCTAACTGCTTTATCTCGCTTGCCGGAGTCGCGCGATTCGCTCCTGCCTACCGCGCTGCGCCCCGACCGGCTCATCTTCCAATTGTCATAAGCCACTAAAACCGGTGCGGCTACGGCAATCGACGAATACGTACCGATTAAGATGCCGATCACCAGGGCAAAGGAGAACCCGTGCAGCACCTCTCCCCCAAACAAATACAGGGAAAGAACCGTCAGGAAGGTCAATCCTGACGTCAGAATAGTTCGGCTCAAAGTCTGATTGATACTCTTGTTTACGACTTCAACCAGGGACTCGCGCCGTGAGATCTTCAAGTTCTCGCGAATACGATCGAAAATAACGATCGTATCGTTCATGGAGTAACCGATGAGGGTCAGGAGCGCGGCGATAACCGTAAGGCTTAACTCGGTATTCGTCAAGCTGAACACCATCAGCGTGAACCACGTATCGTGCAAGACGGCAATGACGGCGGCCATGCCGTAAATGAACTCGAAGCGGAAGGCCAGATACACCAGCATCCCGCCCAGAGAATACACCGTGGCCCAGAAGGCCTGCTTCTTCAACTGATCGCCCACCTGGGGGCCGACAATCTCAGCCTTGCGGACTTCAAATTTTCCTGACAGCGGCGAGCCGTTGAGCGCCGCCACGATGGCTTGCTTGCCCGAATCGAGCGCTTGCTCGTTGGGGGCAGTCTCCAGCGCAACAATGTACTCATTGTTCTCCGGCTTGCCGTAGCCCTGGATGCGCGCATCCTTCACGCCACCGTTGTGCACGGCGGAGCGGATCTGTTCCGCCGAGACCGCCTGCGAGAACTTCACGTACACGATGGTGCCCGGCTTGAAGTCCACGCCCTGGGGAATCTTGTTGCCGAAGAAAAATGTGTATATCCCCAGAAGCACGACCAGGCCGGAAAAGGCGAAGTAGAACTTCGACTTACCGATCCAGTCAATATTTATGTCGCGAAATAATTCCATCATGGCGATTGATATCCCTTAAATGCTCAACGCCTCACCGCGCTGGTGGCGGTTGAGGATCGCGTCAAAGATCACGCGCGAGACAAAGACTGAGGTAAACAGGTTGGCCAGCAGACCAAAGGCCAGCGTGATAGCGAAGCCGCGCACCGGGCCGGAGCCGAAGAGAAATAAGATCAGCGCGGAGACGATGGTGGTGACGTGAGTGTCGATGATCGTCACCCACGCGCGGGCGAAACCTTGCTCGACGGCCGTGCCCGGCATCTTGCCGTGGCGCAGCTCTTCACGGATGCGCTCAAAGATGAGTACGTTCGAGTCCACGCCCATACCGATCGTCAGGATTACGCCGGCGATTCCCGGCAGGGTCAGGGCCGCGCCCGAGAATCCGAGGAAGCCAAGCAGCACCACCAGGTTGAGGATGAGGCCGAGATTCGCATTGATGCCGGCGCCGCGGTAGTACACCAGCATGAAGACCATGACGGCGACTAATCCAACAATGGCTGCGGTCACGCCTGCCCGGACGGAATCGGCTCCGAGCGATGCGCTCACCGGACGATCTTCCAGATAACGAATGCTGGCCGGCAGCGCGCCCGAACGCAGCACTAATGCCAAGTCCTTGGCGGCTTCTTCCGTGAACGCGCCGGAGATGCGCACCTGATCGCGAATCTGTTCCTGAATGTTGGCGTTCTCGCGGACTTTGTTGTCTAGGACGATGGCGAGCTGGTTGCCCACGTTCGCGCCGGTGAAGGCAGCGAATTTGTCGCCGGCACTCTTAGTCAGGTTGAAAGTGACCGCCGGACGGCCATTCTCGTCGCGGGTCATGGAAGCGTCACGAACATCCAAGCCGCCTACTACGGAACGCCGACTCAACACATAGAACGAATTCGGATTGCGCGAGCCGGCGCCGCCCTTCAATACGACTCGATCAGGACCAGCATTTTGCATGGCTTCCTGCTCGGTAGCGTATTCGCCGAATGATTGTTTGATCTCCAGCATGGCGGTGGACTGAATGATGTCCTTCACGCGGGCGGGATCATCCACGCCGGGAAGCTGCACCAGGATCTGATGCTCGCCCAGGCCATGTTCCTGGATGACCGGCTCGCTTACGCCCAACGTATCTACGCGCGAGCGGATGGTCTCGATCGACTGGGTGACGGCCTTGGATTCCACCTCACGCACAAGGCTGGGCTTCATCGTCAGGATGATGTCGTTCTCCTGCGAGCTGGCCACAAAGTCCACTAACTGATCCCCGGCGAACGTTCGCACGGCAGAAGCCTGGTCGGTGGGCACGCCCTTGATGATGATCTTGTCAACCTGATCCGGCGGGGTAGTGATCTGGGCGTAGGGGATGTTCTTCGCCTTGAGTTCATCTTCCAGCCTGCCGATGGCGTCCTGGGTCTTGAAGTTCACGGCTTCCTTGACCACCACTTGCAAGATCAGGTGGGTGCCGCCCTTGAGGTCGAGTCCCAGGTGGATGCGCTGCAGCAAAGCCGCTTTCAGGCTCTCGCCGCTTAATCCCTTGGGGATGCCGAAGATGCCGTACAGGAAGACCAGCAAGGTCGCGATGATGATGGCTGTTTTGATTCCGAGGTTCTTTTTCATGGTTAGGCTATAAGTGCTTCAGGTT
>DATLCI010000023.1:0-7586 GCA_035526435.1 Terriglobales bacterium
GCCGTTGGGCGTGACTACGGTGACGGTGTCGCCTTTCTTTTTGCCGACGAGGGCGCGGCCGATGGGCGACGTCGTGGAGATCAGCCCTTTCGACACGTCTGACTCTTCGCTGGTCACCAGCTTGTATTCAATCTCTTCGTCTTTCGTGTTGTCGTAGACCTTGATGGTGGAGCCGAAGGCGACGCGGTCCTTGGGAATATTGGCCATGTTGACCATGGCGAGCTCGCCGACGCGCTTCTTGAGCTGTCCCAGCCGGGCATTGACGAAGACCTGGCGCTGCTTGGCCATGTGGTACTCAGCGTTCTCGCTGAGGTCCCCCATCGCGACGGCCTTCTTGATCTCTTTAGGAAGTTCGTTCGTCAGCTCGTACTCAAGCTGCTTGATCTCTTCTTCCAGCTTCTTCTTGATGTGTTCAGGCATGAATTAGGACCAGCAGAGATTATAGCCCTCGGCACTGAGCGGGCAGGGCAGCGACCCTCCCCCACCCCCCTGGGCCTCAAATGTTTCCAAATAAAGCGTTTAGCCTTAAATGTTTGAAAATATGAGACTTTAAGTCGTTTGTTTTCAAACATATTGGAGCACTCGCCAAATGTTTAAAAACAAAGGGCAAAGAGTCAGATGTATGAATCGAAAGGTCTTACTCGAAGCGCTTTTGCTGTATTGCTTAAAGTTAATCACTTGAATCAATATTACGCTTTTAGGAGGGATTTGTCAAGTGGAATCCCGAGCACAGGATCTTCTATTCCGAGACGCGGGAGGGCTTGTTTCCACACGATCACGCATACATTTTTGATAAATATAACATAGTTTGTTATATTAAACAGATGAACGGAACTCATCTAAAAGGATGCCGCAAAGCGCGGGGTTGGACGCAGGCGGAGGTGTCACGACGCCTCAAGGTCACGCAGGCCTACGTCTCCATGCTGGAGCAGGGCAAGCGGTCGCTACCTCCGCGGCTGGCCCGCCGGGCGGTACGCTTGCTCCGTCTTCCTGCAACAACTTTGCCGTTGCCGGAAGCGACACCCTCAAAGAAGTTCAGCCAACAGTTTTTTGCTGAGCAACTCGGCGCCCTCGGATACCCTGGCTACGCCTACCTGCGTCATATCAAGGTTCAGCTCAATCCGGCGCAGCTATTGGTCGCGATGCTGATGTGTGACCGAGTGGAGAGCCGCCTTGTGGAAGCATTGCCATGGCTGCCTTATCGCTATGCGGCGATGGACTGGGAATGGGTCGTCCGGCAGGCCAAGCTGCACGATGTACAAAACCGCCTCGGTTTCATCGTCGAATTGGGCCGAGATCTGGCGGAGAGGCGAAGCTTGCCCCAAGCCGTAGCGTTGGCGCAGGTAGCCGAAGCGCTACAGGATTCGCGGCTGGCGAAGGAGGGTACGCTGTGTCATGAAGGCATGACGCAGGTGGAGCGGCGATGGTTGCGAGAGAATCGTCAGCCGGAAGCCCGCAAGTGGAACCTGCTCACAGATCTCAAACTGGAGTACTTGGTCCATGCCGACTGACCATCTGCCAGAGCCGTGGAAGTCGTTCCTCGCCGAGTTGGATAAGGCGGGCTCCGGTGAAGTCTTTCTCCATTGCATCGGCGGCTTCGTGATCACGCAGATGTACGGCCTTTCACGACCCACGATCGATATCGACGCCATTACCATCACGCCAAGCGATCAGCGTGCTGTTCTTTTGGAGCAGGGAGGAAAGGGCGGACCGCTGCATCGCAAGTACGGACTTTACCTGGATTTCGTGACGGTCACGGCCTTGCCCCAGGACTATGGCGAACGGTTGCGGGTCTGTCCCCAGCATTTCTCGCATCTCCGCCTCTTTGCCGTCGATGCCTACGACCTGGCGCTCTCCAAGCTGGAGCGCAATAGCGAAAAGGACCGCGAAGACGTAAAGCATCTCGCGCGCACGCTACCCTTCGACCTGGATTTCCTCCGACAGCGATACGAGAAAGAGCTTCGCTTCTTCTTGGGCAATCCGCAGCGCGAGGACCTCACCCTCAAGCTCTGGATCGAAACGATCGAAGAAGAGCGGGGTGCTTGAACCTTGCTAGCGCAAGGTGATCCTGGCCGACCTAGTGTCTATGCCCCTACTTCACGTGCTTCTCATACAGCTTCATGGAGTGGCAGCCGATACTCGGGGCTCCCGTACAGCCAGGATCGTCATTGGCGAAGCGTTTCACCTCGAAGCCATAATTTTTGAGCGCGTTGTCCATGAGAGGCACCTTGCTATCCAGAAACGTATAAAAGAGCGCATCAGAGAAAGCGGCGGGCCCGGTGACAGGATTCGTCAGCCAAACCGCAGTGGCCGCCACGCCTGCGGGAGTCTGCGGGGTGGGCTGCTTCCACGACGCAGCAGGGATGGGATCGCCATTGTTGATATATACCTTGATGGTGGTGCCGGTGTTGGCCGCATATTCCTGCCAACGCTGCGCGGCTTCCGGATTCATTTGCGGACCGAACAGGCGGACTTCCTTGGCGTGAGTATCGCCGCTGCGTAGCGCGGCTAAACACAACATAGCGCCATTACTGTGACAATCCAACTGGGCAAAGTCGCGTCCCTTAAGACTGGCAAAGATCTCCTTATGCTGACGGGAGAACTCTCCGTAAGTGGCTCCGTCAAACAATACTCGGGTGGCCAGATCTTCAATGGCGGCATGGGAGCTGCCCATGGAGACCACCAGATCATAAAGCTCCGGGGTGAAGGGTAATCCGGCCTTTATGCACGCCGGTGGATCTTGCTGCGACTGGCAAAAGAGCGCGAGCTGGCGATCGAGCTGCGGCTTCATGCTCTTGCGGCATTCTTCATCGCAGTGGGCTTGCGGCCAGCGGAAGCCATAGGTCCAAGTGGTGCCGCCTACGAGCCCGTGAAGCTGCGATTCAGGTGGCCGCGCATTGAAGATAGGAGACCCGTTTTCCAGTAATGGAGAAAACGTTCCCGAAGAGAACTCGGCAAGCAGCGTGGGGCTGACCGGTTCGACGTTATTTCGAGTGACGCCGGATGCCGGTCCACTTGCGCGGGAAACACCGGGCAGTGAAGGAACGTTCGTCCGCGCACAGCGCAGATCGACTACTGATGGGTCGGCGCTTCCGAGCCGGGAACAATCAGGCTGCGAAGCTTGCGGCGCGCGGGCGGCAGTCGGAGTCGGCGGCGGCGGGACGCTAGTTCCGGGGCTGGCTTGGCCAGGCGGCGCTGGTATGCCGAGCTCCGGCGATTGTCCGATCTTGATGGGGTCAGCGGTAATGCCTTGCAGATTGCGGAACTGGTCTTCGGCTTGGGTCTTTAATTGTTCGGGCGAGGCGTCGCTGGCGGCAGCCGCTTGCAACTTCTCCGCCTCCGATCGCGCGCCACTAAGCTTCAATGACAAACCGGCATTCGGATCGGGCGCAGACCCGGAAGGAGCAGGCTCCGGAGTCGGAGATGCTGCCGCGGCATCGCTCTTTTGCAATGCTGCGAGGAGTTTCTGTTGCTCTTCGGGAGAAAGTTGGCTGATCGTCCGCGCGAGGTCGTCGATCTGCGACTTGGCTTCATTCTGTTCGGCGCGGGTGGGTTCAGCGGCCGCGGGATCCTTACCGGGGTCGGCGGGCGGCGTGGCGGGCGGCGGCGGGCTCTGCAAGGAACGGGTAGCGTCGTCGCCCAGCTTCAGCGTGAGTTGCGCCCGGGTAGTGGTGGGCGTTTCGTTGTCAAGGTTGATGCCAGAGAGGCCGGAGATGCCCATGCGTTTTTTGCCGTCGTTGGGGTGCTGATAGACCTCCATGCCCAAAGGACGCTTTTCGCCAAGCTTCAAGCGCAAACCATCAGTGTTGCCCATACCTTTCAGGATGAGATCGCTATCACCCATCAGCCGCTGCATGATGGCGTCGAGGCGCTGGGCCTGAGCAACCTGTTGATTTCGGCGCGCTTGCTCGCGCTGCGCGGCCAGCTCCCGCATCATGGCTTCACGCCGTTGCTTGGCCTGGGCCGCATTATTGTTGGTGGAGAAGATCCATTGGAGCAGGCCGTCCACCATAGGCTGATAGGGATTGCTGGCGGTGGAGTACGTGCTGCTGGACGAAGATGAAGAAGACGCCGGCATCACGCATTTTCCGCCGCCGGAGGAATAATGTTCAGGCGTGCCGCCCTTGGCGCGACATTCACGTTCGAACTTAGCCAGCCAGTCGTCGCTACTGAGGGCGGAGGTGGTGGCCAACACTAGGATGGACAAGCGCAGTAGGCAGGACATAAAAGGTATCTCCTATGGATGGCGTACTTTTTCTTCCCAAATCACCAGCTTGTCGCGCGCGGCCTGCGCATCGGGCGCGTTCGGTTCAAGTTCCAAATAATGTTTCATGCAATCCGAGGCAGCGCCAAACTCCCCCAGTTCGCCATAGAGGAGTGCCGAATTAAACCAGCCCTCGGGCCAGAATTCGTATTGCCTCAGGCCATCGCCATAGTGCTGGAGAGCCCGGATGAAGTCCTTGCCGCGAATGGCGTCTTCCGCAAGGACGCGGTGGCGGTCTAAGCCTGGCGGGGCGGAACGTTGCGCAGGGTCGGTTCTCCACTGCTGCACGCGCGCGCGAAACGCGGGAATGAATTCCGGCGAGGAGCCCCCTTGGGCTTCATAGATAAGACGATTAACCGCATCGGTGAAACGCTGCGCCTCAGACTGAGTCCGCCAGGTGTACAAGAAGCCTTTCCAGTAATCCTCGTTAGAACAAGTGTAGTAAAAATGCTGCTTTCTGAACTCGGACCGAGCGGACTCGCTGGGTCGCACCGTACAGTATTCCCGGAGAAAGCTCAGTTCCGCGGTCTTGGTCCTTCCTTTGCTGTTGGAGTATTGAATGTCGTACGCGAAGGCGAGACCGGTTGCGGAGAGTTGCACATTTCGCGCTTCGGAAAGAGTGTAGCCCTGAAACATCAAGGTTTTAGGCACCGAGACGGGGAGCCGGGTGGCGACCATCTCCCGTATGATCAGCCGAGCTAATGCGGGCGTAAGCGACATGGCTCCGCCCAGCGGAGTTTCAATCCCATTCGCCAACGGCAGCGATATAGCGAACGTCAGCAGGGCGAGGCCAAGGGCCACGACTACCATCTCACGCGCAGCAGAGTTCCTCATTTCGCTTTGTCTTCCCAGATGATCAATTTTTCTCTCGCGGCAGCGGCGTCGGGTGCGTTGGGCACCAGCTCGAGATAGTGCTTCATGCTGTTGGCCGCACTGGGGTAGTCCTGCATCTCGCCATAGATGAGGGCGGTGTTGAACCATGCCTCTGGCCACATCGGCGAGATGCCGAGCCCGGCCTCGTAATGTTCGATGGCGGCGTTGAGGTCTTTCTCGCGGATGGAATTTTCCGCGAGGATGCGTTCGCGGTCGACGGCATCCGGCAAAGGCGGCTTCTGCGGACTCTCGCGCCAGGCCTTGGCCGCCGAAGCGAAAAGCAAAAACCCTTCCGCGCTGTTGGCGCCGCCGTGATGCGAGTAATAGACGAGGCGGTTGAAGGCATCGGCAAATTGCTGGGCAAGCGCTTCGTTGGTCCACAGCAGCTTCATCATGTGCAGCGGCGAATCCGCTTTCTTTACGCGCTGGAGGCCGACCACATAAAGCGGCTTGGGCGTCCGCATCATCGGCATCTTGACCACGACGACGTAGTCCGGCGCGCGGGCGAAGCTGACCTTGATCGGAGAGCGTTCTTCGCCCTTCAGGCCCCCCGTCCAAACATACGGAGCGGACATCTCAAAACCGTTCATGCGCACGTGGACGTCAGAAGCAGGCTCCAACTGCGCCTTGGCGCAGATCATTAATGCGCACTGGGACCACTCGCCGGCATATTTTTGCGTAATGGCCTGCTCGAGTTGCTTGCGGGCTTCCGGTGGTGAAAGCTTCATGGCCGCGCCGGGTGGCTGCTCGCCTTGCAGGATGGCGGCATTGACCGGGAGCGGCGCGGCTTCACGCGTTGCTTGGGCGTTGGAGCTTATGGCAGAGGTAACCAGGGCGAGCGCTATCAATAAGCAGAGTCTCTTCATTTGGTTTTTTCTTCCCATATCACCAGTTTTTCCCGGGCCGCCTTGGCTTCCGGCGCGTCCGGCGCGAGTTCGAGATAGTAGCGCATGTGCTCGGCGGCCGATGCGTAATCTTGCAGCTCGGCATAGATGAGGGCGGCATTCAGCCAGCCTTCGGGCCAGAGCGGTGTAGCCTCAAGGGCTTCGTCATAGTGCTGCGCGGCGGAATCTAGATTGGTGGAGCGAATGGCCTCTTCCGCCAAGATGCGATGGCGATCGGCTTCGGGCGCGAGCGGAGCCTTTTGTTTCAACTGTCGCCAGGCTGCGGCCTTTTGGCGAAAGGCGCTGAAGTCGTCGTCGTCCTTACCTTTCTTTGCATGCTCGATCAACCGGTTCAAGGCGCGGGCAAATCGTTCCGCGTCGGCGCGGTCGGTCCAGTAGAACGTGCCACACTTGCGGGTGCACAGGTCGCCGCTGCCCTCCGGCCCGGCAAAGAAGGCGGTCTTGGGGAGGCGGGGATGGTCATCGCTGACCATGACCGGGCCCATTTGCTTGAAGCGGTAGTGCTGCTGCTGGGTCTTCATCTGCTTCGCTGGGATAAAGCCGTTGACCTCGCGGGCGTCTTCAAAGGCAAAGCTTACGGTGGTGATGGTCACGGAGCGCAACGGCTGGAGCGCGACTTTCTCCACGCGCCGCCAACTGTCATTGAACTCGCCGCGATACATCTTGGGCAGCAGTTGCTTGAAGTCGCGGCGGGCCTGCGCAATGGACATGGTGTCAGTCGAGTGGGCAATCCCCCCGGTCAAGATCACAGCCGTCACCAGCGCCAAAATGGATCGCATAAATATGGAGTTCGTAAGGGGGGGAGGAGTCATTTTCCCGACTCCCTGGGGGGATGTCAACGAGGGAAACGCTTAGCGAAGTGACTTTGGGCACCTAAACAGCTTGCCCCCGCACATTCTCGCTCCCAAACTGCATCTAATGAGCTTAGACGAGGCAGGGTCGAGATTGACCTGGGCCTTTTTCCCAGTTATAATCTAGTTAAGTCTTTCCCCCGCCCCAATCGTTCCCCCGGGGTCCTCGACTACGGTCTTCCTTATGTCTTCTATGGCCAATGATTCGGTGTTCCAGATCGGCGACAAGGTGGTTTATCCCAATCATGGGGTGGGTATCATCGAACAAATCTCCAGCCGCACCATTGGGGCCACCGTTCAGCGGTTTTACGAGCTCAAGATCAAGGCCAGCAGCCTGAAAGTGACCATTCCCTGCTCCAACGCAGGAAACGTGGGCCTGCGCCGGGTAGTCAAGAACGGCGAGATCAACAAAATATTCGACTTCCTGGGCGACGGCGATTGCGACAACAATGCCGACTGGAAAGAACGTTACAAAGATAACTCTGACAAGATGCGCACCGGTTCGCTGATGGAATGCGCCATCGTGATGAAGAGCCTGCTGCTCCTGCACCAAACCAAGCCCCTGAGCTTCCGCGAGAAGAAGATGCTGGACCGCTCCCGCTACCTGCTGGTGAGTGAGTTGGCCATGGCGAAGAACGTCCCCGAAGAGCAGATGGAAGATCTGCTGACCAAGACGCTGGCCAAGGCCAAGCT
>DATLCI010000024.1:0-7512 GCA_035526435.1 Terriglobales bacterium
GTCTTCCCCGCGATGAAGAAGATCGGCAGCCCTAAGCCCACCATCGGGCAGGCGGCCCCCGCCGAAGGCGACATCGTCTCGGGCGGAAACTTCCATGGCGAGCCCGTCGCCTTCGCGCTTGATTATCTTGCTATCGTGCTCGCCGCCTTGGCGGGCATCTCTGAACGACGCATCGAGCGCCTGGTGAATCCGGCCCTGAACGAAGGTCTTCCGCCCTTCCTCGCCGACGGCGCCGGCCTCAACTCCGGCTTCATGATGCCGCAGGTGACCGCGGCGGCACTGGTCAGTGAAAACAAAGGCCTCGCGCACCCGGCCTCCGTCGATTCCATCACCACTTCGGGCAACAAGGAAGATTACGTCTCCATGGGCATGGGTGGAGCGATCAAGTTGAAGAGGGTCGTCGCCAATACGCGCAACGTACTCGCCATCGAAGCCACTGCCGCCGCGCAAGCCCTCGATCTACGCGCACCGCTCACTACCAGCAAACGCGGACTAGCCGCTCACGCCGCCATCCGCTCGGTAACCGCGAAGGTGGAGAAAGACCGCGTGCTGGCCGGCGATTTCGCCAAAGTGGCGGATCTGATTGAGAGCGGAAAAATTGCGGCGGTTTTAAGTTAGAAAATCTCTTCCGGTTCTGATCAGCGTTTATTCGTGTTCATCTGCGGCTGGGCTTTGAACTGGCGCCCCCTCCAACCCCAACTCCTTCGCGATCCCCTTCATCGCCTCGATGCAGAACGTGATGTGCTCATCTAGGTCAACGCCCAGATCAGCTGCGCCGTTGATGATGTCGTCCCGGTTCACGCTGCGGGCAAACGCTTTGTCCTTCATTTTTTTTCGAACGGACTTCGCATCTACATCCTCGATTGCCTTTGACGGCTTCACCAGGGTCGCGGCCGTGATCAATCCTGATAGCTCATCGCACGCGTATAGACATTTCTCCATTCGCGTCTCGCGCTTCACTCCGCTGTAGTCCGCGTGCGAGAGGATGGCGCGCAAGATCTCTTCCGGATATCCCTTCTCCTGCATGATCTTGTTGCCCACGAACGGATGCTCCGCCGCCGTCGGGTATTTTTCATAATCAAAGTCGTGGAGCAGTCCGGTGATGCCGAACTTCTCTACGTCTTCCCCGTACTTGCGGGCGTAGGCCCGCATGCAGGCCTCTACCGCCAACATATGTTTTCGTAATGACTCCGATTGGGTGTACTCACAAAGTAACCCCCATGCCGTTTCCCGATTGATTCCGTTCATGTCCCTGTTTTCTCCGTGTTTTCTCCGGTTATTCTGGATGAATTATAGGGTTACTAGCGAAATTTGTATTGACAACCACGGCATCTATACCGCAAAGTTACTATCGCAATCAGCAGTTAGGAGTTAGCCCCGCTCTGGCAGGCTCCTCAACCTAGAATGGCAACCACCTTAGCACCCGTCGATTCACGGGAAGTATTGAGGTGCGACCACTGTCACCTCGTCCAATTCCGGACCAACAACAATCTTTGCAGAAAATGTCATCTCTCGCTCGATACCGAAGAACCCGAGCCGGAGATTGCTCCCATCCCTGACGCTCCTGCCGCGAACCATGGCAACGGCTTGCAGATCGCTTCGGCCATCCGCAGTCTACGCTTGCGTTCCGGCCTGAGCCAGCGCCAGCTTGCCTTGCGCATGCAGGTGCCTCGGACTTACGTCTCCAAGATCGAGAATGAGAAGGCCACGCCGACTCTTTCTTCTTTGCAGCGTCTGGCCAATGCGTTGGAGATCAGCGTTCCGGACCTCCTGCGCTCGGCGACGTCAGATACCCGCCAGGCAGAGATCCAGGAGCTCCTCGCCGACGACTTCATCGTGGAAATACTGCCTTACGTCAATCAGCTTGACGCCATGCAGCGCTCCACCTTCCTCACGCAGATGCGTGAGCTCACTACCCGCCCACGACGCACGGCATAAGTCAGGTTGCCCTCCCCAAACGACCACGGGACCCGCAAGGGTCCCGTTTGTTTCGCCCACTTACTGGCAACTGGCTACTGACTACTGCCAACCGGCTACTAGCAACTGCCAGTCGATCAATCCGCGCTGCCCGCGCCGCCCTTCCCTTTAAAGTGGAAGACGATCCGCCCGCTTACCTCGCGCGGCCGTCCAATATGCGTTCCGGAGAAGACGCTCTCGAAGTTGTACAGATAGAACTCATTGCTCAAGTTCTGCACGCTGAACTGCAAGCTGATGGGATAACGCCTCTCCCTCATCCACTCATAGCCGGTCGCAAAGTCGAAAAGGCTCCGCGGCTTCACTCGCCCCCGCACCGCGTCCAATGACGCGACGATGCGCGCATCCAGGCCGCTCAACGCAGCGGGATCAACCTCTGCCGGTACTCCACTGTCATGTCTTCCGGAAAAGTTGATCCACGCCCCGCTCTTGTGGGTGTAGGTCACGCCGAACTGGCCGGTATTGCGCTGGTCATGGTCCGCCGCGAACTTATTACCTGGAACCAACAGCGCGCTGCTGGCTTCGTCGAGGAACAATCCCCCGGCCAGCGGAGTGGTACCGGTGGCCCGCGAATTCGCATAGCTGACAAACGCCGTCCAGCCATGGATGGGGATCACATCCAGCCGCAGCTCCAGCCCGCGGATATCGCCGCGCGCGATCGCCACCGGGAAGATGATGGGCGTGTCCAGGAACTGGTCTTTGTCAGAAAAATTCCGGATGTTCTTGATGTACCGCGAGATATCCAGCCGGACGTATTTCCCGATCTGCTGTTGCACTCCGTACTCATAAAGGTTTTGCCGCTCGGGGGGCACCGCGCGTACGCCGGTCGCCGCTAGCGGCGAAAAGACCGCCCCTGCCGACGATGACGACAGCAATAAGTTCTCATTCGGCGGAGTCTGAAACAGCCGGTTATAAGCTCCGCGCAACACTGTTCCCGTCCGCTTGAAGTGGTAGGCCACTCCGATCCGCGGACTAATAGCATTGTCATTGACCACCACATCGTAATGATCAAAGCGAATGCCGGCGTCGACCGTCAGGCGGTCAAAGAAGGTTACGCGGTCTTGCACAAACAACGACGCTTCCAACCCATTTAACCGTTGGTTGAAGCGGAATGGATTCACCACCGTGAATTGCGATGCCGGATTCAGCTGGTCGCCCAGGATCGCCGGGTCGGTCGCCGCGATCACGAATCCCTCGCGCAACGGCGTCCTCACCACCAAAAAGCCCGCCTTCAAGTCTTGCTGTTTCCAGGAGTAGCTGATGCTGGCGCGTACCCCTTCCGTACGCTGCCGCCGGGCCTGTTCCGCGTAATACGGTACGCCGCTGAACCCGGGGTCCAACAGCCGCGAGGTTGACGAGCGCCGGTAGATCACCACATCCGTCACCGTCCGTTCATTGAAGATATGGTTCCAGCCTAACGATTGGGAATCGTCGCGTAGCGCCTGCTTCTGCCTCTGCCCGGCGAGTTCCTGGTCAAAGCGGTTCGGCACTTGCACATTCGAGCCGTTCAGGGACAGACTCAGTCGCAAAATGTTCTTGGGATCCACGTTCCAATCGAACTTCGAAAACAATCGTCCTGTCCCACCCAGGTTGCGGAAGTTCTGGATCTCCGGCGGATCAAGGTAACGTCGCGAACGGCTCCCCGTCGCGCTCACATAAACGCCCACCTTCTGGGTGTGTCCTCCGAACTCGCCGCCTACTTCCCTGCTGTCGAACGAACCGGCCGTGAGAGAGACATTCCCGTTCCATGGCATTTCCAAGCCGGACTTAGTGTTCACATTGATCACCGCGCCCAGTTTGCCGCCATACTCCGCCGGAACACTGCCGGTGATCACTTCCGCGGATCGCAGATTTCTCGGATCCAGTGCGCTGCCGAATGCGGAAGAGATGTTGTCCGTGACCGGGACGCCATCCACCACATATTGCACCTGCGACTCGGAACCCCGCGGATGCATGCGTCCATTGTCGTCCTGCACCACGCCCGGCACCGTCTGCACCAATGCCTCTACGCCGCGGCCGGAACCCACCACCGGCGACTTCTGCAATTGCATGTAGTCCAGGTCATGGTGCGTAGACGCCGAGCTCGTCTCCAGCACCGCCGCCGATTCCGTCACATCCACCACTTGGGTCGAGGCCTGCACCGCCAGCGAAAGATTCAGTGTGAGCGGCACGTTGGAACGCAGCTCGGCCGTCGTGTCCACGTGGGCAAATCCGGGAGCTTCCGCATGCACCGTGAAAGTGACGAAGGGCACGCCCGTGAACTTATAAAATCCGGTCGCGTTGGTCGTAGTGGTTTGTTTGTAGCCGGAAATGGCACTGCTTAGGTTCACACTCGCATTGGCCACCACCGCGCCGCTGGGGTCCGTGATCGTGCCCTGGATCGTCCCTACACTCTGCGCCAGCAGAATGTTGGTTAAGAATGAAAGACAAACTAGCGGAAATATCAGACGTGCAAAACGCATGCAGCTCCTCTCAGTTGACCTCTGTTTTGAAAAGCCTCCGGCGGCTGCCGGAGTCAGCTTCAAAGAGAGGGTGGAGGACGCGTCCGGTTCGCATCACTGGAGACCTGCCCAATGTGGCCTAAAGACTGCTCGCGCAAGCGGTATTCCCGGGCTTCCACCGGCAGTACATTGACCGCCAGCGACGCCTGTTGCGGCGTCTGTCCCGCGACGCAGATGGTGCATCGCGTCTTTTCCGCGGCGTCTCCCCGCACCAGGTCCAGCGAGTGGTGGTGCAGCACCTGCGCCGCCCCGGAAAGTCCCAGTAACAGCAGGCACAACCAGGTCGTGCGGCGGATCCAGCGTAGGTACGAGAAGGCTTTCATGCGGCCTCCGGTAGGAACCCGGAGCTAGCTGGATTGTAGCACTCAGGGCGGGCGCGGTTCCTGGTTGCTTTGTATCGCCAAGTGCTTTAAGATGATTGGGCTGGGTCGGCTTTTTGCGCGTCTGGCGTGTTACTTTAGAAGGTTCAGGAGTACTCGTTGCCTTCCGCTTTGAGCAAGCTCGCCGGCTTCAGTAAAAAGGATCAGGAAATCCTCGCCCACATGGACCTGAAGCACCTTCCCCGGCACATTGCCGTCATCATGGACGGCAACGGACGCTGGGCCCGTCAGCGCCATATGCCGCGCATTGCCGGACACCGCTCGGGTGTGGCCGCGGTCCGCTCCACGGTGGAGACCGCTGCCCGCATCGGCGTCCCCTGGCTGACGCTGTATGCGTTTTCCGTAGAGAACTGGAAGCGCCGTCCCAAGACGGAAGTCTCTTTCCTCATGCGGCTGCTCAAGATCTATCTCGAGAAAGAAGTCGCCACCCTCAACCAGAACAATATTCGCCTCGACTTCATCGGCCGGCGCCACGAGCTTCCTCAAGACGTTCAGGACAAGATGCAGTGGGCGCAGGACGCCACTTCTAAGAACACCGGCATGACCCTCACTCTGGCATTGAACTACGGCGCGCGCACCGAGATCGCCGATGCTTTCAACTCCATCGTCTCCGCCGCCGCCCGTAACGGTGGGCTCGAACATCTCCAGAGCGAGAAGATTGACGAAGAGATGATCGCCAAGCATCTTTATACCTGCCGCCTCCCGGACCCTGATCTCGTCATCCGCACCAGCGGCGAAATGCGTCTCAGCAACTTCCTGCTCTGGCAACTCGCCTATGCCGAGATCTACGTCACCGAGACCCTGTGGCCGGACTTTCGCGGCCAACATCTGCTGCAAGCTATTACGGACTTCCAGAAACGCGAGCGGCGCTTTGGCGGCTTGGGCCACGCCCATAGCTGACTCTTCCCTGGTTCCCGTTCGGCGTGTAATCTCATCTCTGCGCTTCGCCACTCTCCATGAAAAGACTGCTCACCGCTCTCATACTTATTCCTATTGTTCTGGCCATCGTTTTCAAGGCTCCGCTCTGGATCTTTGCGGCCGTCACCGCCGTCTTCGCCTTGCTCGCGGCGTTTGAATTTCTGGAGATTGCTCATATCTTTGACCCGGGCGTCCCCATCCTCGGCGGCATGGCACAAGCTGCCGCCATCTTCAGCTTATTGACCGTCGCCCTGCGTGCTGCAGATGAGCGTATCGCCATCTCGTCCACCGCGGCGATCGCCGTTCTCTTGCTTCTTTATCCGTTGATACTTTTAGCATGGCAGATGCGGCTCACCGACTTTCGCAGCGCAGTCATGAGTACCGCTCTAACCAGTTTTGTGGTGCCCTATATCGTTTTGCCGTTCGCGTGCCTCATCATGGTCCGCTCGTTTCCCAGCGGTTGGTTTTTTGTTTTGTGGCTTTTCTTCATGGTCTGGTCGGGCGACATCTTTGCCTATTACGTCGGCAAGACCTTTGGCCAACGTTTACTAGCTCCCCGCGTGAGCCCCAAGAAGACCTGGGAAGGTACTATCGCGTCCGTGGTTGGTAGTGCCCTCGTCTCCTGGCTGCTGTGTAGCAATGTTGGCAGCATCGAACTGTGGCTGCGCACCTCCGGCGTCCTCCCGGGCGATTCCATCTTTGGCTCCGTCGCTTTGCTGAAATCGCCGCCTGTCTGGATACCCCTGGTCCTCGCCGTGGTCATCAATGTGGTTGCGCAACTCGGCGACCTTGCGGAGTCCATGATCAAGCGCGCCGCCAATGTGAAAGATTCCGGCAGCATTCTTCCCGGGCATGGCGGCATGCTCGATCGCGTGGATGCTCTGCTCTTTGCTGCGCCCGTCGGCATGCTACTATTTCAAGTGACCAGGCAGTTCTTCTACTCTCGCTGACCCGCATATTTACTGCATGAAACGCATCGCCATCCTCGGCTCCACCGGCTCCATCGGCAACTCCACCTTGAGTATCTGCGAGAGTTATCCGGACCGTTTTCAGGTCGTAGCGATGGCCGCCGGCAACAACCTTGACGCCGCTTTTGCGCAATGCCAACGCTGGAAGCCCAAGGTGATGTCGCTGGCTACCGCCGAAAAGGCAGCCGAACTCAAGGCCAGGTTGCATCAGGCCGGCCTTCGCAACCTCGAAGTCGTCCACGGATCCGAGGGCACCGTCCGCGTCGCCACGCATCCCGATGTCGATTTCGTTGTCAGCGCTATCGTCGGTGTCGCAGGACTCGAAGCGACTTACGAGGCGGTTAAGGCGGGAAAAAGCGTGGGGCTCGCCAACAAGGAATGTTTAGTCGCAGCAGGGGAACTCATCACCGCGGAGGCGCGCCAGCAAGGCAAACCGCTCCTCCCCATCGACAGCGAACACAACGCCGTTCACCAATGCATGCGTGGTGGGCGTATGGATGAAGTGAAGACGGTCTGGCTGACTGCTTCCGGCGGGCCGTTTCTCGATCTTCCCCCCAGTGACTTTGACCGTATCACCGTCGCTCAGGCCCTCAATCACCCCACTTGGAAGATGGGTCGGCGGATCACCATCGATTCAGCCACTCTTATGAATAAGGGATTTGAAGTCATCGAGGCCTGCCGCTTATTCAATCTGCCCCCGGCGCAGGTCAAAGTGATCGTGCACCCCCAGTCGACCATCCATTCGTTCGTCGAGTTCATCGATGGCAGCAT
>DATLCI010000028.1:0-16540 GCA_035526435.1 Terriglobales bacterium
GCTATGACTTTCATCTGTGACCACTTTACACGAACCCGCAAAAGAAAAGCCGCAGCACCAGGCTGCGGCTTTTTAGGACTATTTCTCTTACTGGTGGGCTACTGGCGCCTCTCCCGTGGGTGGAACCGGATTCAACGGGTCCGCCACGGTCTCGGGTATCTCCGGCAGCGGACTTTCCAGTGCGATGGTCAGCACCTCGTCCATCCGGTCCACAAAGTGCAACTTGATGGCGCTGCGCAGGTTTTCGGGGACATCGGCCAGGTCTTTCTCGTTGTCCTTGGGCAGGATGATCTCAAAGATGCCGGCGCGATGCGCCGCCAGCAGCTTCTCTTTCAATCCACCGATAGCCAGCACCTTGCCGCGAAGCGTGATCTCTCCGGTCATCGCGATATCGCGACGCACGGGAATCTTGCTAAGCGCAGACGCCAAGGCCGTCGCCATGGTGATGCCGGCGGAAGGTCCGTCCTTGGGGATAGCGCCCTCCGGCACGTGCACGTGGATGTCGAAGTTGCGGTAGAAGTCGCGAGGCAATCCCAGACGCGCCGCGCGCGAGCGAACGTAGCTCATTGCCGCCTGCGCCGATTCCTGCATTACGTCGCCAAGTTTTCCGGTAAGCGTTAGCTTGCCCTTGCCTTCGACTACGCTGACTTCCGTGCTCAGGATCGAGCCCCCCACTTCGGTCCAGGCCAAGCCTGTGACCAGTCCGATCTCACTCTTCTCGTGCGCCATCGTGTCGCGGAACTTCGCGACTCCGAGGAACTCGTGGATGTTCTCTCCGGTGACGTGGATCTTGTATTCCGGACCATCCTTGACCACGCGGCGCGCGATCTTACGGCAAACGTTCCCGATCTCACGCTCCAGGTTGCGGACCCCTGCCTCACGCGTGTACGACCGGATGATCTCCTGAAAGGCGTCGATAGTGAACGTAACGTTATTTTCGGAGAGGCCGGTATTGGTCATCTGCTTCTTGACCAGGTACTGCCGCGCGATCTCAACTTTTTCCAGTTCGGTATAGCCGTGCAGCCGCAAGACTTCCATGCGGTCTTGCAACGGCGCCGGGATGGTGTGCAACACGTTCGACGTCGCCACAAAGAAGACTTGCGACAAGTCGTACTCCACATCCAGGTAATGATCCACGAACATAAAGTTCTGTTCGGGATCCAGTACTTCCAGCAATGCTGACGACGGATCGCCACGGAAGTCAGATGCCATCTTGTCGATCTCGTCCAGCATGAAGACCGGGTTCTTGGTGCCCGCCTTCTTCATCATCTGGATGATCTGCCCGGGAAGTGCGCCAATGTATGTGCGGCGATGCCCGCGGATCTCAGCCTCATCCCTAACGCCGCCCAGCGACATGCGCACAAATTTGCGGCCCGTCGCCTTCGCGATTGACATGCCCAGCGAGGTCTTACCCACCCCCGGAGGTCCGACGAAACACAGGATCGATCCTTTCGGATTCTTCACCAACTGCCGCACCGCCAGGAATTCAAGGATGCGCTCCTTGATCTTCTCCAGCCCGTAGTGGTCTTCGTTGAGGATCTTCTCCGCGCGCTCGATGTTGCGGATCTCTTTTGACTTCTTCCGCCACGGCACTGCCAGTAGCCAGTCGAGATAGTTGCGCGAAACTGTCGATTCCGCCGACATCGGCGGCATCAGCTCCAGCTTCTTCAGCTCCTGGATCGCCTTTTCATGCACTTCCTTCGGCATGCCGGCATTGTCCACTTTTTTCTTGAGCTCGTCCCACTCACTCTTTTCGCCGCGGCCCAGTTCCTTTTGGATGGCCTTGATCTTTTCGTTGAGGTAATACTCTTTTTGCGCGCGTTCCATCTGCCGCTTCACGCGGGTCTGGATGGTGCGGTCCATGTTCAGTTTTTCAATCTCGATGTCGAGCACATCCGCGATGCGCGTCAAGCGCTCCGTCGGATCAAAGATTTCCAGTAGCTCTTGTTTCTCTTCGATGGAGAGCTGGAGGTTCGCGGCTATGGTGTCCGTCAGCTTCGCCGGATCTTCCATGCGTACGGCGGCGATCATCGTCTCGTAGTTGAGCGATTGGCACAGCTTCACGTATTGTTCAAAAAGGGAAGTGACCCGCTGCATCGCGGTCTCGATCGTCGGGGTAACTTCAACCGTGTACTTCGAGGTGCGGACTGTGGCTCGCAGGTAGCCTTGGTCATCCGCCACTTGCTGGATCTTGCCCCGCTCCAGGCCTTCCACCAGGACCTTGATATTGCCATCCGGTAGTTTGAGACTCTGGACGATATTGACAATGGTGCCCACCTGATAGATCTCATGGGCTTTAGGCTCATCGATGCTGGCATCATGCTGCGTTGCCAGGAAGATCTTGCGGTCGCCGGCCAGGGCTTCTTCTAAAGCCCTCACACTCGATTCGCGGCCCACTACGAACGGCGTCATCATGAACGGGAAGATGACCACGTCCCGTATGGGCATCATCGGAAGGTTTCTGGTTTCAAACTTGTCTTTGTTCTGGATCTGTGTCACCGGTCCCCCTGACTTGTATGTTAACCAGCTTTTTCGAGGTTGGCGATGGAGACGTCCCGCTTCTCCACCATCTCCTGTGTGACTTCAAACTCTTTGACGCGCTTCTGACTAGGCAGATGGTACATCAAGTCGAGCATGAGTTCTTCAAGAATCATGCGCAATCCGCGCGCACCCACTTTCCGGGCCAAAGCTTCTTTGGCCACGGCGCGGATCGCATCGTCGGTGAACTTCAACTTGACGCTTTCAAATTCAAAGAGTCGCTGGTATTGCTTCAGGATAGCATTGCGCGGACGCGTGAGGATCTCGATCAAAGCATCTTCATCCAGATCATTCAGCACGCCCAGCACCGGTAAACGTCCTACGAACTCAGGGATGAGCCCAAACTTGATCAGGTCCTGCGGTTCCACCTGCTGCAACAATTCGGAGTCGCGCATATTTGGATTGTGGACCTTCGCTTTGTCCGCTTCCTTGGAATCCGCGCGGAAGCCCAAAGATTTCTTGCCGACACGGCGGCTGATGACTTTTTCCAGTCCCACAAACGCGCCCCCGCAGATGAACAGGATGTTGGTGGTATCCACCGGCGTGAATTCCTGGTGCGGATGCTTACGGCCGCCTTGGGGCGGCACATTCGCGACCGTGCCCTCAAGGATCTTCAGCAACGCCTGCTGCACGCCTTCACCGGATACGTCACGCGTGATCGAGGGGTTCTCGTCCTTACGCCCGATCTTGTCGATCTCGTCTATATAGATGATGCCGGTTTGGGCGCGCCCTACATCTCCATCGGCCGCCTGCAGCAACTTGAGGATGATGTTCTCTACGTCCTCGCCCACGTATCCAGCTTCCGTGAGAGTCGTAGCGTCCACGATCGCGAAGGGCACGTCGAGCATCTTCGCCAGCGTTTGTGCCAGCAGCGTCTTGCCCGTCCCAGTCGGGCCAACCAGCATGATGTTTGATTTCGCCAGTTCCACGCCATCGCCCGTTTTGTGGCGATTCATGTGGATACGCTTGTAGTGGTTGTAAACCGCGACCGCGAGCTTTTTCTTAGTGCGCTCCTGGCCGATCACGTATTCATCCAGGAAAGTTTTTACTTCGAGTGGCTTGGGCAGGTGGTTCGGAGCGGCGGCGGCGTGGGTCTCACTGCGGTCATCTTCCAGGATGCTGTTACATACCGCCACGCATTCGTCGCAAATGTAGGCCCGCGGATAATCGCTGGGCGAGGAGATCAGCTTGGCAACGGCGTCCTGTGACTTATGACAAAACGAACAGCGTAAAGACTCTTCCGTACCGGTGCGAGATTTCACAGTTGCTCCTTGAACCCGACCACAAGACTAAGCCCCAGTCTGCACTATGAGGCTAGTTTCTTCCACTTACTTCGGTCACCATTTACCGCTTAATCCTTAGAACCACAGCACCTTCGTAACCAACGCCAGTTACCTTCGCCCTACTTGTGCTTGAAGATGATGTCGTCCACGATCCCGTAGTCCTTGGCCTGCTGGGCATTCATGATGAAGTCCCGCTCCACGTCCTTTTCCACCTTATCCAGCTTTTGCCCCGAATGCTTGGACATGATCTGGTTCATGATCTCGCGCATTCGCAAGATTTCACGCGCATGGATATCAATGTCGGTGGCCTGGCCGGAAAGCCCGCTCATCAGCGGCTGGTGGATGAGGATCCTGGCATTGGGCAGGCAGAAGCGCTTGCCCGCCGCGCCCGCGCACAGCAATACCGCGCCCATACTTGCCGCCTGGCCGATGCAGATGGTCGTAACATCCGGTCGGACGAACTGCATCGTGTCATAGATGGCCATACCCGCCGTGATCGATCCTCCCGGCGAGTTGATGTACATCTGGATGTCTTTTTCCGGGTCCTCGGCCTCCAGGAAGAGGAGCTGCGCGATGATGAGGTTGGCGACCGTGTCATCCACCGGTGTGCCTAGAAAAACAATGTTGTCACGCAGCAGCCGCGAGTAGATGTCATAGGCGCGTTCGCCCCGGCTCGTCTGCTCTAGAACGGTGGGTACCAGGTAGTTCATCGGTTCTTTCATCAGCGCCTTAGCCTTTCATGTGCCGCGTTGAACAGCCAACCATACTTATGCGGAATGCTCGTACAGGAAGTCTAACGCTTTTTCATTGCGCAGGCGGTCCTTGATCCGCTCCAGTGACCCTTCCTTGGTCAGCCGGGCGCGCAACGCCTCTACTGGCTGCCGCGATTGCTCCGCTGCCGCCTCTACTTCACGGTTGATGTCTTCTTCGGTGACTTCCAGGTTTTCGACTTCCGCGATCTTATCCAACAATAAAGATGCCCTAACTTCGCGAACTGCTGCATCCTTCTGTCCGGCGCGTAACCGATCGATATTCATGCGCTTCATGTCCTCTGCGCGCATCCCCTGCGCCGCCAGCGCCCGCAGGCCCCGGTCAAGCCGTACATCGATCTGCCGCTGCACCAGCGATTGCGGTACGGGAAACTCGTTCTTCGCCACCAACTCGTCGATCAGCTTCTCTTTTTCCGCGTGCTGGATCTCGTGTTTGCGCTCCGCTTCCATGTTCTCCCGGATGCGCGTCTTCAGGTCGGCGATCGTGGCGAACTCGCCCAGTTCTTTGGCAAAATCGTCATTCAGTTCGGGCAAGATCTTCTTTTTCACCCCCTGCACTTTTACCTCATAAGCCATCACCTGTCCGGCCAAACGCTGGTCATTGAAGTCATCAGGATAAGTGACCTCAAACTTGCGCTCGTCGCCGGGCTTGGCTCCGCGTAGGTTTTCGGTGAATTCCTTCACTGTATTCTTGCCACCGATCTCCACCAGCACGTCGCTGACTTCCACCGGCTTGGACGCTTCGGCCTCCACAGCCGCATTGATCGCATCCTGAACCTTGTTTTGGTCCTCGTCGGCGCCCGCCTCTTTTTCAGCCGTCAGCTCCGCTTTCTTTTCCGCGATGGCTTTGGTCCCCTTGGCCGTGCCGCTAAACGAGATATTGGCGTAGTCGCCATCTTTCAAGTTGCGATCTTCCACTGCCTCATAGCTCGCCTGACGCTCTTGCAGTGTTTTCAACGCCTCTTCCACCTCTGCTTGGGAAACCGAGATGTCCTTCTTCTCCGCTTTCAGCCCTTTGTAATCTTTCACTTCGATCTCAGGTAATACCTCAAAGACGGCGTTGAACTTCAGCGGCTCGCCTTCATGGAAGTGCAGGTCAGTGATCCTTGGCTGGGAGACGGGCAGGTAGCCTTCTTTATCTACAGCTTTGCGGAAGTGTTGTGGCACCAGTGCCTCCACCACTTCGCTGCGGACGTCATCCATGAATCGGCTTTTGATGATGGTGACTGGCACCTTGCCCGCACGGAACCCGGGGATCCGCGCCGCTTTTTGGAACTTCTTTATGACCTTCTCGGTCGCGGCCGATACCTCATTTGCCGGCACCTCCACGCTGACTTCGCGACGGCACTCCTCATTCATCTCCGGCTCGTGCTGGTGGCCATGGTCGTGATCGTGCGTCTGCTCATGCGCCTCGCGGGTGGCGTCTGCCGTCGTCGCATTTGTATCTTCTTTAGTCTCAGGACTCAAAATAACTGCCTTTCCAAACTCTCTCGATAGTCACCTGCACCTCTTCGGGCGCAACCAAATGGCTGACCTCCAAGTTTAAGAGACGGCAAGGAGAGTGGTCAAACGCCCCGCCGGCACCAAAACCGCTAAAATCGTATTAGGAGTGGGGATGTTTGTAGTCATTTGGCAGTTTCGGGTAAAGCCGCAGCATATCTCCGATTTTGAGCGGAATTACGGCGCCAATGGCGCGTGGGCGCAACTGTTTCGCACTGACCCGGCGTACCACCGGACCGTCCTCCAGCGCGACCTCAAGGATCACAGCCGTTACGTCACCACCGACATTTGGAAGGACGAAGCCTCCTATCGCGCTTTTCAGGAGCGTTCACGTCGACAGTATCAGGAACTTGATTCGGTATTCGTGGCCTTCACCGAGAGCGAAACCTTGATCGGGTATTTTGAGGTCATCGAGTGAGTACTGCTGCGGCGCAATTCAGGATTCTCGCGCAAGATGTCATAGCTTGTACCCGCTGTGAACGCCTTGTGACCTACTGCCAGAAGATCGGGCGCGAAAAACGCCGCGCCTACCAGGATTGGGAATACTGGGCCAAGCCCGTCCCCGGCTTTGGTGACATCAATGCCGAAGTGCTGATTCTCGGACTCGCGCCTGGCGCCCACGGCTCCAACCGTACCGGGCGGCCCTTCACCGGCGACGGCTCCGGCCACTTCATGTACCCAGTCCTCCACCGTACCGGCTTTGCTTCCCAGCCTACCGCCATCCGCCGTGACGATGGCCTGTCACTGACCGGTGCGTACATCACCGCGGTCGCCCGCTGCGCGCCGCCTGCCAACAAGCCGCTCCCCCAGGAGATCGTGAATTGTTCCGAGTTTCTCGACCGCGAGATCGCCCTGCTGAAGAAGGTCAAAGTCGTAGTTGCTCTCGGCCGGATCGGCTTCGATGGTTACTTGAACTACCTGAAGCGACAAGGCCTCATCACCAGCCGGGCTGCTTACGTCTTCGGACACGGCGCCAAGTACAAGATGCCTGACGGCCGCTGGCTGCTCGCTTCATTCCATCCTTCACTCCAGAACACCAATACCGGGCGCCTCACCGAAAAGATGTTTGAGGAGATCTTCCGCGAAGCCAGGCGACTGGGAAAGAAATCCAACTGATCATTCGTGGTTCTTCGTGTTCTCCGTGGCTCCGTGGTTAGCCAATTCTCAATCCCCGTTTCGTATCCGGTCAAACTCCATCACCGCCACCCATTGCCCATTCTCAGAGGCTTCCATCACTAGCCGCCCATTCAACAGCGATGCCGCCACCCCCGGGCTCACATCATCATGTAGATCAAAATATTGGGTGTTCGCCTTGTCCCATGCCTCCCATCGAAAATGCCGCGGTGTCTTGGTTGAAAACAGCAACGCTACGTCATAGTCTCCGCTTTGCCGCGCCAGCAAGAGCTGATCGAATGAAAAGTTCTCGATCTGCACCGTCCGCAGAGGCTTGACCACATACCCAAGATACTCATGGCCAATCTCATCGCTAGCCGGCCACGCCGTCAAAACTCTTGCCTTTGGGTACTTGGCCTCGAGAAAAGCCGCGGCCTTCTGATGCACCCTTACGTACGACGCATAGTTGAGATTGTCCTCAGGCGAGAAGCTTGTGAGCGGCGGCACCACCCATCCCACTACAAACGTTATGCATGCGAATCCGACCACCCACTTCCATTGCGCCACCCTGCGCCATAGCGTAGACACACAGATAAGGATGACCAACGGGATTGCCGGCATCATGTACCGCGCCAGCACCGCGCCGCCTACTAATGAATGTCCGAGCACGTGCCCCAGAACAAGCATGAGGAACAAGATCTGCGTCAGGATCGCTATCCTTGGTCGTTCGCCATCACCCTCCTTCAACGCTGGCAACATCATGGCCGCCGCCATGGATAAAGTGAGCACCCAGAGGTTCATGTATCCCGTCACTTGCCACAGCCGCCGCAGCCCGGCCAATACGATTCGCATGGGAACGAACGTCGTCCCCACGTTGTAGCGAAAGAATTCGGGATTGCCGAAGATGAAACCCGTTCTCCAGTAGTGGTAGGCGAACCACAGGGCCAGTACCACTCCGGGCATGCTCAGAAGAAACGATGATTTACGAAAGGGAAGGGCTCCATCCTTCGTGATCCATTTAAAGACCGTCCACCCCAGCAGCACTACAGGAAACAGGATTGCCGTCTCCTTAGCCAGCACCGCCAGCGAAAAAGCTACCCAACTCCATCGTCGATCTTCCAGATACAGTCGGAGTCCCCATAAGGCAAGCGCCGTCGCCATTACATCCGCGTGAGCCAGGGAACTTTGCGCGAAGATCACGGGATAAAGTGCGGTGCACACAGTGGCCCCGATTGCTACCTCGCGATTCGCTACTGTTTCTCCGATCTTGAACACCTGCAGCAGGCCGAACGCGGTTAGCAGCAGCATCGCCACCCGGGTTACGATCGGGGCGTAGCCCAAAAGGGACCAAGCTGCTGCCAGATAAAACATCGGTAATGGCGGATGTGCGTTCGAGACAGTGGTCCTGGGGATTACGTCACCGGAGAGCATCAGGTCCCGCGCAGCTGGAACGTAATGCCCCGCTTCGTCCCAGAAGTAGGGAAGCGTGAGCAGTGGCGCGTGCAGGATGAGAATGACGAAGAATATCAGCGCGAAGACAATCGAGTTGTGCTTGAGGTAGGGATTGGCTTGCACGTGGGAAGTGTAAAGGAATCTTGAGACAGCCAGGAAATCTCAGAGTCCGGACTGAATATATCGGTGGCGAAGGTTGTTCTAAGATTAGCCGATTACCCGATCAAATTACTGGCGGAGAGGGAGGGATTTGAACCCCCGATACCCTTTCAGGTATGTCCGCTTTCGAGGCGGATCGTTTCAACCACTCACGCACCTCTCCGCGCCAAAATGTCTTACTGCGTCCTTAGCTGCGCTTGCGTTGAAAGAATTCCCGGATCAAGGCCGCACAATCTGCGCCCAGGACTCCCGCCTCTACCGTCACTTGATGGTTGAGCTGAGGATGGTTTAGGACTGGCAACACCGATTGGACCGCCCCGGCTTTGGCGTCCGATGCCCCATAGACCAGGCGCTGGATCCGCGCATGGACTATGGCTCCCGCACACATCGCGCAAGGCTCTATTGTAACAAAGAGCTCACACCCGCCCAGGCGGTGGTTTCCGAGCGCGCGGCCCGCTTCCCGCAGCGCCACCAGCTCTGCGTGCGCCGTCGGATCATTGTCGATCAAGTTTCGGTTGTGGCCCCGGGCGACGATCTGCCCCTCCCGCACGATCACCGCTCCTACTGGCACTTCCCCCAGCGACTGGGCCAGGCGCGCTTGCGTCAGCGCCTCCACCATAAAGCCTTCGTCCGGGGGATTGCTCATCGGTTTGTTTTGCGCTCGGCTCATTGTTTGTGCCGCCTTCAAGTTTAACCAATCATTTCTGGTGAAAGAGCCGACTCCGGTTTTTCCTCGGAGTGGTTTGGGGAAACCTGCTTTCCGCCACTGAGTTCTAAAGATGTGTAAGGGCGTGGCCCCGCAATCATACGGGCGATCTTAAAGACTTGAGAACAAATAAAAGGGGAGTAACAACAATGAAATCGACATTATTCGCATTCGTCGTCGCGGGCACAATGTGCTTCGCGCAGACAACGTCAACACCATCGAATAGCAATAACCTGCAGGGCTGTCTGAGTGGGTCCGATGGCAGCTATTCACTCCGCGACAGCAGCGGACAAAACTTCAAACTTACCGGTGATATCGCCAACCTCAAAGACCACGTAGGGCACACGGTAAAGGTAAGTGGCACCACCGACACCTCGAACCAGACCATCAAGGTTGACAGTGTTTCCATGATTTCTGAATCCTGCTCAAACACTAGTGCCGCTAATGATACGTCGACGACTCAGCCCTCGACCGATACTTCGGCCACCGCTGGACAACCTTCAACGACCGACCAAACCACCACATCATCAACTCAGCCGTCTAGCACGACCATGAGCCAGCAGACTCCGACCACGGATCAGCCGAGCACCACGCCTTCTTCGACCGACACGACTGCGTCCGCTAGCACCACCCCGGACACGGCTGCTGCCACCACCACCACGACCACCCCGGACACGACGGCTTCCGCCAGCACCACGACCACCCCGGACACGACGGCTTCCGCCAGCACCACGACTGACACCACCGCTTCCACGAGCAGCACCACCGCTTCGAACGACAGCTTCTATGGCCAGTCTCAGTCCGCCAACAAAAATCAGGCGGCTACGTCTACTCAGCCTTCGTCGTCTGCGACGACTGACAGCTCTGTAGCCACGCAGAACAATTCCACTACTGCGAACTCGCAATCTGACCAGGCTAATGCCAATCAGGATCAGACCCGCGACCGCTCAGCCAGCGAACAACTGCCGGAAACTGCTTCACCGCTTCCGCTGCTTGGACTCCTTGGCTTCGGCTCTGTGGCCGCCGGTTGGATCAGCCGTCGCCGCAAATAAGTAAGTTGATGAACTAAAAAAGCCGCCCGTAAAGGGCGGCTTTCCTTTTGCGCCATTGTGGTCAAACGGCCGGTTGCTGCTGGGTCATGCAATGGATCGCACCCAGGCCCCAGATGAAATCTCCACAATAGATCCCCACTACTTTCCGTTTGGAGAAGATCTCCGCCAGCGTGTTGAGCGCCACGCGATCATTTGGATCGTTGAAGGTCGGGACCAGGACTGTCCCATTCGCAATATAAAAGTTGGCATAACTGGCCGGCAGCCGCTGCCCTTGGAAAAATACCGGTCGCGGCATAGGCAGGGTCTTCACCTTGATACGACGCCCATTCTCCAGCCTCGCCGCCCGCAACCGCTCTATGTTTTCCCGCAACAGCTCGTAATTCTCATCCCGCTTATCCTTTTCTGACGCGATCAAGACCGTATCTGCCGCGACGAAGCGCGCCATGTCATCCACGTGCCCATGGGTGTCATCGCCCACGATGCCGTTCTTTAACCAGACGGTGTTCGGCGCTTCCAGGTATTCGGCAAAGCCTTTTTCATATTGGGCGCGTGTCACCCCCGGGTTCCGCTGCTGCTTCTTGCTCAGCAGGCACTCTTCCGTAGTCAGGATGGTTCCTTGGCCATTGACGTCGATGCTGCCACCCTCGAGCACCAACCGGGTTTGCTTTTTCCCGCCATTCACTACCGGTTGCCACGCCTCGGCCTCCGTCGCCGACGCCATCAGCGCACTTACATACTGATCTTTCGTCCAATCACTGTATTTCGCCCACGCATTGAACCGCCACAGGGTCGCGCCCAGTTTTCCCGGCTTTCTTCCGCCTGACTTCGCAACGAATATCGCCCCGGAATCCCGGGTCCACACCCGGTCGGTCGGCTGCGTATAAAAACGCACTTGCAATGTGTCCACTCGCGCTTGACGTAAGACCTTGCGGGCCGCCTCGCGCTGGACCGCATCATTCACCAGGATGTTGACCTTTTCGCCCGCGCTCAAATGCCGCACGATCTCCGCATACACCCACGGGATCGGTTCAAACTTTCCCGGCCAATCTTCAGGATTATGCGGCCACGCGATCCACGTGGACGAATGTTGCTCCCACTCCGCCGGCATGCGATAGCCTTCCGCGGCCGGAGTGTCGCTGCGCAGAGTGACTTGTGGCGGCTTGGTCTTGGTCGTAGGCACGAATGTAGATGATTAGTCGAGGAACCGGTGGGTAATGCCGTCGTAGCTTTCAATGCGGCGGTCGCGCAGGAACGGCCAATTACGGCGGACGTCTTCCAGCTCTTTCAAGTCCACGTCGCCGATTAATATTTCTTCTTTATCGTGCGACGCCTCCGCTAGCACCCGCCCGAACGGGTCCGCCAGGAATGATCCGCCCCAGAACTCCAGTCCTTGTCCCGCAGGCGCAACATTTCCGCGGACGTCGCCGGTCTCGTGCCCCACGCGATTCACCACAGCTACGAATACGCCGTTCGCGATCGCATGTGCGCGCTGGATCGTTCGCCAGGCATCATGCTGGGCGAAGCCATATTTCTCTTTTTCTGCCGGATGCCACCCGATCGCCGTCGGATAGAAAAGGATGTTGGCGCCTTGCAGCGCGGTCAATCGCGCTCCCTCCGGATACCACTGGTCCCAGCACACTAACGTCCCCACTTTGCCCACGTTGGTGTCGAAGGTCTTGAAGCCCAGGTCGCCGGGCGTGAAATAAAATTTCTCGTAATAAAGCGGGTCATCTGGAATGTGCATCTTCCGGTAGATACCCTTGAGCGTGCCATCGGAATCCAGCATTGCCGCAGTGTTGTGATACAGCCCGCGTGCCCGCTTCTCGAATACTGATGCCACAATCGATACCTTTGCCTCGTGCGCCACCTCCGCCAGGGCATTGGTGGTTGGGCCGGGGATCGGCTCCGCCAAGTCAAAAAGCTTCGCGTCCTCGCGCTGGCAAAAGTATTGCGTCATGAAAAGCTCGGGCAGGCACACGATGTCGGCGCCCAGCTTTGCCGCCTCGCGCACTTTGTCTTGTGCCCGCCGGAGGTTCTCCTCCGGCACCGGCCCGCACGCCATCTGCACCAGTCCTACTTTGTATTGTTCGCGCGGCACTGTCGGTTCCGATCTCCGTCAAAGATGTAAAGCTGATTTCTTAGAATAACAAACCTGCTACATTGACGAGCAGCCTCCTGCCATTTAACTTGCTCACGTCTCTTGAGGTGCAGCCCTTGAAGCCGAAGCCTTCCGGAAAATCCGCCCAGCCCGTTAAACCTGCCAAGCCCAAAAAGGGAAGCACCGCCGGCGCCGGCATCGATCGCAAACTGCACGACCCGGTCTCTGACAATCTTGTCCCCGTATTTCCGCTCGAGCTTTCGCGCACCCGGACTATCAACGACCTCGTCACCGCCATGGGCAAGACCGCCTTCACCGGACGCCAAGTCGGTGAGGGTGCGGATGTTCTCGAAGCCATGGCCCGCGATAAAGATTGTTTTGTCATAATGACCCTGTCTGGCGCCATGACCGTCGCCAAGCAGGGCCTGGTCATCGCCGACCTCATTGACCACGGGCTCGTTCACGCGCTCGTTTCCACGGGCGCCCTCATGGCGCACGGCCTCGTGGAGGCTACCGGCTGCCAGCACTTCCGCTATGACCCAAAAATGGACGACGTCGAGCTCTACGAAGCGGGTTACAACCGCGTTTATGACACGCTCGAGCCGGAGACCAATCTCGATCATGTGGAAGAAGTTGTGGGCGCGATCTACCAGGGCTGGGACCACCGCGAGACGCTCTGCTCCTACAAGCTGAACCACGCCATCGGCAAGCATTTGCATAAGAGTGGAGCGGGGCGAGGAATCCTTCGCTCTGCTTATGAGAAAAAAGTCCCGGTATTCGTTCCTGCTTTCTCTGATTCTGAACTCGGTCTCGACTATGCACTTTCCAACCGCATCCGCGAGCGCGAAGGCCGTCCGCGATTGAACTTCGACCCTTTTTTAGACCTGGAACACTTCGCGGCCACGCTGTTGGCCCACAAGAAGAGCGGCATCTTTACCATTGGCGGCGGAGTGCCGCGCAATTGGGCCCAGCAGGTAGGTCCCTTTTTCGAACTTCGACACCGGCGTCTCGGAGAGGACATTCCTCTCAAGCGCTATCACTACGGTCTGCGTATCTGCCCGGAGCCGGTCCACTGGGGCGGACTTTCCGGCAGCCCGTACAGCGAGGCCATCTCGTGGGGAAAATTCGTGCCCCCGGAGGAAGGCGGACGCTTCGCGGAGGTCTTTGTCGATGCGACCGTCGGCATGCCCTTGATCGTGGCAGCGGTTTTCGAGCGTCTGGGCATCAAGAAGAGTTAGCGCAAAAGAAAAGGCGCGACTTGTGGCCGCGCCTGAAGGTGCATTTCCTCTGTCTACGGCTTCTCAAAGATCAAGATCGAGGCCGCAATGACCGTAGTCCACAGACCACGCTTATCGCCCACCGCAGTCTGAGTGACGTTGGCCGTTCGCACGATCTTGTTCGACAGCCGGTATATCTGCTTCTTCTCGTCCCAACTCTTGTCAGGGTCAAAGTCAACGTCCAACGTCGTTGCCAACATCTCCGCCGCCAGCTCTTCGGCGTAATCCCCGGCTTGCTCTTCTGACTCGCCGAACGAATGATGCTCGCTCAGATAACCATACGTGCTGCGGTCCGTGGGGATCGCCACGCCGATGCTTGCCGCCACCAGCCGGTGCGGTTCGCGGGATGAGGTCTCAGCCACCACCGCGAACACTACCTCGCCCGGATGCAAGAACTTTGCGCCTTGCGATCGCGAAAGCAATTTGCAGTTCGGCGGAAAAATCGAAGAGACGCGCACCAGGTTCTGGGCCGCGATGCCGGCGTCGCGCAGGGCCAATTCGAAAGAGGTAAGGCGCTCCTTATGCTTGCCAACGCCTTTGGTGAGAAACATCTGCTTGGGAACCATGTCTAAACCCAAGGTCTTGACCCTCCTGAGTGGAAACTATGTGTGGCACGAATGTGTGACGGCAATTCTTAAAACTATCACAGACTTTCTGGCGACGTAACTACAAATTGCAATCGGCGCTTTACCGCACAAAAACCTATGACCCGCAAAAACCAACCTCACCGCTGTCATTCAGAGCTACCGCTTTGGCGGCGAAAAATCCCTGAGGTCTCAGCCTCGCTGCGCCGCCAAATTTAGAAAGAAGCCTGCCTTATTTGTGTGAAGGTAAGGCTTCAGCGTCTCCTCCCGAGGAGCATTTTGTCGGCGTCGGACGCCTATCGGGACCGTCCAGCTGGGAAGAATGGCTTCAGCTA
Organism: Terriglobales bacterium; assembly: GCA_035526435.1. Classification (GTDB taxonomy): domain Bacteria; phylum Acidobacteriota; class Terriglobia; order Terriglobales; family Acidobacteriaceae; genus DATLCI01. Next base: position 14,868 of record DATLCI010000028.1, read on the forward strand.
TATCGCGGCCAGATAGTGCTGCTCTCTTACTTGGGCTGTATCTGGGAAGGATGTGGCTTCAGCCATATCGGACGCGCGAAAAAGCGACGGCTTTAGCCGCTGGGTAATGAAGCCTCACACCTAGAGCCTAAAGACTAACGACTAACGCCTAAAGACTGCCTCTCCCCATTTATCCCAACAATTTTTCGCGCCGCAAGTAACATTTTTCTCAAACCGGCGTCTATATAGGTGTGCAACTTGAGAGTTGCACAAGCTGGTGACTGGGAACACCGGCTCGCAATGGACTCCATCAAACTCCTCCTGAGTTTGGGTCCTTAGGGGCGAAGAGCGATCTTCGCCCCTACTCATTTATTCCGCCTTCAGCCTCATCGCGATCTCAATGAATGTCTTCGCCGCGCGCCCCAGGTCTTTGTCCTTCCGATAAACCAGCGCCAAGTCCCGCGCAATATGCGCGTCCGCCAATCGAAGCTCCGCCAGCACCTTGGCTTTTAACTCGCTACTCGCGTTCGATCGTGCAATGAACCCCACTCCCACGCCCGCCGCCACAAATCGCTTGAGTAACTCGCTGGAGTCTAACTCCATGGAAATGTGCGGTTTCAACTTCCGCTTTTGAAACACTTCCGCGATCGCCTCCCGCGTTCGTCCCGCCTTCGGCAACAGCAAAGGATAGTGAGAAATGTCCTCCAGCGTGACCGTTCCGCTTGATGGACGCGTCTTGGCCAATAGATGGTCGGGCGGTGCGATCAATATCAACTCGTCCCGGTGGATCACCACTACCTTAAGCCGGCTGTCATCCACCGGCATGGACACCACGCCAAAGTCCACCGTGTTGTCGCTGACGGCTTCCAGGATCTTTCCTCGTTCCATCCGGTTGATGCTTACATTCACCTTCGGATACTGCTCCTTGAAGTCGGAAAAGACCTCGGGCAGTACATGCAGGCACGTTCCTTCATTCGCGCCCACTACGATCTGGCCTCGGGGGACCTTGTCCATGTCCGCCAGTGCCGCAATCACCTTCCGGCGCTCCTCCATCGTCGACTCGGCATAACTCTTGAACGCTTTGCCCGCCGCTGTCAGCGACACCTTTCCTCCCGACCGGTCGAATAACCGCGCTCCCACCTCGTCCTCCAGCGCTCTTATCTGTGCGGATATCGCCGGCTGCGTGCGAAAACACTTCTCCGCTGCCCGCGAAAAACTGTTGTGCCGCGCGACTTCTAGGAATGTATTGAGCTGATCAAAATCCATGGCTGACTGAGCGAAAGGGAATGCCACGTTTATATCATCAGGCCGACTGCCGACCCTTAAGGCCGGGGCAAACTCATCGGATGCAATTGTGAGTGCATGCTTCCATCCCCTTGTCATCCTGAGCGAGGCGGGAGCGAAGTGACCGCACAGTCGCGATCAAAGCATTCTCCGTGTCTCTGTGCCTTTGTGGTGAATGTTCGTGCTTGCCTTTGACGATTATGGCGAATTCTCTTGTAATCCCCCGCGCGCTCCCCTGACACTCTTTCCATGAACTGGCTCGAGGTCTTCGGCTTCGTTACGGGCGCCGCCTGCGTCTACCTGCAGACCCGCGAGATCATCTGGAACTGGCCGCTGGGCATTGCCAACAATATCGTTTATTTCATCGTCTTTTGGCGCAGCCGGCTGTACGCCGACGCCTGCTTGCAGAT
>DATLCI010000034.1:0-7799 GCA_035526435.1 Terriglobales bacterium
TCCGTCAAGCGGTCGATGTTTCCTTCAGCTTTATGCCCAAAGTGAAAGTTAAATCCTTCATGGACTTCCTTCGCCTGCATACGGTTGCACAGGATCTCCTCAGCGAAAGTTCGTGGCTTCATCAATGACAGATCGCGATTGAATGGCAACACCAGCAGTGCACTGAGACCAGTCCGCTCGAGTAGACGGATCTTTTCCGGCAGCGGGGTGATAAGCCTCGGCGCGCTCTCCGGACGCAAGATCCGGGTCGGGTGAGGCTCGAAAGTGACTGCGACTGCGCTGGCACCCAGTACCTTCGCTCGCTCGACGACCGCCCTGAGTACGGCTTGATGAGCGAGATGCACGCCATCAAAGTTCCCGACGCTGACCACGGTCGGGCCGAATCTTGCCGGAAGGTCGCCAAGTTGATGAAAGACCTGCATCAGATCTCAAACTCCAATCGCATTCCATCGTGGGCGAGTTGTACTCCGGCCGGCAAGGAAGCATTCGTGGACTCATGCGCCAGGTCATGAGAGATATGCGTGAAGAATGTGCGCTGTGGTTTCAAGCGCTCAACGATCTTTAACGACTGTTCAACCGAAGAATGAGTCGGATGCGGCTTGCGGCGCAATGCGTCCAGAAACAGCACATCGAGCCCTTGAAGCTGCTCCATGGAAGCTTCAGGGATAGCGCTGAAGTCGGTGAGATATGCGGCAGATCCAAAACGGAAGCCGTCAATCTCCGTATCGCCGTGTATGACTTTGATGGCGGCGAAGCGAACGCCAAATAGATTCACCCCATCGTTCAACGGATGCAAATCAACCCGCGCCAGGTTCCCATACTTGTAGTCGTTGTCGAAGATGTAGCGGAAGACCGATCGCAAAGCCCGTGCCGTATTTTCTCCCGCATAGAGCGGAACCTTGTCCGCATGGCGAAACGTCACCGGACGCAGATCGTCCAATCCGAGGATGTGGTCCGCATGAGCATGCGTATAGAGCACCGCATCCAAATGCCGGATCCCCGCGCGAAGTGCCTGTTGGCGGAAATCCGGCGTCGTATCGATAAGTATGTTCCGCCCCTCATACTGAATAAGGACAGACGGGCGGGTACGATGGTCGCGTGGATCGCGAGATGTGCAGACACTGCAGTCACATCCAATGGTCGGCACACCCATGGATGTCCCGCTGCCCAAGACTGTGAGTGTGGCCTTCAAGCGCTACTTCTTCTCCGGAGGAGGCGCTGTGGTAAGGACTTTCATGATCTCCAAAAAGGCCATACGCAACTCGAAGAGGCAGTTTTGCAGCATGTGCGACTCGCGCTCCGTGAGGTTGCCCTTGGTCTTTTCTCCGAGCAGCGAGATCGTGTCAATGGTTTGCCGTGCACTCACTATGTCTGGCCGAGCCGGCGTCTCTTCTTCCCGGACCATGCCTAGCTGCATCATTGCCGTCATGTAGAGCGAGAGCACAAGCTTTTCGAAGGTCATCTCCATGTCGGGTGGGCGCTTCGCCCCCGCCGCATCCAGCATGGAATCAATCTGCTTGCCCGCCGCTTTATAGTCGGTGTGCTGCGCATGTTGCTCGGCAGCGGACGGTGGAGCGGGCATCGCTTCGCCTTCTGTGCCGGGCGCAGCTTCGGTGGCTTGCGGAGGCTCCGATTGTTTTGGCTGCGCCGCATTCTCTTCCCGAGCAGGAGGCGCGTCCGGACGAAGCTCGCCTTCCGCCGTAAACTTACGTCGGTCTTGCACTACAAACTGCTCTTTTTCTTTATTTGCCATGAATACCTCAACTAAAACTTGAAGGGAAGGCTAGAGACGACGCCTCTGCTCCCACCTGCGCGGATCTCAGTGCCCGGCTTCTCCGCTTCGCGTCGTATATATCCCAAAGCCAAGACTTTTTCTTCGCCTGACTTCGGCGGACGCACCCGCCGGCTGCTGGTAATCTCTCCCAGCTCTTTTTCGCCCACCCGTATCTTTGCGCCGCACTCCACATCGCCCTCAAGTACGAAGCCGGTTAGCGTTCGGTGCACTTGTCCCCGCGCCCGGATGCGTTCCACAATCTCCTGGCCGATGTAACAGCCCTTGGTGAAGTTAAGCGCGCTTTCTTGATTGGTTTCCTGGGGAAGGTATCGCTCGGTGATGTCGACGCCATATCTCGGCACCCCTACCAACATCCGGAATTTTTCTAATGCATCGGTTCCGGCCGGTATCGCTCCGGCTTTTACCACTGCATCCCAAAGGACCAGGGCCGCTGCGGGCGACAGCCATATCTCATATGTACGGTAGTCGGGATTCACCATCCGTGTGACCGAGATTGCGTGTTCGTTCCACGGTAGATCACACACCACCAGGGGATCCGCGCACTCCGGGGTGATCCCTATCTGCTCTAGCAACTGTTCGGCGCCCGGGCCTTGCACGCCAATGGAGGTGAGTTCAGCGGAGATGTCCGTGAGCTCTACATCATCCATGATGATGAAGTGATTCAGAACTTTCAGTAGTGCGTCGACTTGCGCACGCTCGGTGTCGAGGAGAAGATCGTCGCCGCGATTGTAGATATACAGATCGCCCAGGATCCTTCCCTGGGCGCTCAGCACAAAGTTGTAGTTGCCGCGACCCTTTGGCAAGTCCTTCACATTGTTGGTGACCATGCCATTGATCCAGCGTAAGCGGTCGTCACCGGTGGCGCGGATCTTCCCCCGCCAGCCCAGGTCGTACACGCCGCACCCTGAAGTGATCGCCGCAAATTCCCCCTCCACGTCGCCGAAATTTGCGGGCGTCTCCACTCCGGCATAGCTCCCCAGCGCAGCCCCCGTCGCGGCGAGCTTCTCCGCCAGAGCCGTGCGGCGCGCGGTTTGTGTGGTCTGCGTCATAAACCCCAACATTCGATTATAGGTTAAATCTCACCGCCCGCAGATGCTTCGCACTCGCAATAGCGCCACCGATTGGGTTTCCAGACCTTACGGTCCTAGGCCCTCCCGAATGTCCTACCGGCGAGATGCTGAGTGCTGACTGCTATCTCTAAGTGCTAGATACTGCTTTTCTGTTATCTTGCTTCCCGTGAGTAGCGAAGCCAAAAAAAAGAGGATTGCGGTTGTTCCCGGCGACGGAATCGGGATGGAAGTCATCCCCGCCGCGCTGGAAGTTCTGAAAGCGACCGGCGCTCCACTGCAGTTCACGGAGTTTGATTGGTCCGCCGACCGCTATCTCAAAGACGGCACTACGATCCCCGCCGATGGCTTTGCCATGCTTGAGCGCGACTTCGATGCCATCTTCGTGGGCGCGCTGGGCGATCCACGCGTCTCGTCCAACATCCATGCCAAAGAGATTCTGCTGGGGATGCGCTTCAAGATGGATCTGTACGCCAACGTCCGTCCGGTGAAGCTTTTAGACGAGGCGCTCTGTCCCATCAAGAACGTGAAGCCAGCTGACGTCGACTTCGTCGTGATCCGCGAAAACACCGAAGGTCTTTACATGGACGCAGGCGGCGCGCTCAAACCCGGCACGCTCGATGAAGTCGCCACCCAGGAGGACTACAACACCCGCAAGGGCGTGGAGCGTGTGATTCGCTACGCCTTTGAATATGCCAAGCAGCATGGCCGCAAAAAAGTGTTGATGTCAGACAAGTCGAACGTCATGACCTATGCCGGGGGATTGTGGCAACGCGTCTTCAAACTAGTCGCCGCGGAATATCCGGACATTGCCACCGCCCATATGTACGTGGACGCCCTTTGCATGCACATGGTCCGCGACCCGAAACAATTTGACGTCATCGTCACCAACAACATGTTTGGCGACATCATCACCGACGTTGCCGCCGCGCTCCAGGGAGGACTCGGCATGGCGGCCAGCGGCAACATCCATCCCGGCAAGACTTCCATGTTCGAACCGGTTCACGGCTCCGCTCCGCCATTTGCGGGAAAGAACGTTGCGAATCCCATCGGCTCCATCGCCTCCGCCGCGCTGATGCTGGAGTTTCTCGGCTTCGGGCCGGAAGCGGCAAAAGTGAACGCCGCCCTTCTCGCCTCAGTCCAGCAGAAGAAGACTACGCAAGACATTGGCGGGACGATGGGCACTCGGGAATGTGCCGCCTGGATCGCTAAGCAGGTCGCATCTTAGTGCTGCCCTAAGCCGTGAAGAAGCCATCGCGAATCCTATTTTCCGCCGGCATTCTGGCGACACTGTCAGTTTACTTTTTGCGGCTCGATCAAGCCGCGGGACTCTTCAAGGACGACGGCTGGTACACTGTGATGGCCAAAGCCATCGCCACCGGACAAGGCCTTACCCTCATCAACTTTCCCGTCGGAGGCGGCGTTTATTTTTATCCGCCGATCTTCCCGCTACTGCTTTCGCCAGTATTCGCGATCAGCGACTTCCCGCAAAACGTTTGGCTTCTAAAGTCCGTGTCGATCATCGCTATCTTCTTGGCTGGCTGGCTGACGTACCGGCTGCTGATGGTTCGAGCGGCCCTCCCGCCAACTCCCGCCATGCTGGTTGCTTTTTGCGTCGTCCTGGGGCCAAGCTGGGTTTTTCTTGCGACCTCCACCGTGATGTCCGAATGTGTCTACCTTGCATTTCAAGTAGCCGCGCTATTTGCTGCCGAGCGCGCCTTGTCGTTAGACAGAATCTCCACTGGGACCATCGTCTTTATCGCGTTTCTCGCTACGCTGAGTTATCTAACTCGTTCCGCTGGAATTGTTGTAATTATCACCATAGCTCTCACCCTGGCTAAAGATCGGCTGTACCGCGCAGCGTTCATCTTCATTTTGGCATTCGCCTTCTTCGTCACTCCGTGGACGCTCTACAAACGGCATCTCATCGCGCAAGCACCAGCGGCCATCCAAAATAAATTGCCCAAGGGTTATCTCACTCAGACGTGGCAGCGCGCAGCGGGGACAGACTCCCAAGATTTCGTGACGATTCGCGATCTCCCCCTCCGATTCATCCAGAACACCATGGTGATCACGACCGCCGATACTGGTGCCTTGTTGCTGCCTGCCGTTTATCGCACGGCTGCGGAAAGTGGGGAAGAGGTGATCGATCTCACCAACGTGGCGTGGGTTCCTCGCGACTTCATTGGATGGGGCAAGGGAACAATGGGCAACGCATTCGGCACCAAGTTGCTCTCGCTCGTGATCTCACTGACCATCATTGGCGGTTTCTTGATTGCTTGCCAGGCGCGCTTCGGACTTCTCGAACTGTTCTCATTGCTCTTCCTGGCGACCATTGTGATATGGCCGGGGCCCACGTATCGCTATCTACTTCCGCTGTCGCCTCTACTCTTCTATTACTTTGCACTTGGAGTGAAGGGAGCTCTTTCATCATTGGAGGCGGGTGCAACCGATCCCTGGATGTTCGCCCGCGCCGCCCTGCTTTGCATCATTTCGCTGTTTCTTTATGACCATGCCGGCTATATCTCAGCTCGGCGTCAACCACTTACCGAACCGTCTCATCCCGAGTGGCTTCGCAAGTACGAGGCCTCCAAAGCGGCCGCTGAATGGATCCGAGCCCACACCGCCGAAAAGGAAGTAATCGCCGGCGATAACCTGCCTATGACGTACCTTTACAGCGGACGCAAAACCGACAAATGCGCTCCCCATGCCTGCGCCAAGCTTGGGCTCCGCTACTACCTGCGGCAGCAGGACATCTATGATTTTCCCGCTGAAGACATCCGTTACCAGTCGCCCATTTACAATCAGGTGCGCGTGGCTGAACTGAAGTAGGTGAACGGGTTACTAAAGGACAAGCCCCGGCTCCACCACAGCCCTGTACCGGCGACAGCTAGCCAAATCTCCCGGAGCGCGTAGGATTAGCGGGCTCGGCATTCTCCCCTACGAAAGACAGGCACTCCCCATGCCCCATGATAGACAGACGACCAACAGCATTCCCAAGAACCTTCCGAATCCTGCAGGGACCTCGGAATTTCCCGCCGGCTTGATCACGGATTACATCCGTCTCGTCGATCAACTCACGCTCAAGACGCGCAAAGCGTAAGCGCGAGGTTCAGTACTACTTTTCCACATTTGCATCCAATTTCCGGCTCATACCGGTGTGATAAAATCTGTAAAATCCACCGCCGGGAGAAGGAATGCAAGCAATCCTTGCACTGGAAGATGGCCGCATCTTCAGAGGCAAAGGCTACGGAGCCAAAGCCGAATGTTACGGCGAAGTCGTTTTTAATACCTCCCTTACCGGATACCAGGAAATCTTCACCGATCCATCCTATGCAGGGCAGATCGTTGTCCTGACGAACCCTCAGATCGGAAATTACGGCACCAATCCCGAAGACAACGAGTCGAACCGTCCTTATATCGAAGGGCTGATCGTCCGCGAGTTCTCCTCCATCTCCAGCAACTGGCGTTCGCAGCAGGTTGCCGACGAATACCTTGAGCGCTACAAGATCCCCGTCATCGCAGATATTGATTCCCGTGCCGTGGTTCGCCATCTGCGCAAGAATGGCGTGATGCGTGGCGTTATCTCATCGCTAGAGACGGATGCGGACAAGCTCGTCGCCAAGGCGAAATCTATTCCGAAGATGGACGGCCAGGATCTGGCCAAAGTCGTCAGCACCAAGCAGCGTTACATCTGGGAGACCGGCGAGCGGTCGCACGAGCCTACGGAAGTCGTGGGCGTAAAAGACATGCCACCGTTGCACCACGTGGTCGCCTACGACTTCGGCATCAAGCACAACATTTTGCGTAAGCTCGCTTCAGAGGGATGCCGCGTAACCGTAGTCCCGGCAGAGACGCATGCCGACGACGTCCTGGCCCTGAATCCCGATGGCGTTTTTCTCTCCAACGGCCCCGGTGATCCCGAACCTGTTACTTACGCGCACGAAAATATCCGACGACTCATGGGCAAGACTCCCATCTTCGGTATCTGCCTTGGGCATCAGCTCATCGGCCAGGCGCTGGGCGGCAAGACCTTCAAGCTGAAGTTTGGGCACCACGGCGGGAACCATCCGGTAAAGCAGTTGAAGACCGGCAAGATTGAGATCACCGCCCACAACCACAACTTTGCCGTCGATCCGGAATCGCTGAAGGGAAGCGAGATCGACTTCACCCACATTGACCTCAACGACAACACACTCGAGGGTCTGCGCCACCGGACGATGCCACTGTTCAGCGTGCAGTATCACCCCGAGGCGTCGCCTGGTCCGCATGACTCGCATTATCTGTTCAAAGACTTCGTACGGATGATGGAGGAGTGGAAGAGCTAAATGCCACGACGCACTGACATCTCGAAAATCCTCATCATCGGCTCCACGCCTGTTGTTTTTGCTTTGAAAGGGCGCGGCTTTAGCTGCGCCGCCAATGTTCGAAAGGAATCGGCTTTAGCCGCTGAGGTAGGGTTGTGAGGCCGAAAAGAGAGCATTCAACCAATAACCGGCAGACTTATTTTGTCGGGTCTCAGTCTGCAGAGCGTAAGCCTCTCTTCAAGTATGACCGATGGGCGAAGCTGCTCATCGATTGCCTTTATCATTATCGAGGAACGGGCTACCTTCTCCACGAGTTTGTCATCATGCACGATCACTTCCACCTCTTGATCACGCCGACCGGAAGCTTGGAGAAGGCCGCGCAGCTTGTTAAGGGCGGATTCTCCTTCAGGGCCAAGAAGGAGCTGGAGTATCCCTGGGAAGTCTGGCAAAAAGGATATTCGGATCATCGAGTGCGGAACGCCACGGACTACGGCGAGCATGTGACATACATTCACATGAATCCCGTGCGCAAGGGTTATTGCGCGAAGGTAGAGGACTACCCATACAGTTCAGCATTTCCAGGATTCGAGCTAGACCCGGTACCTCAGGGGCTAAAGCCCGAGTCCTTGG
>DATLCI010000057.1:0-11483 GCA_035526435.1 Terriglobales bacterium
TCACTGGCCTTGTCTTTTGTCTGAGAAGCGGAAGCGTTGAGACTGCCACTTCGCTCTGCACCTTGATCGGCAGACCTAGCAACAGACGATGAACCAAAAGTCGACTGTCCGAACCAAAGCACCCCTCTCCCTTCCGGCGTGAGGTCGCGATGGGCTGAGCAATCGGCGGCGAGCAGGCAGCGGCCATGCGCCATCGCCGCCAGCGCCGTTCCTGAACGCGCGATGGTCAGCGCATGGATGCGGCCCCAGGAAGAGTCGTCGGGGAAGACGGGCCAGCCCGCGATCACGATGTCAGCGGCGCGCAGCGCGGGGTCTTCGTCTTCAGGCGATAGCACGAAGACCTTCTCCGCCACGTCATGCTGATGCGCAAAGCGACGCAACTGCGCCGCCTGGCCGTCGAAGTGGGGCGCGGCCGCAGCCGTAGCCGTGGCCGTAGCCGTGGCAATGAAGAGCCGCACGCCCGGAACCTCCTCGGCCACCTGGGCAAAGGCGCGGATCAGCGTCTCATCTTCCGCGACGGCGGGCCGCGCGAAGATGGTGACGACATCATCCGAGAAGTCGAAGGCGCGGCGCAGCCAGCCGGAGTCGGGCTCCGACGGCAGGTGCATGGGCTCCGGGATGAGGAAGACGTTCTCCTTCTCTTTCTCCAAGCCGCTCTGGAGGCACGCCTGCTTCATGAGCGTCGAATGCACCACCACGGCGCCCACCCGCGGCAAGAGAAACTCTTCGGCGGTGCGGAACGACCGCGCCAGCCAGGAGCGCTCCGTGCACTGGCCGGCGGTGACGGCAAAGTCGTCGACGAAGGCGTGCACGTCATAGACGGTGATGAGTCCGGCGCGCATGGCGGCCATGGTGGCGGCGAACGAATGGCCATGCACCACGCTCGATTGCAGCGTATGCGTGGTGCCGTCGGTGCCGTCAAGCTGCTTGCGCCAGGAGCGGACGTCCGCCCAGGTCTCCAGCAGCGAGGCCGGCCGCGGACGCGCCTCTCCGGTCAGCACGAACGGCCGCATGCCGGCCGTAACCTGCGCTTCGACGAGATCGGCGACGGAGCGGATGGAGTCGCAGGCGTGGATGACGCGCCAAGTCTTCTTATCCGGTCGTTCAGGCGGGCGCGGCAAGGCGCTTTGGGTGGCTGACGATAGCGCAGCCTGCGGCAGTGACGTAGGCGCTTCGCGCGATGAGTGATTGGCACGGATGAATCCGTGCCCTTCCGAAAGCAAGCCTCGGTGAGCGGCAGGGATGAATCCGTGCTCTTCCGAAAGCAAGGTATCGGTGAGGGGCTGGAGGTCGTGAGCAGAGGATGAGACCAAAGAGGATGAGACCAAAGCTGAATCGCGGCGCGACGCACGGGTTGATCCGCTTCGTCGCACGCCGGTGCGGGCCATGCGCTACACCGCTTCCTTGCGCGAGGGATGCGGCTGCGCTTCCCGGCGCGACGGCGCAGCCTTCGGCCCGGCCTTGATCGGAGTCTGGGTCGAAGTCTGCGGCGAAGCTGCAGACGGGAGTTCAGTAGAGCGGGTCGCCATGCCAGCATAGGGGACGACCAAGTTGCGTCCCTTGGCTTTGGCGGCGTAAAGAGCTGCGTCCGAGAACTCGGCGAGCTCGCGCTTGTCGCGGGTGTCGGCGGGGAAGTTGCTCACGCCGATGCTGATGGTGAGCGCCAGCGGCGCAATGCCGACGGCGGTCACTTCCAACGGCCCGGGGCCGCTGAGGAAGGTAGTCTTCTCCACGGCGCTGCGAATGCGCTCGGCGACGCGCATCCCCTCCTCCGGCGTGGTCTCGGGCAGGATGATGACGAACTCTTCGCCGCCGTAGCGGGCGACGGTGTCAACTTCACGCATGTCCTGGGTGAGGACGGCGGCCATCTCGCGCAGCACCTGGTCGCCGATGCTGTGACCGTAGGTGTCATTCAGGCACTTGAATTTGTCGATGTCGAGCATGAGCAGCGCGAACTGCTCCTCCTTACGCTCCGACCGCTTGATCTCAAGTTCAAGCTGCTGCTCGAAGTATCCGCGAGTGCGCAGCCCGGTGAGATGGTCAGTGAAGGCGAACATCATCAGGCTCTCGTTGGCGTGCTCGCGGGTAAGCAGGTTCTCCGCCACGTGGACCAGCACCCACAAGAGCTGGGCATCGTCATCCGTGAAGGCATCGGCATGGCCGGCGAACAACTGCAGCGAACCCATCACGCGACCATTGACGAAGAGCGGCAGCGCGAGCGCGGCTTGACCGCCGGTGTCAGCAAGGATGGCGTCCACCTGCGGACTTTCACCGCGACGGATGCGAACAGGCTGGCGATAGATGCGGCACCAGAGGTCGAGCAGGTTGGCGTCGTGCAGGCGCTCCTTGAGGCGCGCTTGATCGATCGGGAGGTCACCATCACCGCGATCGCAGACCATACGCAAGCTGGAACGTTCGGACTTGGCGTCCCAGAAGTAGGCGAGACCGGTGCGGAAGGGCGCGATGGTATAGCAGGAATCGCAGAGCAGATTCAGTGTGGCGCCAAGCTGCATCTGCAAACCGCTCATCATGCCGATGCGGAGGACGGTATTCACGTCCTGCCAGCGATTGAGGATGGTCTGCTGTGGGAGGTCGGCGCACAGATCGAGCAGAGAATTCTGCGGGGGGACGGCGCTGGGCTCTGATTTCTGCTGGACCATTGGGGGGCGAGGCGGGGGTATGCCCTGGAATCGGTGCGTTCAGGGCCAGACCACCGGCGGCAAAAGCTTAGATGCAGAATCCGGGCGAAAAAGGCCCTACGGCGAAAGCCTCACGTGGCGAACTGGATGGGGGTTCGGGAAGAAAGCGTTACCAGTCAGGTGACTCCGGTATCGCAGGGTAGCCGCCGGAGTCTTCCGGCTTTCTTCCGGAGTCTTAGGTGTTTTCTGGAATCGGAATATGAAGGTCTGCAAAGCCTTTTATATGAACCAGTTGCAATTTGCACAGGATTAGGGCTAGGATGAGGTCAGCAGGAAAGACAGTGCCACAAGACAGTAATTGGGTGCATGTCTGCCAAGTTCGCCCCAACACATTTCAACAATCCAGGCTTTAGGCCCTTACCCTAGTTTCGCGGGAGGGCGGAGAAATCCGCAAACTCGCGCGTGGTCGGAGAGACGGATATGGCGTGGTACGCGTACTGCATCACGGAGCAACAGGCCTTTCACGGGACGACACGAGCAAGACGGCCCTTTCCTATTGAAAATGCGCGCGGCATCGGCGGCGCCCAAGTGTTTGGATATCCCAGCGGCGATTTTGCCGTGATCGTAAGTGAATTCATCTCTGGATCATTGACCCAGCAATCGGTGGTGGAGCATGCCAAGGTAGTAGGCGCATGCTTTGAAAAAACCACCGTACTTCCCTTCCGGTTCGGCACCGTATTTGAAAATGATGAAGCCCTGAGGCGCGCGGTGCGCGGGAACCGCAAGCAGTTCCTGGCGTCAGTAGACAAACTGCGCGGCAAGGCGGAGATGCATTTGAAGCTGGTGGTGAAAGAAGGCATGGTCCGGGAAGCGATGGACGATGTCGAGCTGCCGCTGACGACCGGCGGCGCTTACCTTACGGTGCTGCGCGACAAGGCCTATCGGCAACGCGAGCGGCAGACGAAAGCGCGTGCGCTGTCCGTGCAAGTGCACAAGCTCTTTCATCCGCTGGAGGAAGAGATCAGCTGTCGCCGCAGCGATAGCGGCATGATGTTGGACATCGCCCACCTGATCGATCACAAGCACATTGAGAAATACCAGAACCGCTTCAACAGTGCCGCCAGCCAGTTAAAAGGCGTGGAGCTGGTGATCAGCGGACCGTGGCCGCCGTATCACTTCATGCCGGGCAAGCTGCGAACCTTCGCAGGAAACAGCTAGAAATTCCCGTTTTGGAGAGGCGTGGACTTTCGTCCACGCCCTTTTCTATTGCGGCAGGGAAATACGGCGAAAAAGAGCATTCCTCTACTCAATGAGCCGGGCTTAGCCAACCATCCAAAACTGCTTCGGCATCCAACTGTCCACAGTTGGTATTAGATTACCCACTCCGGCCGGAATTGTATTAGCATGGCCGAAAACACCCGTTCTCACCCCTGGGAGCAACGTGAAGTTCGAAGTCTTCGAATCCAAGGCTAGTGGCGGCTCCGCGGCTACGTCGCGACGGACCCGCATCCTTATCATTGACAGCGATACCGGATCCAGCCGTTTCCTGGGGCTGCATCTTTCCCGCCGCAATCTGGAAGTGAGTTCCGCCATCTCCGGCGATGAAGCCCTGCGGCTGTTCCGGGCGCTGACGCCCAATGTGGTGGTGTTGGACTTGGGCATACCGGGCATGGATGCGCTGGAATTGCTGGAACGCATCAAGCAGGCGAAACCGGAGGTTCCGATCATCGTATCCTCCAGCTTGAATGATCCGGAGCTGATCTTCAGCGCGTCGAAGGCGGGCGCGGATGATTACGTACCCAAGCCTTACGACTTGAAAGAGCTGGATCAGCGACTCAACAAACTTTTGGATCGGCAATTGGCGATCGTGCCGAAGCCGTCAGCGGGACACCCCCGGACGACCCGGGATTTTTCCATGCTCTTCGGAACAAGTCCGAAGATGGAAGACGTAAAAGAGACCATCGAGAAGGTGGCGGACACCACCGCGACCGTACTCATCCGCGGCGAGAGTGGCGCCGGCAAAGAGATGGTGGCGCGCATGATCTATGGACAATCCGGCCGGCGAGATAAGCCGTTCGTAAAAGTGAATTGCGCGGCCATCCCTAATGAGCTGCTGGAGAGCGAGCTGTTTGGCTATGAACAGGGCGCATTCACCGGGGCAAACCGGCAAAAGCTGGGCAAATTCGACCAGGCAAATTCCGGCACCATCTTTCTGGACGAGATCAGCGAGATGCATCCGGCGCTACAAGCGAAGCTTCTGCATGTGTTGCAAGACGGCGAGTTTGCGCGCTTAGGCGGGAAGAAAGATATCGCGGTTGACGTGCGGGTGCTGGCGGCGACGAACAAGCCGCTGGAAAAAGCGGTGTCGATGGGAACGTTCCGCGAAGACTTGTTCTATCGCTTGAACGTAGTGACAGTCCATATTCCGCCGCTGCGGGAGCGCCGGGAAGAGATTCCCGTATTCCTCGATTTCTTTTTGACGAAGTATTCGGAGTTCTACGGCAAGAACCCGCCGCCATTCAGCGAGAATGCCATGGCGCGGATGATGGAGTATTCGTGGCCCGGTAACATTCGCGAGTTGGAGAACCTGGTCAAGCGCTACACCATCGTGGGCAATGAAGCGCAGATCATCCGGGAGCTGGCCACCCACAAACCGATCGTGACTTCGCACGACTTGGTGGAGGAGGCACCCGCAGCGAGCGCACCGGCGGCGGTAACGGTACCGGCGGTGCGCGATGGCGATGCGGCAGATGCGCCGTCACTGCTTGATATTGGCCGGCGCGCCGCAATGAAGGCGGAACGGGAGGCGATCGAAAAGGTCCTCACGCAAACGCGCTGGAACCGTCGGCAAGCGGCGAAAATCCTGAAAATCAGCTACAAGGCTCTTTTGAACAAGCTGAAGCTGATGGAAGAGCAAGATCAAGCTGAATCTGGGAAGAACCCCGCTTAAGAGTGGTACCGGTATTCCCTATGCCGAAGTGGTTGTAACCCTCTCCCATTCTCATTTTTGCAACACGCCTATGGGCTAAGTGGTTGTTATTAAACAGTCTTGAAGTGGGATAATTTTCCACTTCGGCAGGGCCTTAGTTTGGTGGCGCAAGTGCAAATAGAAAGATAACAAAAGAGGCTTTACAACTCACACATGATTTTCATCCTCGACAGACTATCTGCTTCTGCACTGTCGGCCGCAAAACGGCTGGCGGTGACGATCCCGTATCCTCTTCCCTGATCTAGCCTTCCACCAGTAGCCTCTTTCGAAGGGTGGCCTAACGGCCACCTTTTTTGTTTTCGCGCGAGCGGTCTTCCCAAAAAGGACTGCCCTGTTTTCGGGCATTTGACGCTGCTTTCGCACCGCGTCTATGATTGACGATTCGAAAACGGTACGGCAACGTTTAAGGGAGTTCAGCACTCTTACGGGCAAGCCCATTATGGACAAGAAGAAACTGGAAAATTTCAGAAAGCAGTTGGAAACCCGCCAGCAGGACCTGCGCAAGATCGTGGCGCGCACCGAACAGGACGGCCGCGAGGCCGATGTGGGCACGGCCCAGGACATCGCGGATCGCGCGGCAAACTCCTATACCAAGGAGTTCCTCTTCCACCAGAGCAACAACGAACGCCAACTGCTGCAGATGGTGGAGGTAGCCCTTTCACGCATCCGCGAGGGTGTGTTTGGCGAATGCATCAACTGCGGCAACGAGATCAATGGGAAGCGGCTGGAGGCGGTGCCGTGGACGCGGTATTGCATCGCCTGCCAGGAGAAACTGGAGCAAGGGTTGCTGGAAGAGCAAACGTCTTAGGAGCAGTGGCCAGTAGCCAGTAAGAGCAAAGGGCAGCTGCCGGTTGCCAGTCTCCAGTCGCCAGTAAGAGCTACAGCAACGGCAAATGCCAGCCGACTGGTCTCCAGTAAGGCGAAAGCAAGCTGTCGAGAAATTCAAAGGCCACCCGAGAGGGTGGCCTTTTTGTATTGGAGACGGACTAAAAATGGAACCGCAAGGACGCAGAGGTACGCAAAGTACGGCTGAGTCCTTTTTAGAACGTTCTTATTTTGGTGGTTCTTGCGGTTTCTCAGGTTCTTTCTTCGCAGGCTCCTGCTTCTTTTTCTGGGCGGCGCCCACTGCACCCATGATCTGGTCGAAGACGCTTTGGGGCGGCGCGGGCTCCGCGGTTTTTTGGGGAGTCTTCTGATTTGGGTCGCCCACATTGGCCGGAGTCGTGTTGTTGGGGTCGCCTGGAGTTGCGCCCTGGTCCGATTGCGGCATGTCCTCTTTCTTTCTGGTGCCGAGCAATCCGCCCAGGATGCTGGTGGTCAAGGAACCAGGAGAACCCATGCTGGGCAGAAGATTGTCGAGCTTCATCTGCGCCAATCGTCTTACATCCGGCGCGACTTTCGGGTTGGTAAAGGTGCCGGTGATAATGACAGGCATCACGAGTTCGCCCTTGGAATTCGCGAGGGCAGTGGTGAGATAGCCGCCGATATTGTTGCCGCCGACGCTTTGGCTGAAGGGTTGCGAGAGCACGGCGGTCACCTGCATATCGAGGGTCTGGTTGGCGAGGTCGATGGCGCCCTTGGCGGCCAGGCTGCCGGCGTCGATCACCGCGTTGAGGTTATCGGTGCGCGCGACCCCGTTCTTCACGTCGAAGTTCCCCGTCAGCTTCACGATATTGGTGTAAGGCTGGGTCGTGCCCTGCGCGCCGAACTTGCCGATGGCGGCAAGCTGATTCAGCAGATCGAGGTTTGCCATCTTTCCATCCTGCAGGTTGAGCTGGATATTGCCGTTGAGATGGCTGGCAATGTTGTCAGAGGTCGTGCCGGTGAAATTGGTGTTGGCGTTGGCTGCCAACAGACCATAGAGGATCTTGTCGGCTTTCGAAACTGCTGAGAGCAGCTGATTGGCGTCCACGCGATCCATCTTGGTGGAGACGGTGTAAACGGCGGGTGTAGGCCGGGTATCCATCACCATGGTGCCGTTCACGGCGCCGCCGTAGAGCTGGGCGGTAAAGGGCGCAAGCTTAACCACGCCATGATCAAGGTTCACGTTGGAGTGCGCGTTGGTCATCTGCAGCTTGTCGTAGATCAAGTTGGCTACATCCACGGTGCCATTGCCGACCAGGCGATGCATGAGCGGCGCTTCCGCAACGCGGGCTGCGTAAGCAGTAGGAATCAATTCAAAGATGGCAGCAGTCTTTGCCGGCACCGGCTGGTTCCGCATGAGAGTCTGCCACTCGGTGGCGTCGAACTTATCGGCGTTCAGGGCGAATTGAAGTTGGGGGGTCGCTCCCGGGTTCAAACCCTTCAAGGACATGCTGCCGCGCGCATTGGTGGAGCCGAGGGCGAATACAACGTTGTCGAAGATGGCCGCATTCTGGCTGAACTTGATGTCAGCCTGTCTGACCTGGACGGGTTTCGTAAATGATGGAAGCGAAATGGAGCCATCGCGCAGGGTGCCACTGCCGGAATAATTTAGCGCCGCATTCTTCCTGGTGGAACCTTGCACGCGGACGTTGAGGTTGACGGCGCCGGAGCCGTCCATGTCTTCGACGGCGGAGATACCGGAAGCTTTGGCAATGCTGAGGAGTTCGCCGAGTTTAGCTCCGTCGGCGCGGACAGTGGCGTCGATACTGGAATTATCCGAGGCATAGCTGTTTAATACGAAGTTCACGTGGGTGGCGGTGGAGCCGGTGGTGGCAACAAATTCGTTCGAGCTGATGGTAGTGGGCGTGAGCGCCAAGTCCACATTGGTCACTTGCACGGCCTGCGGCAAGCCCTTTCCGGTGATGACGAGCTCATGGGTGGAAACCTTGCCATTCATGACCGGCTTATTCGCCGCACCCTTGGCCGTCAAAGCGGCGTCGATCTTGCCTTTAATATCCATGCCCGGATTGAAGGCAATCCCAAAAGCCGCGGCGAGCCGAGCCGCCTCCGAGATCGATGCATTGGAAGCGTCGACCTTGAGGTCGAGCACCATGGGCGTGGGCGAACCATTGATGGTACCGACGACGGAGACCGGAGTGGCGCCGAGTTTCAAGGTCCCGCGGCCGATCTTATAAAGTTCGGAGTTGAGGTCTGCTGTCACGTTGTAGTCGGCGGTCACGGGATAGCCGATCTCCACGCCGTTCACGCGTCCTTTCTCCAGTTTCAGGTCGCCGCTGGAGGTGACGAGGCCGGCCTTGTTCTCGACCTCAGCTTTTCCACTGGCGACGAATTCAATGTTTTCCAAAGCCTGCGAGTTGAGAAACTTCTTCAGCCCGGAGAGAGATACTTCGTCGAGCTTGAGCGAGCCCTTGAAGTCAGTCGCACTCGGCGTATCGCTACGCATGGGGCCAGCTTCACCGTCGAGACTCAGGCGCTGCGCCCCGGCGCCGGGAAGATGCGCGGCCAATTCGAAAGAAAACTTTTTGTCGGGCGCGTAGTCATTCAGTTGCAGGTCGATGTGGTCATAGATGGCGCGGGGCTGGTTCCGCTGCTGGTCAGTCAAGGCGACTTGCCCGTCAATGATCTTTAATTCCGCCAGTGAAAGTTTGCGACCCTGCGACCCCGGTTGAGTCTGGGGTTCAGGTTGAGGCTGCGGGGTGGTGGCGGGCGGGTTCTGTGGCTTGGTGGAATTCATGGTGGAAAAATTCCATACGCCCTGACGATTGCGGATGAGTTCGATGCGGGGGCGCCGCAGTTCGAGGGAGTCGATCTGGACGTCGCCACGCATAAGCGGTATCAGTTTGGCAGAGACGAACAACTCTCCTACTTGCGCGAATGGCTGGGATGACGCAAAATTTTTATCTTCGCCAATGATGGCATTCTCCACCCGGAAGGCGAAGGGGAAGACGCTAAGACGCATTTGTCCGAGGGAGACAGGCCGGCCCGTGCGGGCCTGAAGCTCGGATTGGACCTTGCCGCGATAACGGTTGGCATCCACGGCAAAAGGAAGCGCCGCGATGGCCACCACGATAAGTACGATCAGCACCCCGACTGCGATCAATGCCTTCCGCATAGAAGCCTCGATTCCCCGCCGGACGGCCGCCCGGCCCAACTACGACTAGTTATAGACGTTACCTTTATTGGAAGCCGGGTTGGGCTGCAAGCGTTGTACAAGTGTCCGGCCAGCGCCCGTAAGTGTATGTGACCCAAGGCACAAGGGGGTAAAGCGGGTTTGACGCTGGCGAAAGGCAGTTGATAGACTTGGAGTTTCTGACCTCAACGTTTTTCCATCCAAAGGAACCTCCGAGTGCGAAGTTATACCCGCCATCAACTTAAAGAAGACAAGTTCGCAAAAGCGGTCAGCGACCAGATGCATTGGACCGTGGAACACCGCAATACCGTGATCATCGCGGCAATCGTTCTGGTTGCGGTGCTGGTGGGTGGATACTTTGCCTGGGACCAGATGCGCAAACGGGACGACCAAGCCAGCGTGGCCTTGGGCAAAGCAATGCGGGTGTATACCGCTCCTTTGACCGTCGCCGGTCAAGCAGTGGCACCGGGAACGACCACGTTC
Source organism: Terriglobales bacterium (assembly GCA_035526435.1). Classification (GTDB taxonomy): domain Bacteria; phylum Acidobacteriota; class Terriglobia; order Terriglobales; family Acidobacteriaceae; genus DATLCI01. Next base: position 10,127 of record DATLCI010000057.1, read on the forward strand.
GGCAGCACAAAAGAGCGTTCCGCGGCGGCACAAAAGGAATTTCAGAAGGTCGCCGACGAATTTCCTTCGACGAAGAATGGCAAGTATGCCCTATACCTGGCGGGCGTAAGCGCACTGGATGGCGGCGATAGCAAGAAGAGCGAAGAGATTCTGAGTAAAGTGGCCGGGGACGGCGACAAGGACATTTCCACCCTGGCAAAATTCGCATTGGCGTCGTTATATGTCTCGCAAAACAAGGACGCGGATGCGGTAAAGATGTACAAAGACGTGATCCAGGCGGATGCCAGGACCGTTCCAAAAACTACCGCGCAGTTAGAGTTGGCTGCATATTACGAGACGAAGAATCCAGCCGAAGCGGTGAAGATCTACGAGGACATCCAGAAGACCGAAGAAGCGAACCGCAAGGCCAACGCGCCCAAAGAGTCCAAGGATGCGAAAAAACCAGCGACGCCCGAAGTGAAGACCCCGCTGGAAGAGATGGCAGCGGCCAAGATCCAGCAGTTGAAGCAAACAGCCCGGTAGCCAGGGTTGGGAATTGAAAAAGGACGCCCCGGCGTCCTTTTTTCTTTTGCCCACCGCGATTTGCCTCAACCCTGTTGCATTTGGGCCGATTTCGGTGGCTGAACTTCGGTTGCGGCAACCCCTCAGAGTCGGCGGCATCTGTCTATGAGTTGGCACAGGGCGACGTGCGTTTCAACGTGCGCTTTCAGGCTTTCAATCTCAAGGAGGTTCATTCATATGAGGGGTTTATTGGCAGGTATTGGAATCGGAGTCGGGTTGGGTATTCTGTTTGCGCCGATGAGCGGCCGCGAGACTCGCGAAAACATACGTGAGCGCGCGAACGATCTGGCTGATCAGGCGCGGGGAGCGGTGGAAGATGGCCGTGAAAAACTGAATCGCGGGCTATCCGCGGTAAAGAGCGGTGTAGAACAGGCGAAGAACCAGGCTTCCCAAACCGCTACGGAGTTCGCGGACCGAACTGGCACTCAGGGCGTGTAGTTAAAATCTGCGTTATTCATGAACCCCGCCTGTAGGGCGGGGTTTGTGCTTGGCGGTACGCAATAGGGGGTCATTTTCCTCCGGCGGACCGGGGCTAGCCATTCTTGACACCTGCGGCAAGTCCCTTATATCCTTATACTTTGCCCCGATAGTGCGGATTCCCGTAGTGGACGTACCGACTGGCTGCCAAGGCCAGTTTGAGTTTTTATGGGGTGGAAAATCGGTGCCCCGGGGTCCAAGACGATGTTTTTCAGCCTGCATGAGTTAGAACTCCGCAAGATCGAATTTGCGGAGACCTATGCCCCGGGCAAGATCGAGTTGATTGAAGATGTGGTGCAGACTGCGCCCCTGACCTCGA
>DATLCI010000096.1:0-4858 GCA_035526435.1 Terriglobales bacterium
CTTGCGGCCATGACTTTCCGCACCGTTGCTGAAGCGGTCGAACTTGCGAACAACACCGTCTACGGACTCGCCGCCAGCGTCTGGAGCGAAAACATCAATGTTGCGCTGCAAGTCTCCGCGCAGATCAAAGCGGGTGTGGTCTGGGTCAACAGCACCAACCTCTTCGATGCCGCCTGCGGATTCGGCGGATATCGCGAGAGCGGCTACGGACGCGAAGGCGGACGTGAAGGCATGCGTGAGTATCTCGAGCCGAAATGGTTCAAGGACGCACCGAAACTCAAACCCGCTCCCGCCGCGATTACAAAAGCGATTGACGCTGAGACTGAAGTTGAAACTCCGCCCATCGACCGCACTATCAAGTTGTACATCGGCGGCAAGCAAGCCCGGCCTGATTCCGGCTATAGCCTGCCCGTCAACGCTCCGGACGGCACACTTCTGGGTGAGGCGCCACTCGGCAATCGCAAAGACATTCGCAATGCGGTCGAAGCCGCACGCAAAGCCGCCGGATGGGCCAAGACCACCGCCCACGGACGCGGCCAGGTTCTCTATTACTTCGCGGAGAATCTCGCGCAGCGCCGCCTGGAGATTCGCGACCGCCTCGCGCGCATCGTTGGCAAAAAACAAGCGACTGCGGAGGTCGGCCTCAGCATCGATCGCACCTTCGCCTACGCTGCCTGGGCCGACAAGTACGACGGCCTCGTCCACAACCCGCCCATGCGTAACGTTTCCATCGCGATGAACGAGCCCATCGGCACTGTCGGCATCATCTGCCCTAGCGAAATGCCGCTGCTGGGATTCATCTCCACCATCATGCCAGCCATTGCCATGGGGAACACCGTCGTGGCGGTTCCCTCGGAGACCTATCCGCTCATCATCGGCGACCTCTACCAGGTCTTCGAGACCAGCGACTTCCCCGGTGGAGTCGTGAACGCCGTCACCGGCCGCGTCTCCGAACTTATGAAGACGCTCGCCGAGCATGACGACATTGACGCCATCTGGTGCTTTGGCGACGAAGCCGCTAGCGAAGCGGTCAAAGGCTATTCGATTGGGAATCTGAAGCAGGTGTTTACGAACGAAGGCCGCGCCATCGACTGGTTCAAGAACGCGCAGGCCGAAGGTCGCTGGTTCCTCGATCACGCCGTGCAGGTGAAGAACATCTGGGTGCCGTATGGCGAATAGCTACTGAAACGTATTACACGCGCTCACGTCGCCACTCTCAAAGCCACGCTGAAACCATTCTTTCCGTTGCGCGGAAGTTCCATGAGTGAACGAGTCGGGCGACACCTGCCCGCGTCCCATCTTCTGTAAGCGGTCGTCGCCGATACTCGAGGCCGCGTTCATGGCCTCATCTACGTCGCCAGCTTCGAGTATCTTGCGCTGGTTGGTGGCGTGCCCCCAGACTCCGGCATAACAGTCCGCTTGTAGTTCCATGCGAACCGAATATTGGTTCTTGGCGCCGGGATTGTTTTCCATCGCCTGGCGGACTTTTTTGTCCGTTCCCATCAAATGCTGGACGTGGTGTCCGATCTCATGCGCCAACACGTAAGCTTGGGCAAAATCACCTGGCGCACCAAACCGTTGCTTGAGCTCGTCGTAGAAGCTCAGGTCAACATAGACCTTCTCGTCCCCCGGGCAATAGAACGGACCTACCGCGGAAGGCGCCGTCCCGCACGCCGATCGCACGCCCTCACGGAAGAGCACCAGCTTCGCATCGCGATACTGGCCGCCGTTGTTGGCAAAAACTTGTTTCCACGTCGCTTGGGTGTCGTCTAGAACGAACGACACAAACTGCACCATCGGCTCTTCTTGCGGGTCGTTCACCGGGCGCGACTGCTCTTGGGGAGAGCCGGCTTGCCCGCCATCCAGCATGGCGAAGAAGTCCTGCTTAAAAATGAAGCTGAGGATTAATAGCAACAACGTCCCGCCGATGCCGAGCTTCAGCCCGCCACCGCCAAAACCGCCACCACCGCGTTGATCTTCTAGATTGCCGCTGCGCCCGCCGGGAGTCCATCTCATAATATTTGGTTCGATGCAGCGCGATAAGCCGGGGATGGAGAGGTCGATTACTTGCCGGCGAGCTCTTTCGTCCAGTTCAGGATCACGTTGATCTGGGTCTGGCGGCTCGAATCCAGCTCCCGGGATACCAGCAAACGGCCATCGGTCATCACTTGATAGCCATTCCATGCGCGGCTGTCGTTAAACAGCAACACTGGCTTTTCTGCCTCGAGTTCGGGACTGAAGCGCAAGGCCACCGACAACACTTTTTCCTTGGAAATGAAGATCACTTCTTTGCCGCTCGCTGCCCAGCGAGGAGAGACGCCGCCATCCTGCGAAAGCTGCGTCTTAGGACCCCCGTGAAGCGCGCGCAGGTATACCTCATCTTTTCCTGACTCATTAGAGACATAAACCATCCACTTCCCGTCCGGAGAGACCCGCGCACTGCCTTGGCGGAAAGGCTCCACCACCAGCGGCGTTATCTTTTTGTCGGCGATGGAGAGCAGCTCGACATCGAGGTCTGTATCTTTGTTTCTGCGCTCGATCACAACTCCCGATCCATCCGGTAGCCAATCGTTCATGTCCTTGAACTGCTTGTCGGTACTTAGAGCTTCGTCGCTGCTGGTATCTACGTTATAGAGGTAGATCTGGCTATCGCCGGTCTTAGTGGACGTGTAGGCAAACCTTTTCCCTTGAGGTGCCCATCTCGCATTGTTATCGTCGGCTCCGAAAGTGATCTTAGACATGGTGTCTCTTCGCCGGTCCAGCAGCCAGACGTCATAGGTGCTGGTTTCAAGGGTCGCCAGAACATATCTACCATCGGGAGAAAGGCTCGGAGGGCCATACGGCTGCACCACTTGGGAAACGCGCTCCGCGTTACCTTTCCGGTCCACCAACACTAGTTCCCGGGCAATACCGGCCACTGTCCCGGGGACAAACGCTAAGTGCCCCGCAGTCGAGACCGAGATTCGCGCCTCCCCATTGGACGCGCCCGTAGCTACGCCTTGCAGTACCGGGATAGGAGAACCTTTGATCGTAAGATTTCCCGGATCGAACGGGAGCGCGAACAGGGTTCCTCCCCGGGCAAAAAGTAAGTGCCCGGAAGTGACGTACCTTCCGAACGTGCCCCCCTTTACCAGCACCGTCCGCTTTCCATCCGCCAGATTTACCGCTTCGATCCGGGCATCGTCAAAGCTGGTGCCGGTCCAGGTCGTGAATAGCAGAGCTTTTTCGCCAGGCAGTAACTGGGGCCACACGTGAGAGCGGTCGCCATCTTTCCCTGAACACTCGGTGATCTTACGTTCAACACCGCTGCTGGAAGTTGCCGTTATGCCCTGAGCCCACTTAGCCGTGTAGAGGGTATCGTCCTTGCTCCAAGCGGTTCCGAGATTATCCACGTTCTCTTTCACGAGCGTAGGTGTTCCCCCGGTTGCGGGGATCCGTTTCAACGAACTCTCGCGCGTCTGAAAGATGATCGACTTTCCATCCGTGGAAAATACCGGGATGGTAGCTCCATCGGTGCCATTGATAGGAGTTGCTTCAAAACTGTCCAGACGACGGCTGTACAACATCCGGCTACCATCTGGCTTTGCGCCGGAGAACACCAAGGTCGTACCGTCGGGGCTCCACTCAAACACGGCCTGTGACGCACTCGGCAGACTGGTGTTCTGCGGCAGCACTACCGTGGAATGCAGAGCGATAGGTCGCGACCAGCGCTGGCTCACCCACCATCCGCCCACGCCGGCCAGCATGATCAGAGCGGCACCGACGGCATACTCTACCCATCTACGCCGTAAGCGCGCCTTGCCTCGCTCCAGTATCGGAAGTATGGCTGAATCATTTTTGCTGATCCAACGCAGTTGGACTGCTAAGTCATGGGCAGATTGGTAACGTTCGTCCGGATCTTTCGCCAGGCAGGTCCGTATCAGTGACTCCAATGCTCCCGATGCAGCGGTATTTTGCACCTGGGACAACGGGGGCGGCTCCGCTGTCAGGATGGCGGCGATGATGGATGCGTGCGACTTCCCCTGAAACGCCTTCTGTCCCGTCGCCATCTCATACAAGACCGCCCCAAAGGCAAAAATATCGCTGCGAGGGTCAGCTTCTTTCCCTTCTACCTGCTCGGGACTCATGTACTGCATGGTGCCCACGATCACCCCTTTCTCGGTGATCGGTCCCGGGGTGGTCATGGTGGCGGCGGCCGATAGGGCAGTCCCGGCAGCGACCGTGGGCTTGGCCAATCCAAAATCCAGCAGCTTAGCGCCTGCCTTGGTCAACATGATGTTGCCGGGCTTGAGATCGCGATGCGTCGTCCCTTGGCGATGCGCCCGGTCAAGCGCGTCCGCGATCTCCGTCGCCGCCCTCAACAATTGCTCACTCGGCAGGGGCCCACGCTCCAAACGCCTGGCGAGGGTTTCCCCTTCGAGATATTCCATCACCAGATAATCATGCCCGGTGGGGGCGTCGTATCCCACGTCGTACAAGACGCAGATGTTGGGATGTTGTAACGAAGAGATGGCCCGCGCTTCGCGTTCGAATCGCGCTTTTAACTCGGGATTGCTAGTGAGGTGTCCGGAAAGTATCTTGATGGCGACGATACGGTCGAGCCGGGTATCGCGTGCTCTATAGACTTCGCCCATGCCACCCGCACCCACCATGGACTGCACTTCATAAACGCCTAGTTGGGTCCCGCTGATGATGGGCATTGAGTGGCGGATTATAACTTGCCGGGCGCCCATTTCCCAATCCCGAACTGGCTTTGCTTCCCTGAACCTTATGGGGCCGTAAGGTGGATTTAATGTCTTTCCCCGTAATAGATTACGGGCAAAATGGGTTAAGATTATCCCACTTCAATCTGCCCTGA
>DATLCI010000113.1:0-17130 GCA_035526435.1 Terriglobales bacterium
CCGTCAGCCAGGAAGAAGAGGTCGCGTGTGTGGTGCAGGATCGCCGGGACATCCGACGCTACAAAAAATTCATTCTCACCCAGCCCAATGACTGCTGGCGGGCCATTGCGTGCCGCCACGATCTTGTTCGGCTCATCCACCGAGATCACCACCAGCGCAAACACCCCGGTCAACTGCTTCACCGTCATGCGTACTGCATCTTCAAGCAATGGCTGTTTGCCGTTCGTCGCTTTGATATTTTTTTCGATCAGGTGGGCGATGATCTCGGTATCGGTCTCCGTCACGAATTTATGCCCTTCAGCCATAAGCTGCTTCTTCAAGGCGAGGTAATTCTCTACGATCCCGTTGTGAACAACCACGATCTTCCCGGTGCAGTCGCGGTGCGGATGGGCATTTTCTTCCGTCGGTCGGCCGTGCGTCGCCCAGCGCGTATGGCCAATGCCGTAGGTACTGCCATGTAGCGGATTGCTGCGGATCACTTCTTCCAGGTTGCGAAGTTTGCCCTCAGCCCGGCGGACCTGCAATCCATTGCCGTTCCCGCCCACCGCAATCCCGGCGGAATCGTAGCCGCGATATTCGAGCTTCCGCAGTCCCTCGATGATCACGGGGACAACATCTTTTTTACCAACGTATCCGACGATACCGCACATAGGTTCTGGTCCTGACTTCGTGACTACTCCTGCAGTGAATAGGAAAATTCTTCGATCACTGGGTTCGTGAGCACTTCGCGCGCAATGCGTTCTACTTCCGCTTTTGCCGCCTGCTTGTCCAGCCCTGCGTCCAGCGTCAATTCAAAGTACTTGCCTTGCCGGACCTCTCCGACGCCCTTATATCCCATCTTCTGGAGCGCGCCAAAGATGGTCTTGCCTTGCGGGTCAAGGACGGTCCGCTTCAATGAAACATACACATGTGCTTTCATGGGTGCTTGGATTATACCGCCAACAGAGCGCCGCTCAGAGCACCAACGGCCTCGTCTTCTGATACCCTTTGGGCGTCTGACCAGAACAGGAGCCGCGACCAGTGACTGCATCCGGAGCCGATTCGGGAAATACCTCCCTTCTCCGCCGCGAGATGGGTCTTTGGGACGTCGTGCTCTTCAATATCGCCGCGGTGCTCGGCCCCCGCTGGATCGCCCGCGCCGCCCATGCCGGCGAATCCTCGCTCAGCCTTTGGGTCCTCGCCGCCATCTTCTTCTTCGTTCCCACCGCCTTCGTCATCGTGGAGCTTTCCAGCCGCTATCCCAATGAAGGCGGACTCTACGTCTGGACCAAGGAAGCTTTTGGCGACTTCCACGGCTTCGTCGCCGGGTGGTGCTATTGGATCTACACCATCATTTATTTTCCCGGACTCCTCACCGCCAGCGTCGCCATGTCGGTGTACATCGGCGGCCCCAGCTACGCGTGGCTGGCCCAGAATAAGCTCTACATCATCGCCGCCTCCATTTTGTTGCTCGTCATTGCCGCGGGATTGAATCTCGTCGGATTAAACATCGGCAAGTGGCTGCAGAACGCCGGCGGAGTCGCTACCTATGTTCCGCTCGTCATGTTGTTGGGCGTCGGCGCCTATGTGTATTTCCAAAGTGGCTCTGCTACTGCCTTCTCCGCCAGCGCCGCCGCTCCCAGCCTCGACATGAACACCTTGAATTTCTGGTCCGGGATTGCCTTCGCCTTCACCGGGATGGAGTTGGTCTGCGCCATGGGTGAAGAGGTGAAAGATCCGCGCAAGACTTTCCCGCGCTCCATTCTCATCTCCGCCATCGCCATCGCCTTTATCTATTTTCTGGGCACCGTCGCCGTGCTGGTTATCCTCCCGGCGGATGTCGTCAACACCCAGAACGGCGTATTCCAAGCCATAAGCCACGTCTCCAGTTGGATTGGCATCGTCGCGGCGCTATTGGTCACCGTCGGCAATGCCGGCGGAGTCGGCGCCACCATCGCCGGCGCCAATCGTGTTCCTTTCGCGGTCGGCATCGACCGCTACCTGCCCGAAGCCTTCGGACGCCTCCACCCCAAGTGGCGGACGCCCTACGTCGCCATCCTGGTCCAGGTCGTTCTCTCCGCCATCATTCTCATCCTCGCAAATACCAACGAGACCATCTCCGGCGCCTACGAAGTCCTCATCAACGCCACTATCATTGTGTACTTCGTGCCCTTCCTTTATATGTATGCCGCGGTCATCAAGCTCTCCACGCGCGCTGACCGTGGCGCGAATCCTGACGCCGTCCTCATCCCGGGCGGCACCGCGGGCGTGTGGATCGCCGGGACTTTGGGCTTTCTGGTGACTGCACTGTCCATCATCCTCGCGGTAATTCCCAGCAAAGACGTTACCGACGCTCTCTCTTACGAATTGAAACTGGTTGGCGGAACGCTGGGCGCAATCGCCATCGGACTTGCTCTCTACTGGCGCGGCTCTCGCCAGAGGCACGGCCTAAGCGTGTAAGAAATTCACGCCTTAGGCAACCAAACTTGGCTTAATCGTCTCTTAGTTGCTGTTCCTCGAGTCAGGCAGTTAGGTATCCCGTCCGGTGACGGTCCTTCATTTCATCATTCGCAACAGTCAAGTAGTTGGTCCGTTATGGGCATCCGATTCATCTAACTGTCGTGAAACCCAGCAGTTAAGGCCATAAATACAACGATTCTTCGCACGAGCCGCATCGTAGATACAGCGGCCTGAAAAGGCTCTTTTGACTCAAGCTAAAAAAACACTCGTACCCGGGCTTACGGAAGCCGACGCGATTGAACGCGCGAAGGCTGGCGACGCCGCCTCCTTTGAAGCGTTGTACGCACTTCATAAGCGTAGGGTGTATTCCCTCTGTCTGCGCATGGTCGGCAACACGGCGGAAGCCGAAGACCTGGCACAAGAGGCGTTCTTGCAGCTCTTCCGCAAGATCGGGACATTTAGAGGCGAGTCCGCTTTCTCGACCTGGCTGCATCGGCTCTCCGTCAACGTGGTGCTGATGCATCTGCGCAAGAAGGGACTGAACGAGGTCTCGCTCGACGAAATGATGGAGCCGCAGCAGGAAGACGGCCCCAAAAAAGACATTGGCGCCCGCGACAACGTACTGGCGGGCTCCATCGATCGCGTAAACCTCGAGCGGTGCATTGAAAGTCTGCCGCCCGGTTATCGCATCATCTTCGTCCTCCACGATATCGAGGGGTACGAACACAATGAGATTGCTGAGATGATGGGCTGCTCCATCGGCAACAGCAAGTCTCAGTTACATAAGGCCCGGATGAAGCTGCGCGACCTTTTGCGATTAAGCAAGGCGGAGAAAGCTTCCCGGAAGTAAGAGAGAAGGAGCTACTTCATGGCTGAAGTAGAGGATTCGAGAGAGAACATGAACTGTGCGGAGTTCCACAAAGAACTGCCTTTCCTGATCGGTGAAGGCAACCGGTTGGACCAATCTCCTCACCTGCAGTCTTGCAGTAATTGCAAAGAGCTGGTGGCGGACTTGCAATACATCGCGGACCAGGCCAAGTTGCTGCTGCCCATGCATGACCCGAATCCCCGGGTCTGGAACAACATTCAATCAACATTGGAACGCGAAGGAGTGGTCCCCGGGGGGCGCTCCCAACGGCTGGGCCTGAACCCATCGCAGCCCAGCCGATGGAATCCGATGGTTTGGGCGGCCGGGCTCGCCGCCGTGCTGCTGGTGGGGATGACCCTGTTTCAGATGAACCAGCCGCCCGCGTCCCCGACAAGCACCGTAGCTGAGCTCTCGCCCGCTGAACGCGAAGATCAGCAACTGCTCACCACCGTGGAACAGCGGTCGCCGGCGCTGAAGCAGGTCTACGCCACCAACTTGAAGAACGTGAATGCTTACATCGCGGACGCTCGCCGCTCCGTCCAGGAAGATCCGGACGATGGCGCCGCCCGCGAACATCTGCGTGAAGCCTACGCACAACGGGCCATGTTGTACGAGATGGCGACTTCCAAGTCACTCGAATAGCACTGTCGCAGGTGAGGAGAAAGTTTTAATGAGCGCACCGTTCAGACATTCCAACCGCTGGGTGGCCGTTACCGCCGCCTGCATCCTGGCATTGCCGCTGTATCTTCACGCCGAGAAGAAAGAATTCAAGTACTCCGTCGCGCCGGGCGCCACCGTGACCATCATCAACCAAAAAGGCACCATCACCGTCAAAACCGCGGCCGGACGCCAGCTCCTGATCTCCGCGAATCCCGCTTCGGACAAAGTGGAAGTCGATGCCAGCCAGACCGGCAATCGCATAAGCCTGCGGACTCATTCGCTGAAAGCTACCGCCGACGAAGCCCGGGTCGACTATGAGATCCAGGCCCCCGCCGACGTCAACGTCACGATTGACTCCGGCAGCGGTGACGTCGAAGTCGAAAACCTTCATGGCAATGTCTCGCTCGACGCGGAAGAAGGCCAGGTGAAGGTTACCGGCGTCAGCGGCGGCTTTGTCCAGGTGCAGAGCGTGAACGCCAACATCTCGCTGACCAATGTCCAGAAGAGCCGCGTGCAACTCGCCTCTACCGGTGGCAGCATCCAGTTGAACAATGTTTCCGGCCCCAATGTCACCGCCAAGACCACCGCGGGTACCATCTCCTTCGCCGGTGATTTTGCCGGTGGGGGCAATTACCTTTTTACCAGCCACTCCGGCGATATCGGCGTTTCCTTACCGGCCAGCGCATCCATCGACCTTACCGCGCGCTCCATCCAGGGCTCGGTCGAGAATGATTTCCCTTTGCAGAAGCCCGCGCATTCCGCCTTTGCCGTGAAGGAAGGCAAGACCCTTGCCGGCACCTCGAACTCGGCATCTTCTTCAGTGGAACTGCGCTCATTCAGTGGTAAAATCCGCCTCAAGAAACAGTAAATAGCGGATTACCTGAAGGGTTCATTAGGATTCATTCCTTGTCCCAGCCCACGGCACCGGCGGAGAAGCATCCAGCATCCGCGCCGCCTCGTTCCACCCCATTCGTGATCTGCCTCACCGGCTTCATGGGCTCCGGCAAGACCTCCGTGGGCCAGGAACTCGCCCAGCAACTCGGTTGCGACTTCATCGACCTCGATCGGATGATCGAAGCCCGGGCAGGAAAAAGTGTCGCTGGGATCTTCGCCCAGCAGGGAGAAGAATTTTTTCGCCGCGCCGAGCGCGAAGCGCTGGCCGAAGTCCTGTCTACGCGCCGTCGCCCGCTGGTTCTCTCGCCCGGCGGTGGTGCCTGGTTGCAGCCCGGCATCGCCGAGCAGCTCGCAAAAGCCGGTGCCATCACCATTTTTCTCGACGCGCCTGCCGAGGAACTCCACCAGCGCTGTGTTAACTCTCTGGATGCGGGGCACCGACCGCTGTTGAAAGACCTGTCATCTTTTAAGAAGCTGTATGCAGACCGGCTGCCGGTTTACCGGCGGTCCCAACGACGCGTGGATACTTCCGGCCGCTCGGTGCGCGACATTGCCACCGGCATCGCCGAGATTATCCGCGACGAGGCACGCGACTCATAAAGGACACCTGATGAAGTATTCTCGCCCGGCACTCGTCTTAGCCTTAGCTTTGGTTTCCGCTAAGCCCACATTTGCGGACGACAAACCGAAGGTCTCCGTCGTAGACTCCGGCAGCTTTGGCATCGTGGTGAAGGGCACGCGGGTGGCCACGGAGACCTTCCGCATTGAACAGCGTGGACAATCCAGTTTCATCGTCTCTGAGATCAAGACCGACGACGCTACTCAGGCCACCCAGACCGCCGAACTCGAACTCGCGCCCAACGGCACCCTCAAGAAATACACCTGGAGGGAGACCAAACCAGGGGATGCCAGCCTTACCGTAGAGCCACAGGACGAACAGTTCCTTACCCTGCGCATTGCCGAAACCTCCGCGGCGCCGCCGAAGGTCACCACCCATGCTCTTTCCCCTTCCACCTCCATCATCGACGACAATTTCTTTTCCCAGATGGAAGTGCTGGCCTGGAAATATATGGCGCTCGGTTGCCGGCCAGGTCCCAATGGCGTGAACGAATGTATCTGGAACGAGTTGAAGCTTCCGACGCTCAATCCTCACCAGCAAGAACCGCTGCTTATAGCCATGACCTACGTAGGTGAAGTGAAGCGCAACCTCAAAGGGACGGAACATCTCTTCAAGACCTTCAAACTCACCGGCGAGTCCGGGGAGTGGAGCCTCTGGTTCAACTCTGAGAACAAGCTCGTACGCGTGGTCATCGCGGCGGAAAATACCGAAGTACTGCGCGACTGAGCGCCTGCATGAAAGACACCCACAACCACCGCGCTGACATTCTCTACTTCTTCCTGCTGGGCATCGCCATTTATGTGGCGTATCAGGTGAAGACCGTCTTGATGACGATCTACCTCGGTATTCTTTTTGCGGTGGTGTTGGCGCCTGCTATTGACGCAGTTCGTCGCGTGCGCATCGGAAAGTATCATCCCGGACGCGGCGCCGCCGTGATCGTCCTCCTGCTGGGCCTTATCGGCACGCTGGTGATTTTTCTGATGTTTGCCTTGCCCCCGATTTTCCGTGACATCCAGGGGCTCGCCGAGAACGCTCCGGCAAAGTTTGCCGCGTTGTCGGAAAAAGTTCGCCACCTCCCCTTCATGGAAAATTTCGATTCGTCGAAGGTCCAGGGATATCTCACCGGAGTGATGGGCGGCGCCTTTGAAGTGGTGCAAAAGATGGCCGGCGGCGTATTCGGCATCTTTACCTTCATTATCATCACTGCGTACTTCATCCTGGACGGCGAACGTGCCTTCTATTGGGCGCTGTCCATGTTTGAAGCAAAGCGCCGCGAGCGCCTGGAGCGCACCTTGATCCGCGCGGAAAAACGCATGCGTCATTGGCTGGTGGGCCAGGCCGCGCTCATGTTCATCCTCGGGATCTCCAGCCTTATCGTCTTCGGCCTGCTCAAGTTGAAATACTTTTACGCGCTGGCCGTGATCTGCGGCCTGGCCAACATCATCCCCATCATTGGCCCCATCGTCTCCGTCACTTTGGCTTGCGTGGTGGCATTGGTCGATCAGCCGGTAAAAGTATTGGGCGTCCTGGGCTTCTATTTGGTCTATCAGCAGACCGAAACGGCGTTTCTCACTCCCAAGATCATGAAGACGACCGTGGACCTGCCGCCCTTGGCCGTCATCATCTCGTTGAGCCTGGGCGGCGCACTCGCGGGTGTCATCGGCGCCTTGGTAGCCGTCCCCACCGCTGCGCTGTGTGCCGTTCTCATCGACGAATATCTCGTCGACCACGACGCTCCCCGCGGCCCCGAAGAAGAATAAGGTTTCCTTTGCTCCTGGTGCCGCACCGGCGCCGAACTTCGTCTCCCTTGTCGTTCAATCCCGTTCATCTCCGTGTCTCCGTGCCTCCGTGGTGAATTCGCCTCTGACCCTAAGACTCGTCTAGTAAAATTAATGCCTTGCCATCAACTACCAAAATCCCAGTCGGCATCCTCGGCGCCACCGGCACCGTCGGACAGCGTTTCGTCCAGCTCCTCGAAGACCATCCCTGGTTTGAGGTGGCATGGCTTGCTGCCTCTGAACGTTCCGCCGGACTCGCCTACCAGGACGCCGCCAAGTGGAAGCTCACCACATCCATCCCTGATCGTATTGCTCACATGAAAGTTTCTGCGGCCGCTCCCGATGGAGCGCCCCGGGTGATCTTCGCCGCGCTCGATGCCGCATTGGCGCAGGACTTGGAGCCGAAGTTTGCCGCCGCCGGGCATGTGCTCATCACCAACTCCAGTGCCTTTCGCATGCACCCGGATGTTCCTCTCATTATCCCGGAGATCAATGACGATCAACTCGCTCTCATTGATAGGCAGGAATGGCGCAAGTCCAAGGGTCGCGGCTGCATCGTTACCAACTCGAATTGCTCCATTATGGGGCTGGCCATCGCCCTGGCCCCGCTAGCCGAGCAATTCGGCCTTGAAAAAGTTTTTGCGGTAACCATGCAGGCCATCAGCGGCGCTGGATATCCCGGCGTCGCTTCGCTCGACATCCTCGGCAACGTCATTCCCTACATCGCCAAAGAAGAAGAGAAGATGGAAGCCGAAGCCAAAAAACTTTTAGGCAAAATGCACAACGACCAGCTCCAGCTCGCCGACTTCGCCATCAGCGCGCAATGCAATCGCGTCGCCGTCGAAGACGGTCATACCGAATCGGTTTCAATAAAGCTGCGGAAGCCCGCCAGCGCCGAGCAGATCATCGCCGCCTGGCGCGGATGCAAGAGCAATGTCGCGCAGCTCAATCTGCCCAGTGCTCCCGCCCAGGTCATTCACTACGACGAGCGCATCGACCGCCCACAGCCCCGGCTCGACATTCATCGCGGCAAAGGCATGACCACGACGATTGGCCGGTTGCGCGCCTGCAGCATTTTTGATTGGAAGTTCACCGTGCTCTCTCACAACACTGTCCGCGGTGCTGCCGGAGCGGCCATCCTCAACGCTGAATTATTGAAGGTGAAGGGCTACTTGGAAGCATGAGTCTCGTTGCCTCAACCCGTAGCCAGGCCCGCCTATGATCGTGATGAAGTTTGGCGGGACCTCCGTGGAAGATTCTCACGCCATTGATCGGGTGGTGGAGATCGTTCGCGCACGGCTTACCGAACATCCTGTAGTCGTCGTCAGCGCGATGGCGAAAGTCACTGACAAGCTTCTGGCCACCGCTCGCGAAGCCGGCAGCGGCAGCCGCGAGACTGCTTTGACTATGGCTCGCGAACTGCGCGAGCGGCACTATAGCGCCGCCGGGGAACTGCTGGGCAGTGGCGTCTTTACCCAGTTTCATTCGCAACTCGAAGCTGATTTCGACGCCCTTGACGAACTCCTGCGCGGAATCAGTGCCGTCGGCGAACTCACCCCTCGCACCATGGACAATGTGGTCTCCTTCGGTGAACGCATTTCCAGCAAGATGGTTGCGGAGGCTTTTTCCGCGCGCGGCCTCAACGCTTCGTATGTGGATGCACGCGACTGCATCATCACCGACACTTCTTTCTCGAAAGCCGTGCCCCTCTTCGAAGAGACCAATCCGCGCCTCGCTAAAAATGTCCGGCCTCTGCTCGAGCACGGACGCGTTCCCGTGATGGGCGGCTTCATCGCCTCTACCAAAGAGGGCGTGACGACCACTATCGGACGCGGTGGCTCAGACTTTACCGCCGCCATCGTGGGCGCCGGTCTCGACGCTCAACGCATCGAGATTTGGACCGACGTTGATGGCATGATGACTACCGATCCCAATCTTTGCCCCAACGCCCGCCGCATCAAGGCCATTAGCTTTGAGGAAGCCGCGGAGCTGGCCTACTTCGGCGCGAAGGTGCTGCACCCCGCCACGCTCCTGCCCGCCATCCAGAAGAACATTCCGGTTTACGTTATGAATTCGCGCAATCCTAAGAACGAAGGCACGCGCATCACCGCCCGCGCTCCCCGCACTCGTAACATCTTCAAGGCCATCGCCGCGAAGAAGCGCATCACCATCGTCGACGTTGTCGCCACCCGCATGCTCATGGCCCACGGTTACCTTCGGTCCATCTTCGAAGTCTTTGATCGTCACAAGTGCCCGGTGGATATGGTCTCGACCTCCGAGGTCAGCGTTTCGCTCACGGTCGATTCCAACGAAGCTTTGCCTGCCATCGCCGCCGACCTCCAGAAGCTTGCCGACGTGAAATATGAAGGCCGCAAAGCCATCGTCTGTCTGGTGGGCGAGAACATTCGCGGCACGCCGGGCATCGCTGCCCGGGTCTTCGGCGCCATTCCCGACATGAATGTCCGTATGATCTCCCAGGGCGCCTCCGAGATTAATATCAGCTTTGTGATCGCCGAAGATGACGTCCCCGAGGCCATCACGAAATTGCATGAAGCCTTCTTCGCCGATCCGGATCCGGAGATCTTTGGCGAGCGTCTTCATGCGGAGACGGCCAAACGATGAACATACTGGTACTCGGTAAGGGCAAGACCGGCGGCCTCGTCGCGGAAGTGGCCCAGCAGCGCGGCCACACCGTCACGGCTTGGGGCGAATCGGAAAACCCGGCGGGCAGCGCCCTGTCCGCGCAGAGCCTCCAGCCCTTCGACGCCGTCATCGATTTCACTACCCCAACTGCGGTCCTGGAGAACATTCGCGCCTGCGCGGCCGCAGGCAAGAATATCGTGGTCGGCACTACCGGATGGTACGGCGAACTGACTTACGTTCACCATCTCGCTGAATCCAGCGGTATCGGCTTCCTGTATGGCTCCAACTTTTCTATTGGAGTAAATATCTTCTTCGAGATCGCCCACACCGCATCCTTTGCCGTAAAACTCGGTTACGCCGCCAAGATCTCCGAACGTCACCACACCGAGAAAAAGGACGCACCCTCCGGCACCGCCGTCACCCTCCAGAAGATCCTGGGCGCTGGTATCGATCCCCCACCGGAGATCACTTCCATCCGCGAGGGTGACACCGTCGGCACGCACGTGATGTTCCTCGACTCCGCTTTCGACTCCATGATGCTGGTCCACGACGCCAAGTCACGCATGGGCTTCGCCGAAGGCGCAGTGCGCGGCGCCGAATGGCTCCAGGGCAAAAAGGGTTTTTTCGAATTCAAAGATATTTTTCGCGAGTTAAAGTAAGGACGCCATGCCTTTACGCGGCTGCGGTACCGCCCTCGTCACTCCTTTCACCAAAGACGGCTCCATCGACGAACCTCGCCTTCGCGATCTCGTCGACTGGCAGATTGAGAGCAAGATTGACTTCCTCGTCCCTTGCGGCACCACCGGCGAGACGCCCGCGCTCTCCTCCGACGAATGGCTCCGCGTCATCGACATCGTCATTGACGCCGCCAAGGCGCGCGTCCCCATCTGCGCCGGAGCCACCTCCAACAACACCCGGGAAGCGGTGGACAAAACGAGAACTGTCTCTGCCCGCAAAGGCGTTGACTACATCCTCTCCGCCTCGCCTTATTACAACAAGCCGACGCAGGAGGGCCAATTTCAGCACTTCAAAGCCATCGCGGAAGCCGCCACCAAGCCCATCATCCTTTACAACGTCCCCGGACGCACCGCCGCCAACCTTGAGCCCGCCACTCTCGCGCGCCTCGCTGCGGTAAAAAACATTCGCGGCGTCAAAGAAGCCAGCGGCAACATCTCGCAGATTGCCGACGTGTGCAATGCCGTGCCTGAGGATTTTCTCGTCTTCTCCGGCGACGACGCCATCACCTTGCCCGTCATCGCGCTCGGCGGAGTCGGCGTCATCAGCGTCGCTTCCAATGAGATCCCGCGCGAGATGTCTGACATTTGCCGGCTCGCCCTCGCTAACGACTGGAAGTCCGCACGCGCCATCCACCGCAAATTTCTTTCGCTCATGCAGGCCAACTTCATCGAATCGAATCCCATGCCGGTGAAGGCAGTGCTCGCTATGATGGGCAAGCTCGAAGAAAATTACCGGCTCCCCATGGTCCGCATGAAAGACGACTCTCGCGCCCAGCTCGAGGCCATCGCCCGCGCCTCCGGCCTGATTCGCTAAGGGCCGTTCGCTAAGAGCGTCCACCGAAACGCTTTGCCGCTGCGCACGGGCAAGCTATACTTTCGCTTCCGCCCATGCACCCTTTACAGCAAGCCATTGAAGCGCTGTTCGCTGAAAGCTCGCCTCCGGCTGACCTCACGGAAGCCAAGCGTACCTTCATCGAATTTCGTCGCGCCCTCACTCATGGCGAGATTCGCGCCGCGGAAAAGCATGACGGACGATGGCGCGCCAATGCCTGGGTCAAGCGCGGCATCCTCTTGGGATTCCGTTTAGGCGAGCTCGCCGAGATGGGCGACCCCAAGTCGCTTTCTTTCCTCGACAAGGACACCTTCCCCGCCCGGCGCATCCGCCTCTCCGACCGCATCCGCGTTGTCCCCGGCGGATCCTCCATCCGTCTCGGCGCTTACGTTGCGCCGTCCGTCGTTTGCATGCCACCCATGTATATAAATGTTGGCGCCTATGTCGACGAAGGCACCATGGTTGATTCGCACGCCCTGGTCGGCTCCTGCGCTCAGATCGGCAAGCGCGTCCACCTGAGCGCCGCCGCGCAGATTGGGGGAGTGCTGGAGCCGGTCAACGCTTCTCCGGTCATCATTGAGGACGAAGTCCTAGTCGGCGGCAACTGCGGCATCTACGAAGGCACGCACGTCCGAGCGCGCGCCGTCATCGCCGCCGGTGTGATCCTCACGCGCTCCACTCCCGTTTACGACGTCGTCAAAGGTGAGATCTACCGCGCCACTGCCGACCAGCCGCTCATTATCCCGGAAGACGCCGTCGTCGTTCCCGGCTCCCGCGCCATTACCAAAGGAAAGTCCGCCGAATGGGGCCTGTCACTGTACGCGCCCGTGATCGTGAAGTATCGCGACGAAAAGACCGGAGCCTCGGTCGAACTGGAAGAACTACTCCGGTGATGTAAGCCTAGTCTTCTCCAGTCGTTGGTTTTGCGTTAGAACAGGAGGATGAGATTGTCCAACTCCTATCGAGACTTGATTGTTTGGCAGAAGGCAGTGGCCCTCAGTTTGAAGATCTACCAAGCGACAGAAGCGTTTCCTAAGCACGAATTTTATGGACTAGCAGGCCAGATTCGACGAGCCTCAGTCTCCATAGCTTGCAATATCGCGGAGGGGCAAGGACGGAATTCAAAAGGCGAGTTCCATCACTTTTTAGGCATGGCGAAGGGGTCTTTGCTCGAAGTAGAGACGCAGTTGTTGATAGGCACTAAGCTGGCCTATATTAGCGCACCGAAGTCCATGGAGCTTGAAAAGATTGCGAAGAAGTCTCTCGGCTTTTGAATGGCTTAATGAAAGCGGTCGACTCCAAAACTAAAATATCTAGAAACTAGAAACTAGGAACTCGAAACTCCCGTATGGCCATTAACCGCAACAACCAGATCCTCGTCGTCGCCGTCACGCTCTTCGCGATCTCCGCGGCGCTCTCTCTTGCCTTGCGCGAAGCCTGGATCGCGATTCCCACTGCGATCACGTTCACCCTGCGCTGGCTCGCCATCGCCGTGCTTGCGGTCTTCGCCTTCAATCGGCGCTCGCTGACCACCTGGATCCTCTTCAGCATGGTCATTGGCGCGGAGATCGGACACGACTTCCCCGAGACCGCCGTCAAGCTCCAACTGCTCAGCAAGATTTTCCTGAAGATGATCAAGACCATCATCGCGCCCTTGCTCTTCGGCACGCTGGTCGTCGGCATTGCCGGCCACTCCAACTTGAAGCAAGTTGGACGCATGGGCATCAAGTCGCTCATCTATTTCGAAGTCGTCACCACCATCGCGCTCTTCATCGGACTTGCTGCCATCAATATCTCGCAAGCGGGGGCTGGCGTCACGCCACCACCGGAGTCAAGCGAGACTCTGCCCGTGGCCGTCAAGCAGACGCCCAGCGACATCATTTTGCACGTCTTCCCGGAGAACATCGCCAAGTCCGTCGCCGAAGGCCAAGTCCTTCAAGTAGTCGTCTTCAGCATTCTGTTTGGCATCTCGCTCGCACTGCTCGATGAAAAACGCCGCCGCCCCATGCTCGCCTTCGCGGAAAGTCTTTCCGAAACGATGTTCAAATTCACGAATATCGTGATGTATTTCGCGCCCATCGGCGTGGGCGCAGCCATGGCCTACACCGTCGGACACATGGGCCTCGGCATCTTGAAGAACTTGTTCATGTTGCTCGGCACGCTGTACGCCGCGCTCATCGTCTTCATGCTGACGGTCTTTTTGCCGGTAGCTCTCATCTTCCGTGTTCCTATCAAACGATTCGCCAAAGCCATCGCGGAGCCGGTCTCTATCGCCTTCGCCACCACCAGCTCTGAAGCGGCGCTCCCGCGCGCCATGGAGCAGATGGAAGCGCTCGGCGTCCCGCGCCAGATCGTCGCCTTCGTCATGCCTACCGGCTACAGCTTTAATCTCGACGGCAGCACGCTCTACCTCGCGCTGGCCACTATGTTCGTGGCGCAGGCCGCGAACATTCATTTAACTCTTGGTCAGCAGTTGGTCATCGTTTTCACGCTGATGCTTACCAGCAAAGGAGTTGCCGGGGTCCCCCGCGCCACCCTCGTCATCTTGCTCGGCACGGCGGCTTCATTCAATCTGCCCGTATGGCCCATCTTCCTCATCGTCGGCATAGACGAGCTCATGGACATGGCCCGCACCTCCGTCAACGTGATTGGAAACTGCCTGGCCACCGTGGTCATCGCCAAGTGGGAAGGTGAGTTTGGCAAGGAACAGCCCTCGCCAACCGTTTTGGAAGGCGTACAGAGTTAAGGAGCCCAATGAGTCATACCTCCTCGCTATCTAAGACCAATCTCCTTACCGACAAGAACTTCCGTTGGCGCGGCGGCGAGATGACCCGCATCGAAGCCTTTGCCGATGCGGTATTCGCCTTTGCCGTCACGCTGTTAGTAGTAGCTCTGGAAGTGCCACACACCTTCGAAGAGCTCACCAACGCCATGAAGGGATTCGGCGCCTTCGCCATCTGCTTCGCCCTGCTGGCGATGGTGTGGCATCACCATGTTAAATTTTTCCGGCGCTACGGCCTTCAGACTCTCTGGGCTTCCATCCTGAATTGCGCCTTGCTGTTCGTGGTCCTGTTTTATGTGTATCCCTTGAAATTCCTTTTTACCTTTCTGGTAGGGTCTTTCACTGGCGGGCGACTGCTGCCCCATGGCCCGGTCAATGCCCCTATGTTGCAGGCTCAACATGAAGTGACCACTCTCATGGTGATCTACGGATTAGGATTCGCTGCCGTCTTCTTGATCCTCCTTCTCATGTATCGCCATGCGTATCATCTTCGTCATGAACTTGAGTTAGATCCGCTTGAGATTCACATGACTAAGTACGAGATGATCAATCACGCCGCTATGGTCGGCTTTGGCGTGATCTCAGCTTTCATGGCGCTCGTTCTCCCCCCGCGATTCGTCGGCATCGCAGGGATGTTTTACGGCGGTATCGGCATTTACCATTGGATCGCCGGGACGATCATGTGGAAAAAGCACACAAAGATTGCCGATTCCATGGCCACCGAGGCCGAGACCGCCGCCCGCGCCACCCAGGCCTCTCCCGGCTCCTGATTCTCGAACGTGTTAGCATCAATCTCTTGATCTTTCGCTAGTATGCCCCCAGGAAAACTACAGTTAATCCCGCTTGGCGGGCTCGGCGAGTTTGGCATGAACTGCATGGCCATTCGCTGGGCTGACAACATCATCGTCATTGATTGTGGCCTGATGTTTCCGGAATCTGAGCTCCTTGGCGTTGACATCGTTGTTCCGGACATCGCCTATCTCCTCGAAAATCGCCACATGGTCAAGGCCGTCATCCTCACTCATGGCCATGAAGATCACATTGGCGGACTTCCCTGGCTGCTCACCGACCTGAACGTCCCGGTGTACGCCACCGAGTTCACTTTGGCCATGATCGAGAACAAGCTCGACGAGCACGGCCTGCTCGACGACGCCGAACTCATCGAGATTCGGCCTGACGAGCGTTTCACTCTCGGTCCCTTTACGATCCGCCCCATTCGCGTCACCCATAGTTTGGTGGATTGCGTAGCGCTGGCGATCCATACGCCACTCGGCGTCATCATCCATACCGGTGATTTCAAAGTCGATCCCACCCCCACTGACAACCATCTCTTTGACCTGCACGCCTTCGCCGAGTATGGCAAAGAGGGCGTGCTCGCGCTGTTGCAGGATTCCACCAATGTCGAGCGCCCCGGCTACACTCCGAGCGAGCGCGCCGTCCATGCAAAATTCGAGGAGATATTCGAGCGCGCTAAACGGCGCCTCTTCATTTCCTGCTTCTCATCTTCTGTTCATCGGGTGAAGCTGGCGCTGGACCTCGCCTTTGGTCATGGCCGCAAAGTCTCGCTCGTGGGCCGCTCCATGAATGACACCACCGAGATCGCGCTCGACCTCGGCTATATCAATGTTCCCGACGGGCTCCTCATTCATCCCGGCCAGATCCGTGATTTTCCCCCAGAAAAAGTTTGCGTCATGATCAGCGGCACTCAGGGCGAGCCTATGTCCGCGCTATCGCGGGCCGCCGTTGATAATCACAAGCATGCCAAGATCGAGCCGAATGACACCGTCGTGCTCTCCTCGCGCATCATTCCCGGCAATGAGAAAGCGATTTATCGCGTGGTGGACCATCTCTTCCGCCGTGACGCCAACGTCATCTACGACGATGGCTCCTGGCCGCCCGTCCACGTCAGCGGACACGCCAGTCAGGAAGAGCTCCGTCTCATCATCAACCTGGTGCGTCCTAAATATTTCATTCCCGTACACGGTGAATATCGCCAACTGCGGCGTCATGCCGCCATGGCCAAGTCGATGCACGGGGCCGTCGGCCATGTCATGATGATCGAGAGTGGAGACATCCTTGAGATCGACGAACTTGGCGCGCGTAAAGCCGGCAAAGTAACCGTGGGTCGCGTATGCATCGATTCCGGTTCGCTCGGCGACGTGGTCGAAGACCTCGTCATCCGCGACCGTCGGCACTTGAGCGAAGACGGCATCGTGCTGCCCATCATCGCCATCAATAAGTTGAGCGGAAGAGTGGAGTCTGCGGAGATCGTCATGCGCGGCTTCGCCTCCGCCTCCACCGAGGCAGAACTTTCCGGGCAGGCGCGTGACATCATTGCCAAGACGCTCGACTCATCCAGCGCCGAAGAAAAAGCCGACTACGGCGTGATCAAGGAAAAGATCCGGCAGGACCTCAAGCGGTTTATCGTGAAGAGCACGGCGCGGCGACCCCTGATTCTGCCCGTGATTTTGGAGATCTGAAGACCTTGCCTGTGATCCTGGAGATTTGAAGCGAAGCTTGCGGAGGCTCACATCGTAACCTTAGATGACATTAAGCGCGCGCAGGAGCGCATCAAAGGCGTGGCCACCCGCACCCCGCTCCTGCTCTTTCCCCAATGGACCGCCGGGCAGCAGCTTTACCTCAAGTGCGAGAGCTTCCAGC
This sequence comes from Terriglobales bacterium, assembly GCA_035526435.1. Taxonomy (GTDB): domain Bacteria; phylum Acidobacteriota; class Terriglobia; order Terriglobales; family Acidobacteriaceae; genus DATLCI01. Next base: position 16,914 of record DATLCI010000113.1, read on the forward strand.
CGATCGGCTCCTTCAAACTCCGCGGCGCTTATAACAAGATCTCTTCTCTAAGTCCTGCGGAGAAAAAACGGGGCGTCATCGCCCACTCCAGCGGCAATCACGCCCAGGGCGTTGCCTATGCGGCTCGTGAACTGGGCATCAAGGCCGTCATAGTTCTTCCCAACAGCGCGCCCAAAAACAAGGTCGACGCTACCCGCGCGTTGGGGGCGGAGATCGT